>NZ_JBJIAJ010000017.1:0-91906 GCF_045310925.1 Mycobacterium sp. SMC-15 | reverse complement strand
TGGAGCTTCGCCGATACTGAAAGAGGTTTACAACCCGAAGGCCGTCATCCCCCACGCGGCGTCGCTGCATCAGGCTTGCGCCCATTGTGCAATATTCCCCACTGCTGCCTCCCGTAGGAGTCTGGGCCGTATCTCAGTCCCAGTGTGGCCGGACACCCTCTCAGGCCGGCTACCCGTCGTCGCCTTGGTAGGCCATTACCCCACCAACAAGCTGATAGGCCGCGGGCCCATCCCACACCGCAAAAGCTTTCCACCACACACCATGAAGCGCGTGGTCCTATTCGGTATTAGACCCAGTTTCCCAGGCTTATCCCAAAGTGCAGGGCAGATCACCCACGTGTTACTCACCCGTTCGCCACTCGAGTACCCCCGAAAGGGCCTTTCCGTTCGACTTGCATGTGTTAAGCACGCCGCCAGCGTTCGTCCTGAGCCAGGATCAAACTCTCCAAACAAAAACCATTTGGAAACAATCCCAAAACATCAGTCAAAAACTGACATCAAAAAAACGCCACACCCCCAACACGGGGCGCCAAAGGCATGGCAAAAACAACAACAAACAAAAACCACCAAACACACTATTGAGTTCTCAAACAACACGCCCGACTGAGCGCGCAACCTACCCGCGGTGTTTAACCGCTTGCAGGCCATGCGGACAGTCAGAATCCGTCGTGATTCTCTCGAATCTCTCCGGGGCGTCTCTGGGGCTTCCGTTTCCGGCGCTCCCTGCGACGTGGATTAAGTTACGCGAGGGGAATCTTAGAGTCAAATCCGCTGGTCAGGCCGATATTTCAAGATCAACCTGTGCCGACGGTCCCTCACGAGACCCGCTCAATACCCGCCACGTTGCGCTTGCCGCGGCGCAACACCAACCACCGGCCATGCAGGAAATTCTCGGGCTGCGGTGTCCATTCCTCGCTGTCGACGCGAACGTTGTTCACCGACACGCCGCCCTCGCCGACAGTGCGCCGGGCCGCGCCCCGACTTGCCGACAGACCGGTGGCGACCAAAAGGTCGACAATTCCGTCGGCGGCGCCGGGCTCCAGCTGCGCCACCGAGGTCTCCTGCAGTGCCGCCGTCAGGGTGGATTCGTCCAATCGGGTCAGCTCGCCCCGGCCGAACAGCGCCTGGCTGGCCAACTCCACCGCCTCGGTCGCCGCTTCCCCGTGCACCAGGGTGGTGAACTCCCGGGCCAGGGTGCGCTGGGCGGCGCGCTCATGCGGGCGCTCCGCGGTCGCCGCTTCCAACGCGGCCAGCTCCTCGGCCGACAGGAAGGTGAACCAGCGCAGGTAGCGGATCACGTCGGCGTCGGCGGTGTTGAAAAAGTACTGGTACCAGGCGTACGGGCTGGTCATCTCCGGGTCCAGCCACAGACTGCCGCCGCCGGTGGACTTGCCGAACTTGGTGCCGTCGGCGGCGGTGACCAGCGGCACGGTCAACGCGTGCACGGTCGCGCCCAGTTTCTGGCGTACCAACCGGACCCCGGCGATGATGTTGCCCCACTGGTCCGAGCCGCCGAGCTGCAGCGAACATCCGTACCGCTGCTGCAGCTGCACATAATCGTTGGCCTGCAGGAGCATGTAGCTGAACTCGGTGTAGGAGATCCCCTCATCGAGTCGGCGCCGGATGGTGTCGCGGTCCAGCATCACGTTGACGGAAAAGTGTTTGCCCACGTCACGCAGGAATTCCACCGCCGACAGCGGCGCGGTCCAATCCAGGTTGTTCACCACCACCGCACCGGTCGGGCCGTCGCCGAAATCGACGAAGCGCTCCAGTTGCCCGCGGATCCGCTCGGACCACTCGGCCACCGTGTCGGCAGTGTTCAGGGTGCGCTCGCCGCTGTCCCGGGGGTCGCCGATCAGCCCGGTGGCCCCGCCGGCCAGCACGATGGGCCGGTGCCCGGCCCGCTGGAATCGGCGCAGCGCCAGCAGCGGCACCAGGTTCCCGGCGTGCAGGCTGGGCGCCGTCGGGTCGAATCCGGCGTAAACCGTGATCGGCCCGCCCTGCACCGCAGCGGTCAGTGCATCCAGGTCAGTGGACTGGGCGATGAGTCCGCGCCAGTTCAGCTCGTCGAGAATCGTCGTCGGCATGGGTCGATTTTCCCGGATCAGTCCGAGGCGCCCGGCGCCGGTGCCCGCGGGCTGCGTCGGTACGCCGAAACCTCGGACGTTCCGGGCGCCCACAGCCGCCACGGTCGGTCGGCTGCCTGGCTGACTCCGACCCGCGGTCCGGCCTGTGCCGTAACCGGCCCGCCGAACCGCAGCCGGACCGGACTGCCCGGGTCGAACAAGTCAATTCCGTTGTCTTCCATAGTGATTCCGAGCGCCGAGCAGAGATTTCCCGGGCCCCGCGCCAGCGCCACGTCGGGCACCGCCACACCGCGGCGGGCTCGGGCCAGCGGCTCGCCCCGGTCCACCACCGCGGCCCGCAGCAGCACCGCGGCGGCCGTCCCGTCCGGACCGCAGACCACGTTGGCGCAGATGTGCATGCCATAGCTGCGGTAGGTGTACAGGTGCCCGGGCGGGCCGAACATCACCGTGTTGCGGGCGGTGGGACCGCGGTAGGAATGTGCCGCCGGGTCCGGCCACGGGCCGTCCGGCACCCCGCCGTAGGCCTCGACTTCGACGATCGTCGCGTCAACCCCGCGGCAGGTGAGGGTGGCGCCGAGCAACCGCTGGGCAGCCGCGAGCGGGTCCACGGCAAGCCGGCCAGCACTCACGCTCGGAGATTCTGCCTTGCCCCCCGGCGGCTCTTGACACGGCGTCGTGCCGGGCCGATTATTCATCACATGATGATTTCATCGCGTGATGAATTCTGGGGTTCGGGTCCGGCCGTCGCGATCGATCACCTGCGGGTGGTACGCGGTAAGCGGCCGGTGCTGCACGACCTCTCGGTGCGGATCGCCCCGGGCACCATCACTGGCCTGCTCGGGCCGTCTGGCTGCGGAAAGACCACGCTGATGCGCTGCATCGTGGGGACCCAGCTCATCACCGACGGCCGGGTCGAGGTGCTGGGCAGCCCGGCCGGCTCCCCCGTGCTTCGCCGCCTGGTCGGCTACATGCCGCAACAGGCCACCATCTACGACGACCTGCGGGTGATCGACAACGTGCGGTACTTCGCCGCCCTTGCCGGGGCCGACGCCCGCGACGCGGACGACGCGATCGAGGCGGTGGATCTGCAGAAGCATCACGGCGATTACTGCGCCAACCTCTCCGGTGGGCAGCGCGCCCGGGTCTCGCTGGCCTGCGCACTGGTCGGCCGGCCGGACCTGCTGGTGCTCGACGAGCCGACGATCGGCCTGGACCCGGTGCTGCGCGCCGAGCTCTGGCAGCAGTTCGCCGCGCTGGCCCGGCGCGGCACCACGTTGCTGGTGTCCAGTCATGTGATGGACGAGGCCGACCACTGCGGCGATCTGCTGCTGATGCGCGAAGGCTGGCTGCTGGCGCGCACCACCCCGAACCGACTGCGAGAGGAGACCGGATGTCGATCGATGGAGGAAGCGTTCCTGTCCATCATCCGGCGCACCACCGCGCCCCGAGCCCGGTGACCGGGTTCCTGCAGTTACGGCCGTTCGCGGCCACCACCCAGCGAATCCTGCGGCAGCTCGCCGGTGACCGGCGCAGCGTCGCGATGATCCTGTTGGTGCCCAGCCTGGTCATCACGCTGATGTATTTCATGTTCTCGGGCGCCGCACACCCGCCGGGCACGCCGTCGCCGTTCAACGCAGCCTGCCTGATCCTGCTGGGCCTGTTCCCGCTGTTCCTGATGTTCGTCATCACCGCGATCACCATGCAGCGCGAACGCGCATCGGGAACCCTGGAGCGCATTCTGACCACGCCGCTTCGCCGGATGGACCTGCTCGCCGCCTACGGGACGGCGTTCTCGATCGCGGCGGCCGCCCAGGCCAGCCTGGCGTGCGTGGTGGCGTTCGGGCTGTTGGGTTTCGACACCGTGGGCAGCCCGGCGTGGGTGTTCGGGATCGCGATCATCAACGCGGTGCTCGGTGTCGGCTTGGGCCTGCTGTGCAGCGCGTTCGCCCGGACGGAGTTCCAGGCCGTGCAGTTCATTCCGCTGGTGATGGTGCCGCAGCTGTTGCTGGCCGGGATCAGCGTGCCGCGCGCGGCGATGCCCGATTGGCTGCAGTGGGTGAGCAACGCCATGCCGGCCAGCTACGCGCTCGATGCCTTGCAGCAGGTGGGCACCCACCCCGAACTGACCGGAGTCGCGGTGCGCGACATCGTCATCGTGCTGGCATTCGCGGTCACGGCACTGGGACTGGCCGCGGTCACGCTACGGCGACGGACGCCGTGATGGCCACCGAGCCGCACAGCCGTAAGCCGGGCCGCCCGTCGGGTGCCTCCGACACCCGGGACCGGATCCTGGCCGCAGCCCGGGAACTGTTCGCCCGCAATGGTTTCGCGAACACCTCTATCCGGGCGGTGGCCGCCGAAGCGGGCGTCGACGCAGCGCTGGTGCACCACTACTACGGCACCAAGCAGCAGCTGTTCGCCGCTGCGGTCGAGCTGCCGATTGATCCGATGACGGTGCTGGGGCCGCTACGCGAGATGCCCGTGGAGCAACTCGGGAGCACACTGCCCGAACTGCTTCTGCCACTGTGGGATTCGCAGGCCGGCACCGGTCTGATCGCAGCGATGCGGTCCATGCTCACCGGAACCGAGGTGCCACTGGCCCGGTCGTTCTTCCGGGACATCGTGATCGCCGAACTCGCCCCGCGGATCGACGAACCGGCCGGATCCGGTGTGCTGCGTGCCGAGTTCGCCGCCAGCCAGTTGATGGGCGTCGTCGTCGCCCGCTACATCATCGGGCTGGAGCCCATCGCCTCGCTACCGGCCGCGGAGGTCGTGGCGATGATCGCCCCGACCCTGCAGCGTTATCTCACTGGGGATCTGCCGGGCCCGCTTGGGCGATGAGCAGAGCATGCTCGTCGTCGCCGACGGATTCGGCCTCGTCGATCAGCAGCACCGGGATGTCGTCGTCGATGCGGTAGGCCCGATGCAGGCGCGGGTTGTACAGCGCACCGGAGCCACCGGAACGCTGAACCAGCAGCAGCGGGCCGCGGTCGGCCGGGCAGACCAGGATGTCCAACAGCTCTCGGGCGATCACGGGCGGCCACCGGCCAGTTCGGCACGCACCGCGGCCGTCAGCCTTTTGAACTGCCGGGTGGTGGCATCGAAGTACCAGGCGTTGCGGCCGGCCTTGGGCAGCCCGGCCTCACGCAGCGCGCCCACCACCGGGCGGTACACCGTGCTCAGCGACAGATTCGGCACCAGATGGATGACATCGGGACCGACGCCGGACGGCAGCGCGGCCACCGCCTCGCTGAGGTCGGCGGCGGTGACCGAAGCGCCCGGTTGCACCGTCACCGCCGACACCACCAGGTCTGCCCCCTCGGTCGGCACCCGATAGGTCACCGCGAGGTCGACGCCGGTGACCGCACCGAGGGCATCGGTGATCACCACCGGGAACGCGATCCCCCGGGCGGTGCGGACGCTGGATGCGCGCCCGCCCACCAGCCAGTAGTCGCCGTCGGCGTCGCGCCGGAACAAGAACTCCGTGGAGATCCAGGTGTCGGCCGGGGCGAACACACCCCGCTTGACCGAGGCCGACGGGTCGATCGGTCCGCGCGGTTTGGCCAGCAGCACACCGACTTCGTCGGTCTCGGCGACCCGCACGAACCCCCGGTCGTCTTCCAGGATCAGGTCGTGATCGGTGTCGTAGGCGGCCAGTTCCACATCCACCGCGCCGGGCAGCGGGCGGCCCTTGCTGCCGACCTTGGCGCCGGAGACGTTGGCCAGCACGGCCTGACCGTCCTTGGTGGCGAAGAACTCGACGACGTGAGCCGGCGCGAACACCTCGGTGACCCGGTTCCAGAGGCCAACGGGCATACCGGAACCGATGAACAGCCGGACCGGATGGTTGCCCTGCAGGACGAAGTTCGGGTCGTCGATGACCTCGCCGAGCATCGCCCAGGTGTAGGACACCACGCTGACGCCGTACTGACGTACCTCGGAGACGAACCGGTCCGGGTTCAGGCCGCGCGACAATGCGATGCGGGCCCCACCGACCACCGCGCCGCCGAGGCTGACCAACAGCCCGGACTCGTGGTGCAGCGGCGTGAGGCAGTACACCGTGTCGTTGGGGCCCAGGGCCGCCGTCGACGCCGTGCCGAACGCCGAGAGCGCCCAGCGGAAGTTGGTGATCTGCTTGGCCACCAGCTCGCCGGCGGCATTGCCGAAGGCCACGAACGCCAGATCACGGGCGAAACCCGGGTTCGGCCGATACCAGCCGGGCAGTTCCACGGCGTCCGGATCGATCTGTTCCATGTCGATGACGTCGATGTCGGTCGGCAGATCCAGATCGCGGGCTTCACCACCGCCGAGAACCAGCACCTGGCAGTCCAATTCGCGGGCGGCCGCGCCGACCAGCTCGAGAGTCTCCGGGTCGACGATGATGTCGGAGATGCCGCCCAGGCCGGCCGCGGGCAGCATATCCCCGTCGGTCGGCATCAGCACGGCCACCGCACCCAGCCGGGACAATGCGGCGATCGCGACCAGGGCGCTGGGCCGGGTGGCCATCGCCACACCGACGTGGACGCCTTGGCGCACCCCGACGTCGATCAGGCCGCGGACGACGTTGTCGATGCGCTTGTTGACCGCCTCGTAGGTGTGCACTCGCCCGTCGAACAGCAGGAACTCGCCGTCGGGTGAGTCGGCGGCCTGCTCATCGATGATGCGGCCCAGCGAGATTCGGGTGTGGTCGTTGATCTGTCCGAGCCGGGCCAGCCGGGGCAGGGTGCGCGCGGTCTCAACGGCCATGGTGCGCACCGACTTCTGCGCCGCCACCATGGCGTCCGCGGCGCCGCGCGCCAGCGTCAGCGCGACCTCGGAGGCCTCCCCCAGTCCGTGCGCGATCCGCGATGTCATCGCGACGCCCCGCTTGGCGCCTTCGGACGGCTGCGCGGACATCAGCGCCACCCCCGGCGGCTGCGGGCCCATCCCGGACTGCCACAGCACCCAGCGAGCCACGGTCGGCCAGGTCAGTTCGGCGGCCTTGGAACCCACCACCAGACCGAAGTGCCCTGCCCGCAGCAGATACTCGAAGACCTTGGCATCGGGTGCGGCGCGGCGGATCCCGCGGACGGCCACCGGCTGCCCGATGTCATCGACCTCACCGACGAATGCCAGCACCGGGCAGGTGATGTCGGTCAGCGTGACCAGTTGACCGTTGATCGCGAAACCGCCGGTCATCATCCGGTTGTGGGCGATGAACTGCTTGAGCAGCTCGGAGATCGCCGGACCAGACCAGGCGATCCAGCCCTCGGACTCCAGGAACCGCCGCTGCGCCTCACGGGGCAGCAGGGCCTCCCGGTCGTGCAGCTGGCGCAGGAAGTCCATCCGGGCCTTCGCCGTCTTGAGCGGGTCCATCATCTGGAAGCCCAGGCGCGCCTGCCATCCCGAGATGTCCAGCCGGTTGAAGACGTGGTCGGCCATGAATCCGGCCACGCCGGAGGCCAGGTTGGGCGGTAGCCCCATCGGCAGCGCGGCCAGGGTGTCCACCGGCGAACCGAACGCGATGATGCTGGCGATGTTCTTCGAATGCCGGTATGCCCCGGTCTGATAGGCGAACATGCCGCCCTGGGAGTAGCCGGCCAGGTGCACGTCACGCCCGGTGGTCTCGGCGACGGTATCGATGGCCTGGCTCAGGCCGACGATGTGGTCGGCCAGGTTGCGGCGCATGCCGCCTTCGATCTGGTCCGGCGAACCGAAGTCGATCACCCACGGATCCACCCCGGCGTCGTGCAGGATGCCGACCGCGCCCTCATCGAGGGTGACGTCCCACATGTTTGCCGACATCATCATCGGGTGCACCAGCAGCACCGGCGGTCCGGGCTGCGGCTGTCCCGGCCGGCTGTCCGGCGGGAAGTACCGCCGCAGCTTGTACATCGGGGTGCTCTCGACGATCTGGAACGGTGACGGCACGGTCCCGGTCTCCAGGCCGCCCCAGCGCAGCACCTCCAGGCCGTTCTGTGCGGTGGCCATCAGCCACTCGACCGGCCGGGTGATGGCCGACAAGTTCAGATCCACCGCTGCTCCCCTACTTCGCGCACGATCCCGGAATGACGTGCACATTCTGGCACATCAGGGCCATACGTCCGGCTGGTTCACCATTCGCCAAGGGGCAGGCAGTACCGTTCCAGCGGTGGCACACCTGCTCGGAGCCGAGGCTCTTCACCTGCGGTACGCCACCGGTGTGGTGTTGGACTCAGTCACGCTCGGGGTCAACGACGGCGCCCGGATCGGGATCGTCGGCCGCAACGGCGACGGCAAATCGTCGCTGCTGCGACTGCTGGCCGGCGCCGCGACCCCGGATTCGGGCCGCGTCACCCGGCGCAGCGGTTTGCGGGTCGGGTTGCTGGACCAGGCCGACACCCTCGACCCCGACAGCACGCTGGGGACCTCGCTGGTCGGTGATCAGGCCGACCATGAATGGGCGTCGAATCCGCGAATCCGTGACGTGGTCGACGGCTTGGTCTCCGACATCGCCTGGGACGCAACCATCTCCGGACTGTCGGGAGGTCAGCGCCGACGAGTGCAATTGGCGGCCTTGCTGATCGGCGAATGGGACGTGATCTGCCTCGACGAGCCGACCAACCACCTCGACGTGGAGGGCATCACCTGGCTGGCGCGGCACCTGCAGCAGCGCTGGGCCCGCAGTTCCGGCGGCCTGCTGGTGGTCACCCACGACCGGTGGTTCCTCGACGAGGTGGCCACCACCACCTGGGAGGTGCACGACCGGATCGTGGAGCCGTTCCAGGGCGGCTATGCGGCTTATGTGCTGCAGCGGGTGGAGCGCGACCGGATGGCCGCGGCCAGTGAGGCCAGGCGCCAGAACCTGTTGCGCAAAGAGCTGGCCTGGCTGCGCCGGGGGGCGCCGGCCCGCACCTCCAAACCGAAGTTCCGCATCGAGGCGGCCAATGCGCTGATCGCCGACGTCCCGCCGCTGCGCAACGACGTCGAGCTGATGAAGCTGGCGACCGCGCGGCTGGGCAAGGACGTCATCGACCTGCTCGATGTGTCGGTCTCGTTCGACGGCCGCCCGGTGCTGCGCGACGTGGAATGGCGGATCGGCCCGGGTGAGCGCACCGGAATCGTCGGCGCCAACGGTGCCGGGAAATCCACCCTGCTCGGTCTGATCGCCGGCACGGTGGTGCCGGACAGCGGCCGGGTCAAGCGCGGCAAGACGGTGCGACTGGGCATGTTGGACCAGCAGTCGGCGGAGCTGGCGCCCCTCACCGAAGACCGGGTGGCCGACGTGCTGGGCCGGCTGCGCAACGACTACCAGGTCGACGGCAAGGAGATGACGCCCGCGCAGCTGTTGGAGCGACTCGGGTTCGGCAGCGCTCAGCTGTCGGCGCGGGTGGGCGAACTCTCCGGCGGCCAGCAGCGGCGACTGCAGTTGATGCTGACCCTGCTCGCCGAACCGAACGTGCTGGTGCTCGACGAGCCCACCAACGACGTCGACACCGACATGCTGACCGCCACCGAGGACCTGCTGGACTCCTGGCCGGGCACCCTGATCGTGGTCTCCCACGACCGGTATCTGCTGGAGCGGGTCACCGACAACCAATACGCGATTCTCGATGGGCAGCTGCGGCACCTGCCGGGCGGTGTCGACGAATATCTGCAGCTGGCCGCCGACGCGCGTCGGGCGCCGGCGTCGCGGCCCGCAGCTGCGGCCGCCGAGGGGCCGGGACCGCTGTCGGGGGCGGAACTGCGTGCGGCACAGAAGGATCTGGCCGCCGTCGATCGCCGGCTGGCGCGGCTGGCCGAGCAGATCGAGGCCAAGCATCATGAGCTGGCCGACTTCGACCAGTCCGATCATGTGGGCCTGGCCGAGCTCACCCGGGAGCTGAGGGCGCTGGAGGCCGAGGTGGCCGAGCAGGAAGGCCGTTGGTTGGAGCTCTCTGAGCTCGTGGAATAGCCGTTATCGGCGGCAGGTGTGACTTTCGTCGCGTCAGCGCCGCTCAAAGTGCTGGTAGTCCACCGGCGACTTCCAGTTGCCGCCCCAACGCCACCCGGCGTCGGTGAAGGCGCGGACTGCGGCGTCACCGGCATGCAGCAGGCCCGGCTCGATCCGACGGCGATCCAGGTAGACCCCGGCGTTGCGCGGCTCGAATTTGCCGTGGTCGACCGAGGGATTCAGCAGCGGGTTGACGTCGATGGCACGGCCGTAGGCGTGTAGCGCCCAGTTGCCCGAGCCCGGGATGCGCCGGCAGTTGAAGGCCGAGGTGTTGTTGTCCTCCATCGACAGCTCGTCGTCGCCGCCCCGATAGTGGGCCACCGGTTGCATCCGCTCGATCGGGAACTCCAGCCGGTAGAGCCGATCGAACACGGCGATGACCTGCGGAACCAGCTCCTGGTTCACGATCAACTCGCCGCGGTGCGGCCGGTCGTCGAAGCCGAGGTAGGTCAGCGTGACGCGCCGCAGTTGCGCAGGAGTGACCGGGCAGTCGCGGTGCCAGGTCGGGCCGAGCTCGGCGGCCGTGACGGCCGCGACGCTGGCGGGCTCGGGCGCGGCGTTGCGGGGCGAGGATGCCGCCGGCGCCGGGGTGGGTTCCGGCGGTGCGCCACCGGTGCACTGCGCCAGCAGACCGCAGAGCGCGATCGCCGTCACCAGGCGCCCCGCGGTCGAGATGTTTCGGCTGCCGTTGATCCATTCACGCTAGCGCAGCGCCGGATCTGCTACTGTCGCGCCTTAGGTAAGGCATGCCTAATTTAATTCGACTCACTGGAGACCCCCGTGGCACCGCTCCTCGATTCGTTACCCCTCGTCAGCACCCTGCGCGAGGCGCTGCTGCTGTCCGCAACCGTCGGCGAGATCGAACAGCTGACACCGACAATGCGCCGCATCCGATTCACCGGACCACGACTGCGAGGCCTGACCTGGACGCCGGGTCAGCATGTCCGTCTGCAGGTCGCCGGTCTGCTCGATTCGGTGCTGCGGCTGCATCCCCACGACGCCCTGCGCACCTATTCCATCTACGACGCGGATCCCGACGCCGGAACGCTCGACATCGTGATGTGCCACCACGGTTACGACCGGGACGCCGTGACGCCGGCCCGGCGGTGGGCGGCCGCCGCGTCGCTCGGAGACCACGTCGATTTCACCCGGCCGCAGGGCAACTTCGTCGTACGCCAGGACGCTGCCTACCACGTGTTCGCCGGCGATGAGACGGCGTCGGTCGCCTTCGCCGCGATGCTGCGCTCGCTGCAGCCCGACGCCCAGGTGTACGGCGTCGTCGAGGCGGCGACCGAAGCCGATCACCTTCCGCTCCCGCGGCCCGTGACCCGCCTCGAGCGCGGTGACGCCTCGGCGGCGAACTCCCCCGTTCTCGCCGACGCCCTGCGCAACCTCGACCTTCCCGACCACCCCGGCATCGCCTACCTCGCCGGTGAGGCCCGCACCATCCAAACCCTGCGAAAGATTCTGATCAACGAACGCGGCTGGGATAGACGCCGCATCCGCACCAAACCGTTCTGGACTCCCGGCCGTACCGGCATGGAGTGAACCAGCGACCATGACCACACCCATCTGGATGGCCTTGCCCCCCGAGGTGCACTCCACCCTGCTCAGCAGCGGGGTGGGCGCCGGGACACTGCTGGCCGCTGCCGATGCTTGGGCGGCACTGAGCAGCGAATACACTACGGCTGCAGCCGAACTCACGACAATCTTGGGTACCGTGCAGGCCGGCGCGTGGGAGGGGCAAGCCGCGGCGCGCTACCTTGCCGCGCACGCGCCCTACCTGGCCTGGCTGATGCAGGCCGGGGCGAACAGCGCCAGCGCGGCGGCCCAGCTCCAGACGGCGGCCGGCTCCTATACCGCGGCGCTGGCGGCCATGCCGACCGTCGCCGAACTGGCCGCCAACCGCGCGACGCTGGGCGTGTTGGTGGCGACAAACTTCTTCGGTATCAACGCGATCCCGATCGCGGTCACCGAGGCGGACTACATCCGGATGTGGCTGCAGGCCGCCTCCACCATGAGCATCTACCAGGCTGTCTCCGCGGCGACAGTGGCATCAACACCACAGACGGCGCCGGCGCCGCCTGTCCTCGATCCGGGCGTCGGTGAGGCGGGGTCCGCCGCCTTCACCGACCCCATCGAGGAATGGCTGTCGTGGTCCGAGCACTTCAGCAGCATGTACCGCATGCTCAAACAGGTACTCGCCGATCCGCTCGGCACCCTGGTTCAGGTCATCACGGATTTCGCGGCCGACCCGGCGGCGGCCGTTGCCACCTGGATGCCGTTGTTCTACCTGTTCGCCTACGCGGCTACCTTCGCCGTCTTGGGAACGCCGATCTACGCAGCGATCATGGGGCCGGCAGCAGCGTCGTCGGCGATTCCGATCGCATTGGGATTGTCGGGGCTCGCCAATCTGGCCCAGGTACCTGCCCCGGAGGTACCGCCCGTGATCACGCCGCAGAATCTGCCGGCTGCGGTCGCGGTTCCGACTCCCCCGGCGTCGGCGTTGTCCAGCCCTCCCGCTCCTGCTCCGGCGCCCGCAAGCACGGCCCCCGCACCGGCACCGCCGGTACCGAATCCGCCTCCGGCTACCGGCGCCCCGCCGCTGTACTACGCGGTGGCCGGCGGCGGCCCCGGCGTGGGCTTCGGCCCACCCATGCAGCAGCGAGCCGCGGAGGCCTCACGTCGTCCCAGGAGCGCGAGTGAAGCCGCAGACGCCGCGGCGGTGGCTGCGTCCGGCAGAAAGTCCAGGACGCGCAGACGCCGCGGAGCTGACGTCAAGGAGCGCGGCTACCGCTACGAATTCCTCACCGCCGACGACGAGGCGCCCCCTGCGCCGCACCCGGAACAACAGACCCGGGTCAGCGCGTCGGGCAGCGTCGCGCTCGGATCGACCGGCGCTGCGGCGCGGTCTGGACTGGCGGACCCGGCCGGACTCACTACGCTGGCGGAAGATGCATTCGGCAACGGGGCCACCACCCCGATGATGCCGGGAAGCTGGACTACCGAGAGCACCCGCGAAGAAGGGAACGGATCACAGCATGCCGCTGAAGGCCCCGGTTGACCCCGATGCCGTCCGATCGTTGTCCACCGCCATGCGGGAGGGATCGCAAGCGGCGCACGACGCCGCCGAGGCCTCGCCGTTTGTGTCAGAACTGATGGGCGGCAAGGTCAACGAACAGGGCTACGTCGACTACCTGTTGCGGTTGCGGATGGTCTACGCCGCACTGGAGGCCGCGATGCGGGCGAACCGCGACGACGCACTCGTCGCATCGGTGTACGACCCTGCGCTCGAACGGCTCGCAGCGATCGAGGCCGACCTGGAGTTCTGGGCCGGCGGAGCCGTCGCGGAGGTCGATTCGCCTGCCGCCCAGGCGTACTGCGACCGGATTGCCGCAGCCTCGAGCAGCGCCCTGCTGGCCCACCACTACACGCGCTACCTGGGGGACCTCTCCGGCGGCCAGGCGATCGGACGCGTATTGGACCGCACGTTCGAGCTCGGCGGCGCCGGCCTGTCGTTCTATGAGTTCCCGGTGCGCGCCAAACCGTACAAGGACGCCTACCGTGTCCGCCTCGACGAGCTCGGGCTGGAGCCCGACGAAATCGCTCGCGTGGTCGATGAGGTCAGGTTCGCGTTCGGACTGAACCAGGACTTGTTCGACGAACTGGCCGACAACCTGGCGTCGTACTACCGCTGATCTCCGGCGGTTCGACGGCGCGCCTGGCTGACGGCTTCGCGAACCGCGTCCAGCTGCTCGGCCACCCGCACCGGCGCGGTTCCGCCGCGCGCGTCACGGGATGCCACCGACCCCTCGACCGTCAGCACCTCGCGCACCTGCGGGGTGAGGTCCGGGCTGATGGCGGCCAGCTCGGCGTCGGTCAGCTCGTCCAGGCCGACGCCGCGCTGCTCGGCGGCCTTCACCGCCGCACCCGCCGCCTCGTGGGCGATGCGGAACGGAACTCCTTGGCGCACCAGCCATTCGGCGATATCGGTGGCCAGGGTGTAGCCGGCCGGCGCCAGCGCGGCCATCCGCTCGGTGTCGAACCGCAGGGTGCCGACCAGGCCGGCCATCGCGGGCAACAGCAGCTCCAGCTGAGCCGCCGAGTCGAACACCGGCTCCTTGTCCTCCTGCAGGTCCCGGTTGTAGGCCAGCGGCTGGGCCTTGAGCGTCGCCAGCAGGCCGGTCAGGTTGCCGATCAACCGGCCGGACTTCCCGCGGGCCAGCTCGGCGATGTCGGGGTTCTTCTTCTGCGGCATGATCGAGCTGCCGGTCGACCAGGAGTCGTGCAGCACGGCGTAGCCGAATTCCGTTGAACTCCACAAGATGATGTCTTCGGCCAGCCGGGACAGGTCGACGGCGATCATCGCGAACACGAACGCGGCCTCAGCGGCGAAGTCGCGGGCGGCGGTGGCGTCGATCGAGTTGTCCGCGGCGGCGGCGAAGCCGAGTTCGGCGGCGATGGCGTCCGGGTTCAGGCCCAGCGACGAGCCGGCCAGTGCACCCGACCCGTACGGCGAGACCGCGGCGCGGGCGTCGAAGTCGATGATCCGGTCCACGTCGCGCAGCAGCGGGTGGGCGTGCGCCAGCAGGTGGTGGGCCAACAGCACCGGCTGCGCCGACTGCAGGTGCGTCTTGCCGGGCATGATCGCACTGGGGTGGGCGCCCGCCTGGTGGGCCAGCGCCTCGACCACATCGAGCACACCGGCGGCCACCCGGCGCACCGCGTCACGCAGCCACATCCGAAACAGCGTGGCCACCTGATCGTTTCGCGAGCGTCCGGCGCGCAGCCGGCCACCCAGATCGGGCCCGACCCGGTCGATCAGGCCGCGTTCCAGTGCGCCGTGCACGTCCTCATCGGTGACCAGCGGCCCGAAGCTGCCGTCGGCGACGTCTTCGCCGAGGCTGTCCAGGCCGGCCAGCAGGCCGTCACGCTGGTCGTCGGTGAGCAGCCCGGCGCCGTAGAGCACCTTGGCGTGCGCCTTGGACGCGGCCACGTCGTAGGGCGCCAGCACCCAGTCGAAGTGGGTGGATTTGCTCAGCGCCGCCAGCGCGTCGGACGGTCCCTCGGCGAACCGTCCGCCCCACAGGGATCCCTCGTTGGTGCTCACCGCTCACCCCCGCCGAGTGGGAATTCCACGACGCCGCACCGGCGTGTTGCGTCGTGAGATTCACACTCGCGGTGGAGTGACGCCGCGAGCGTCACGAGCCCAGGTCCCGGCGGGCGGAGATCTTCGAGCTCAACCCGTGGATCTGGACGAAGCCGCGCGCCGCGGTCTGGTCGAAGGTGTCGCCCTCGTCGTAGGTGGCCAGGTTGAAGTCGTACAGCGACTCCGCGCTGCGCCGGCCGTTGATGATGATGCTGCCGCCGTGCAGCACCAGGCGGATGTCACCGGAGACGTGCTGCTGGGTGTCCTCGACGAATACCTCCAGCGACCGCTTGAGCGGGCTGAACCACAGGCCGTCGTAGGTGAGCTCGCCCCATTTGCGGTCCACGCCGCGCTTGTAGCGGCCCAGTTCGCGTTCCAGGGTGACGTGCTCGAGCTCGGTGTGCGCGGTGATCAGCACCATCGCGCCCGGCGCCTCGTAGATCTCGCGGCTCTTGATGCCCACCAGCCGGTCCTCGACCACGTCGAGCCGTCCCACGCCCTGCGCGCCGGCACGGGTGTTGAGCTCCTGGATGATCTCCAGCACGCTGAGCGGGCGACCGTCGATCGCCACCGGGCGGCCCTTGTCGAAGCTGATGATCAGCTCGTCGGGGGCGTTGAAGTTGACCGTCGGGTCCTCGGTGTAGTCGTAGACGTCCTTGGTCGGGGCGTTCCACAGGTCTTCGAGGAACCCGGTCTCCACCGCACGGCCCCACACGTTCTGGTCGACCGAGAACGGCGAGCGCTTGGTGACGTTGATCGGGATGGCGTTCTCCTCGGCGAACGCGATGGCCTTCTCACGGGTCCAGGCGTAGTCGCGGACCGGGGCGATGACATTCAGTTCGGGCGCCAGCGAGGCGAAGCCGACCTCGAAGCGGACCTGGTCGTTGCCCTTGCCGGTACAGCCGTGCGCGACGATGGTGCCGCCGTGGCTCCGCGCGGCATCCACCAGGTGCTTGACGATCAGCGGCCGGCTGATGGCCGAGACCAGCGGGTAGCGGTCCATGTAGAGCGCGTTGGCCTTGATGGTCGGCAGGCAGTACTCGTCGGCGAACTCGTTGCGGGCGTCGACCACGACGGCCTCCACCGCACCGCAGTCCAAGGCCCGCTGGCGCACCACTTCCATGTCCTCGCCGCCCTGGCCGAGGTCAATGGCGACGGCGACCACTTCGCGGCCGGTCTCCTTGCCGATCCAGCTGATCGCCACCGAAGTGTCCAGGCCGCCGGAATACGCCAGGATGACGCGTTCGGACATTCGAGTTCTCCTTGCTTTGTGTTGCTGTGTGCTTGTGGGTGTTACTGCAGGTCGTTGAGGGTGGCGGCGAGCTCGGCGCCGGTCATCGGCTCGCGGGCCGCCACGAAGATGGTGTCATCCCCGGCGATGGTGCCGACGACGTACGGTAGCGCGGCCCGGTCTATGGCGCTGGCCAGGTAGTCCGCCGCTCCGGGCGGGGTGCGCAGCACGGCCAGATTTCCGGTGGCGTCGGTGGACACCAGCAGCTCCCCCAGCAGCCGGCACAACCGGTCGGTGCCGCCGGAGACGGCGCGCACCGGACTGCCGTCTTCGGGCACCACGTACACCCCGGCTCCCCCGTCGACACCGCGCAGTTTCACCGCGCCCAGCTCTTCGAGGTCGCGGGACAGGGTGGCCTGGGTGACCTCGATGCCGTCGGCGGCCAGGATGGTGGCCAGCTCGGTCTGGCTGCGCACCGCGGCAGAGGACAGCACCTCGACGATGCGGGCCTGCCGGCCCACCCGGGTGACGGTGCTGTCGGCTCGGCTCATCGTGACCGTTCCAGCAACCACACCAACAGCGCCTTCTGCGCGTGCAACCGGTTCTCGGCTTCGTCCCACACCGCGCTGCGCGGCCCGTCGATCACCGAGTCGGTGATCTCGTCGCCGCGGTGCGCCGGAAGGCAGTGCAGCACCGTGACTTCCGAATCCGCGAGGCCGACGAGTTCGTCGTTGATCTGGAACGGCCGAAACGGCGCCACCCGGTCCAGGCCGTCGTCCTCCTGGCCCATCGAGGTCCAGGTGTCGGTGACCAGGACGTCGGCGCCGGCGGCGGCCCTGGCCGCATCGGTGGTGAGCGTGACCGAGGCGCCGGTGTCGGCGCCGCGCTGCTTGGCGGCCGCAACGACGGCAGGGTCGGGGGTGAAGCCCTCCGGGGCGGCGACGGTGACGTGCACTCCGGCGGTCACCCCGCCGAGCATCAGCGAGTGCGCCATGTTGTTGGCGCCGTCGCCGAGATAGGTCAGCTTGAGCCCCTTGAGCGCACCTTTGCGCTCGGCGATGGTCTGCAGGTCGGCCAGCACCTGGCAGGGGTGGAACTCATCGGAGAGCGCGTTGACGATCGGGACCGTGGCTGTGGAGGCCATCGCGGTCAACCGGTCCTGGGCGAACGTGCGCCACACGATGGCGTCGACGTAGCGCGACAGCACCTGCCCGGTGTCTTCCAAGGTCTCGTCGCGGCCCAGCTGGGTGGACCGGCCGTCGACGACGACTGCGTGCCCACCGAGTTGGGCGATGCCCATCTCGAAGGAGAACCGGGTGCGGGTGGAGTTCTTATCGAAGATCACCGCGACACCCCGCGGGCCCTCCAGCGGCCGGCGGCTGAACGGCTCGGCTTTGAGTTCGGCGGCCAGCGAAAGGATCTCGGCCTGCTCGGCCGGGGTGACATCGTCGTCGCGCAGGAAGTGTCGGATCATGACGCAGCCTCCTGGGCGGTGTCGAGGATGCCCGGCAGGGCGGTGATGAAGCTGCCGATCTGCTCTTCGGTGACGATCAGCGGCGGCGCCAACCGGACCACGCCCGCCGCGGCGGCGTTGACCAGGAAACCGGCCTCGCGGGCGGCCAGTTCGACGGCCTTGGCCTTGGGCTCGGTGAGCACCACCCCCTGCAGCAGGCCCTTGCCCCGGACGTGGTCGACCAGCGGATGGCCCAGTTCCTCGATGCCGTGGCTCAGCGTCTTGCCCAACGTGGCGGCCCGGGCGATCAGGTCGCCGTCGGCCAGCGCCCGCAGCACCGCCAGCGCGGCCGCGGTGCACACCGGGTTGCCGCCGAAGGTGCTGCCGTGCAAGCCCGGGGTCAACAGGTCACCGGCCGCACCGACCGCCAGGCAGGCGCCGATCGGCAGCCCGCCGCCCAGGCCCTTGGCCAGCGTGATGATGTCCGGGGTGATGCCGTCGTGCTGGTGGGCGTAAAAGGCGCCGGTGCGCCCGATCCCGGTCTGCACTTCGTCGAGCACCAGCAGGGCGCCGTGGGCGGCGGTGATGCCGCGGGCCTCGGCCAGGTAGCCGGCCGGCGGGGTGACGACGCCGCCCTCCCCCATGATCGGCTCCAGGAACACCGCGGCGGTGGCCGAATCGACCGCCGCGGCCAGTGCCTTGGTGTCGCCGTAGGGCACGTGGGTGATCTCGCCGGGCAGCGGCTCGAACGGCGCCTGCTTGTCGGGCTGTCCGGTCAGCGCCAGCGACCCCATGGTCCGGCCGTGGAAGGCCCCTTGGGCGGCAACGATCTTGGTCTTGCCGGTTAGTCGGGTCATCTTGAACGCGACCTCGTTGGCCTCGGTCCCCGAGTTGCAGAAGAACACCCGCGCCGGCGCGCCGAGATGGTCGACCAGGCCCTCGGCCAACGCGATGCCCGGCTCGGTCGCATACAGGTTGGAGGTGTGGCCCAACGTGTTCAGCTGGGTGGTGACTGCCTCGATCACCGCCGGGTGGCGATGGCCGAGCACGTTGACCGCGATGCCGCCGAGCAGATCGACGTAGCTCTTACCGGCCTCGTCGGTCAGCACCGCGCCCTCGCCGCTGACCAGTGCCAGCGGCGGGGTGCCGTAGTTGTTCATCATCACCGCTTGCCAGCGGTCTTGGAGTGTCACGGGTTTACCACCTTGGTTCCGGTGCCGGCGTGAGTGAAAAGCTCGACCAGCACGCAATGTTCGACGCGGCCGTCGATGATGTGGGCGCTGGGAACCCCACCGCGGACGGCGCGCAGGCAGGCTTCGACTTTGGGGATCATGCCGGATTCCAGGCTCGGCAGCAGTTGCTCCAGGGTCGCGGTGTCGATCTCACTGACCAGCGAATCGCGGTTGGGCCAGTCGGTGTAGAGGCCGTCGACGTCGGTGAGCATCAACAGCTTCTCCGCCTGCAGCGCTTCGGCCAGGGCGGCCGCGGCGGTGTCGGCGTTGATGTTGTGCACCACCCCATCGGGGTCGGGCGCCAGGGTGGAGACCACCGGAATCCGGCCTGCGGCAATCAGGTCCAGCACCGCGGCGGTGTTGACCTGGTCGACGTCGCCCACCAGCCCGATGTCGGTGGCGACCCCGTCGACGTTCACGCTGCGCCGCACCGCGGTGAACAGCGCGGCGTCCTCTCCGGTGATGCCTACCGCATACGGGCCGTGGGCGTTGATCAGGCCGACGAGTTCGCGACCGACCTGGCCGAACAGCACCATGCGCGCCACGTCGAGCACTTCGGGTGTGGTGACCCGGAATCCGCCCTTGAAGTCACCTTCGATGCCGAGCTTCTTCAGCATGGCGCTGATCTGCGGCCCACCGCCGTGCACCACCACCGGGTGGATGCCACAGTTGCGCAGGAAGGCCATGTCGGCGGCGAACGCGTGCTTGAGGGTGTCGTCGGTCATGGCGTTGCCGCCGTATTTAACGACGACGATCTTGGAGTGCAGCTGCTTGAGCCACGGCAGGGCCTCGGCCAATACCTGCGCTTTGACGGCGGTGGTGAGTTCGGTCATGAGCTGTACGCCGAGTTCTCTTCGACGTAGGCGTGCGACAGGTCGGTGGTGCGCACCATGGCCTGCCCACTGCCGAGGTTGAGTTCCACCGTCACGTGGATGTCCGCCCCGGACAGGTCGACTTCCCGGGCACCGGGCATCGGCGTGCCGCCGGAGAACACCGGGGAGCCGTTGAACGACACCGTGATCCGGTCCGGGTCGATGGTGAACGGCACCATCCCCACGGCGGCCAGCACCCGGCCCCAGTTGGGGTCCGAGCCGAACAGCGCGGTCTTGACCAGGCTGTCGCGGGCCACGATCCGCGCGGCGATCAGGGCGTCGGCGTCGCTGGCGGCGCCGCTGACGATGATCGCCACCCGCTTGGTGACGCCCTCGGCGTCGGCCTGAAGCTGGGCGCACAGGTCGTCGCAGACCGCCAACACCGCGGCGTCGAGCTCGTCCTGGCTGGGGGTGATCTCGCTGGCGCCCGATGACAGCAGCAGCACCGTGTCGTTGGTGGAGCAGCTGCCGTCGATGTCGAGCCGGTCGAAGGTCACCGCGGTGGCCCGGCGCAGGGCGCTGTCCAGCGCCGCCGCGTCGACCTTGGCGTCGGTGGTCAGCACCACCAGCATGGTGGCCAGCGACGGCGCCAGCATGCCGGCACCCTTGGCCATGCCGCCCACGGTCCAGTCACCCTTGTGGTGCAGCGCAACCTGTTTGGGGACGGTGTCGGTGGTCATGATGGCGCGGGCGGCTTCGTCTCCGCCGACCAGGCCGCCGGCCATGGCCTGCACCACCTCGGTGACACCGGTCAGCAGTTTGTCCATCGGCAGCCGGTCACCGATCAGGCCGGTGGAACAGACCGCCACCTCGGCCGCCCCGGTCTCGGTGCCCCACTCCGACAGCGCCGTCGCGACCGCTTCGGCGGTGGTGTGGGTGTCCTGGAAACCGCCCGGGCCGGTGCATGCGTTGGCACCGCCGGAGTTCAGGATCACCGCCCGCAGCCGGCCGGCCTTGAGCACCTGCCGGCTCCACTGCACCGGCGCGGCCTTGACCTGGTTGCTGGTGAACACCCCGGCCGCGGCGTAATCCGGGCCCTCGTTGAACACCAGCGCCAGGTCCGGATTTCCGGAAGCCTTGATGCCGGCGGCGATTCCGGCCGCCCGGAAGCCTCCGGGCGCGGTGACGCCCTGCTCGCGCACCAGCCGAACGTTGTCACTCACGGCGCCACTCCTACGACGGAAAGTCCTTCGGTCTCCGGCCAGCCCAGCGCCAGGTTCATCGCCTGCACGGCCGCGCCGCCGGTGCCCTTGACCAGGTTGTCGATCGCCGCGATCGCGATGAACGTCGAGGCGTCCTCGTCGACCGCGACCGCCAGGTGAGCGGCGTTGCTGCCGATCACCGATCCGGTCTTGGGCAGCTGGCCTTCGGGCAGCAGGTGCACGAACGGCTCGTCGTGGTAGGCCTTTTCGTAGACCTCCCGCAGTTCCGGCAGCGACGCGGTGGTCTTGGCGGTGCAGGTGGCCAGGATGCCCCGGGATGTCGGGATCAGCACCGGGACGAATGCGACGCTGACGTCGCGATGGGTGACCGCGCGCAGCCCTTGGCTGATCTCCGGGGTGTGCCGGTGGGCGCCGCCGATGTTGTAGGCCCGCGCCGATCCGATGACCTCCGAGCCCAGCAGGTCGACCTTGGCGGCCTTGCCGGCACCGGAGGTGCCGCTGACGGCGACCACGGTGACGTCGGGTTCCACCAGTCCGGCGGCGACGGCCGGGAACAGCGCCAGCAGCGCCGCGGTCGGGTAGCAGCCCGGCACCGCGATCCGCCGGGCGTTGATGAGTTTGTCGCGGCCGCCGGGCAGCTCCGGCAGGCCGTAGGGCCAGGTGCCAGCGTGCGCCGAGCCGTAGAAGCGTGCCCAGTCGGTCGGGTCGCCCAGCCGGAAGTCCGCTCCGCAGTCGACCACCAGGGTGTCGTCGTCGAGCTGTTCGGCCAGTACCGCCGAATGTCCGTGCGGCAGACCGAGGAACACCACGTCGTGTCCGGACAGGGTGTCGACCTCGGTCGGTTCCAGGACGCGGTCGGCCAGTGGCACCAGATGCGGGTGTTGTTCGCCCAGGGTGCTGCCGGCGTTGCCGGCGGCGGTCAGCGCGCCGATGCTGAGCCGGCCGTCGGCGTAGGCGGGGTGCCCGAGCAGCAGCCGCAGGATCTCCCCGCCGGCGTAGCCGCTGGCACCGGCCACCGCCACTTTGATCGCTTTGGTCACTGGACGATTCTGCATGACTATGCGTGTAGATGCAAACTAATTACATCTGCTCCCGCGAGCGTGCGTGTTTGCCCCGCAACCTGCGGCGTGTCGCGTACAACTACGCACCGTCGCCGCCCGGCGATTGACGGTAGCCGACCGTCAGATCGACCCGGCATCGCGGTAGGCCTCCAACAGGCGCAGCCAGATCTCGCTGATCGTCGGGAAGCACGGCACGGCATGCCACAGCCGGCTGATCGGCACCCGGCCGGCGACGGCGATAGTGGCCGAATGCAGCAATTCGGCCACGCCGGGGCCGACGAACGCCACACCGAGCAGGACCAATTCGTCGGCGTCGACCACCATGCGTGCCCGCCCGCGGTAGCCGTCGGCATGCAGCTTGGCGCCCGTCACCGCGTCACCGATCTCCACGTCCACCACCTGCACCCGGTGGCCGGCCCGCTCGGCCTGCTGGGCGGTGAGCCCGACCGCGGCCGCTTCGGGGTCGGTGAAGAAGACCTGCGGCACCGCGTGGTGGTCGGCGGTGGCGGCGTGCACGCCCCACGGCGCGGTGTCCAGCGGTGTCCCGGCGGCCCGGGCTCCGATGGCGGCGCCGGCCACGCGCGCCTGATATTTGCCCTCATGGGTCAGCAACGCCCGGTGATTGGCGTCGCCGCACGCGTACAGCCATCCCTCGTCGACGGCGCGCACCCGCAGGGTGTCGTCGACCTCCAGCCAGTCGCCGGGGGCCAATCCCACCGTTTCCAGCCCGATGTCACCGGTGAGCGGGGTGCGCCCCGTCGCGAACAGCACCTCGTCGACCTCGAGCTCGCTGCCGTCGGTCAGCTCCAAACGCACCGGACCGTCACCCGCACGCGCCAGCTTGGCGACCGAGACACCCGTGCGCACATCGACACCCGCGTCGGCCAGCCCGCGAGCGACGTATTCGCCCACGAACGGCTCCATGCGTGGCAACAACCCCGAGCCGCGCACCAGCAGTGTCACCGCCGAGCCCAATCCCTGCCAGGCGGTGGCCATTTCGACACCCACGCCGCCGGCCCCGACCACGGCGAGGCGGCCGGGCACCGACGCGGCCTCGGTGGCTTCGCGATTGGTCCAGGGACGGGCTACGGCCATCCCGGGCAGATCCGGCAGGGCCGCGCGGGTTCCGGTGCAGACCACGACCGCGTGCCGGGCGGTCAGCATCACGTCGCCGCCGTCAGTAGCGACGACCACCCGTCGTGGCCCGTCCAGGCGGCCGTGGCCGCGTACCAGCGTGGCGCCGATCGCATCGATCCAGTCGGCCTGCCCGGAGTCGTCCCAGTCCCCCACATAGTGATTGCGGCGCCCGAAGACCGCGGCGGCGTCGATCGGCGAGCTGACGGCTTCGCGGGCGCCGTCGACCCGACGGGCGTCGTCTAGGGCGAGCACCGGCCGCAGCAGGGCCTTGCTGGGCACGCAGGCCCAATACGAACACTCACCGCCGGCCAGTTCGCGTTCAACGATCGCCACACTCAGCCCGGCGGCGCGGACTCGATCGGCGACGTTCTCCCCGACCGGTCCGGCGCCGAGGACGACGACGTCGTAGGTTTCGGGCTCGTGCATCGAGTCGACCCCCTCGAGGTTCATGCTGCTGGCGCGTGGCGCCTCTCAGCATGCCCGAGCACAGGGGTTCGCGGTAGCCCGCGAGCGTGCCCAGTTGTACGCCCGACCGCGGCGTGTCGTGTGCAAACCCGCTCCCCCGCAAGCGGGAGGTACCCCCAGCTCGCGCCAGGAGGAGTTACCCCCGCAGCACCGCTCCGACGGCTTCGGCGGCGCGCGCGACGGCGGCGTCGCGGGCCGTGCTGGCCTCGTCCTCGGTCAGCGTGCGATCGGCGGCCCGGAAGCGCAGCGCGAACGCCAGCGACTTGCGGCCCTCGCCGACCTGCGGGCCGGTGTAGACGTCGAACAGCGCGATGTCCTCCAGCAGTTCACCGGCACCCTCGCGCACCGCGTCGGCCACCGATTGGGCGGTCACCTTCTCATCGACCACCAAGGCCAGGTCCTGGAACACCGCCGGGAACGGCGACACCCGAGGTGCCGGCAGCATCGTGGTTACCGGGATGTCGTCCAGGTTCAGCTCGACCGCACAGGTGCCCTTGGGCAGTCCGGCGCGTTCGATGACGGCCGGGTGCAGCTGGCCGGCGTAGCCGATCGGGGTTTCGCCGACCAGAACCTGGGCGCAGCGGCCCGGATGCCACGGCAGGTAGGCCCCGGAACGCAGCGTGACCTCGACGCCGCTGGCACGGGCGATCACCCGTGCCGCCTCGATGGCGTCGGCGGCTTCGACGGGCCGGCCCGGGCCCCACGGTCCGCGGGGTTCGGCCAGGCCGGTCAGCGCGACCGCGATGTGCTGCGGCTGGTGCGGCAGGGCGGCGTCGATCCCGGCGATCTCGGCGTCGGTCGGGCGCCGGACAGACGTGACGGCCGGGAACTCGGCCGGGCCGGCCGACTGCACCACCTGGGCGATTGCGAACAGTGCGACATCACCCATGCCACGAGAAACGTTGCGGCCCAAGGCTTCCAACAAGCTGGGCAGCAGAGAGCTGGCCAGCTGAGGTCGGTCGGCCTCCAGCGGGTTGAGCACCGACACCGTGGCTCGGCGCGGGTCGTCGTCGGCCAGACCCCACGTGTCGAACACCCCGGCGGGCAAGAACGGCGTGGTGAGCACCTCGACGTAGCCGGCCAGGGCCAGCGACTTGCCGATCGCCCGGCGCCGGCGCTGGGTGGCGGTCAGGCCGCGCCCGGCCGGTGCGGCGGGCAGCACCGACGGGATGGACTCCAACCCCTGAAGCCGCAACACGTCCTCGACCAGGTCGGCCGGCTGACGCAGGTCCGGACGCCAACTCGGCGGGGTGACCCTCAGGCGGGGACCGTCGGCCGACACCTCGCAGCCGATCTGGGTCAGCCGCCGAACGGTTGTGCCCTCGGGGTAGTTCACCCCGGCGGTGCGGTCCGGCAGGTCCGCGGCGATCTCGATGGGAGCCTGGCTCCAGTCCTGCACTGGCGGGTCGCCGCGCCAGTCGGTCAGACCGGTACCGATGACTCCCCCGGCGATTTCGGCCAGCAGCGTCGCGCAGCGGTCCAACACCGCCACCGAGATGGCCGGGTCCACGGAGCGCTCGTAGCGCCGGGCGGCCTCGCTGGGCAGGTGCAGCCGCCGCGCGGTCCGCGACACCGCGGCGGGGTCCCAGATCGCGGCCTCCAGCAGCACATCGGTTGAGTCATCGCGCATTTCGGTGCTGCCCGAGCCCATCACGCCACCGATCGCGGCGGTGGCGACGTCGTCGACGATGAGCACGTCGACCGGCTCGAGCTTGCGTTCGATGTCATCCAGCGTGGTGACGGTCTCGCCGGCCGCGGCGAAACGGACGTCGAATCCCCCGGTGATGCGGGCCCGGTCGTGGGCGTGCATCGGGTGGCCTAGTTCGACCATGACGTAGTTGGTGGCGTCGACGGCCGGGGAGATCGCCCGGATGCCGCACAGCGCCAGGCGCCGCTGCAGCCACCACGGCGATACCGCCGCCGGGTCGATGCCGGTGACGCTGCGCAGCGCGAAGCGGCGCACCCCGGTGCCCGGTTGCACGCTCAGTGGCCAGGCCTCGCCGTCGGCGGGCAGCGCCGGCACCGCAGCCGGGTCGGCGAAGTCCAGGTCCAGCGCGTTGGCGATGTCGCGCGCCAGCCCGCGCACCGACATGCAGTAACCGCGGTCGGGGGTGATGGCCAGCTCGTAGACCACGTCGTCGAGACCCAGCACCGCCGCGGCGTCCGCACCCGGCTCAGCGGTGCCTTCGGGCAGCACCATGATGCCGGAATGGTCGGTGCTCAAACGTATTTCGGACGCCGAGCAGATCATGCCGTCGGAGGTGCGGCCGTAGGTCTTGCGGGTGGCGATGGCGAAATCACCGGGCAGCACCGCGCCGGGCAGTGCCACGGCCACCAGGTCGCCGACGGCGAAATTGCTGGCGCCGCAGACGATGTCGCGCGGCTCGGCTTCGCCGACGTCCACGCGGCAGGCCCGGATCGGCTTCTTGAACTCGGTGAGTTCCTCGATCTCGACGACCCGGCCGACCTTGAACGGGCCGGTGACCGGCCCCAGGGTGTGCACGTCCTCGACCTCGTGGCCGACCCGCAGCAGCGCCTGTTCCATCTCCTGGGCTGTGATGTCGAAGCCCGGCGCGCCGGCGATCAGGGTCTCACGCAACCAGCTGTAGGGAATACGCATCAGGCACCCACTCCGAACGGCAGGGAGAACCGGACGTCACCTTCGACCATGTCCCGCATGTCGGGGATTCCGTTGCGGAACTGCAGGGTTCGCTCCAATCCCATGCCGAACGCGAAGCCGGAGCACTCGTCCGGGTCGATGCCCACCTCGCGCAGCACGTTGGGGTGCACCATTCCGCAGCCACCCCACTCGACCCAGCCGGGTCCGCCCTTCTTGCCCTCGAACCAGATGTCGACCTCGGCCGACGGCTCGGTGAACGGGAAGAAGTGCGGCCGGAACCGGGTGCGCGTGGCCGGCCCGAATTCGGATTGGGCGAACGCGTCCAGGGTGCCGCGCAGGTGCGCCATGGTCAGGCCGCGGTCGACCGCCAGCCCCTCGACCTGGTGGAACACCGGCGTGTGGGTGGCGTCGAGCTCGTCGGTGCGGAAGGTGCGCCCGATCGAGACCACGTAGACGGGCAGTTCACGGGCCAGCAGGGCGCGGATCTGCACCGGGGAGGTGTGGGTGCGCAGCAGTTGCCGCGATCCGGACGGCGCGATGTGGAAGGTGTCCTGGTCGCTGCGCGCGGGGTGATCGACCGGGAAGTTCAGCGCGTCGAAGTTGAAGTGCTCGGCTTCGACCTCGGGTCCCTCGGCCAGTTCCCAACCCATCGCGACGAAGGTGTCGGCGACGTGTTCGGCCAGCATGGTGATGGGGTGACGCGCCCCGACGGGCTTGCGGGCCGAGGGCAGGGTGACGTCGATGCTCTCGGCGGCCAGTACGGCGGCGTCACGTTCGGCACGCAGGGCCGCCAGGCGCTCGTCGTAGGCGCGCTGGGCGTCGGTGCGGACGGCATTGACCCGACGGCCGGCGTCGGCGCGGTCGGCCTTGTCCAGCTTGGCCAGCGCCTGACGGGCCAACGCCAGGGGCGCCTTGTCACCGAGATGCTCGGTTTTGGCGTGGGCCAGCGCATCCAGGTCGGCGGCCGCGGTGAATGCGGCCTGCGCCGCCTGTAGCGCCGAGGTCAGGGTCGCGTCGGAGACGACGGAATGGGCCGACTGTTCAGCAGGCTGATTGCCCACGGACGAAACTCCCCCTACTGGCTGTGATTTTGGCTGAGACGCAAGCGTCGATCTTATCGACATGACGACGAAAGCCCCGCACGCGGTGTGCGGGGCTTTCATCGTGTGGGTTAGCTCCCGGACGCCGGGGACTTGGCCGGGGCGCCCGCACCACCGTCCGCACCCGTACCGCCGGTCGTGGTGGTGGGTGCAGTGGGCTTGACCGGGGTGGTGCCCTTGTCGGAGCCGGACGCACCACCGATGCCACCGGTACCGCCCGAGCCACCCTTGACGCTGCCGATGCCGTCACCGCCGTCACCGCCGTTGCCGCCCTTACCGCCGGCCTCGGTGGCGGCACTGTTGCCACCGTTACCGCCGTTGCCGCCGGCGCCGACGATGACGCCCTGGCCGTTGGTCGGAGCGGTGCCGCCGCTGATGAGCTCGCCGCCGTCGCCGCCGTTGCCGCCGATGCCGCCGGCCCCGCCGGTGCTGCTGCCTCCGGCGCCGCCGTTGCCGCCATTGTGGGCCCGCCAGGTCGCGTCGCCGCTGTTGCCGCCGTTGCCGCCATTGCCGCCGTCGCCGGTGGTACCGGTGCCGCCGGCCCCGCCGTTGCCGCCGTTGCCGCCGGAGCTGAACACGTTGCCGCCGCTCGTACCGAGAGCGCCCGTGCCGCCGTCACCGCCGTCGCCGCCGGTCTTGCCGTTGCCACCGGCGCCGCCGTTGCCGCCACTGCCGCCGAAGTTGAGAATCTGGCCCTTGCCGGCCAGGTTGCCGTTGACGTCGTTCCAGCCGGTGCCGCCCGCACCGTCTTGGCCGTCGCCGCCCTCGCCGCCCTTGCCGCTGGTGCTGGCGCCGCCGGCACCGCCGCTGCCGCCGGTGCCGCCGGTGATGGTGCCTTGGCCGGCCGTACCGCCGTCGCCGCCGGCACCGCCGTTACCGCTGTCGCCGGCATCCTTGGCGGTGTCGGTGGCGGCGCCACCGGCGCCACCTGCGCCGCCGGCACCGCCCCAGATGACGTTGGCGTTGGTGCTGGGGTCGGTGATGGCCCCACCGGCACCGCCGGCACCGCCCGCACCGCCGTCGTAGTCGCCGCCGACGGACGCTCCACCGGCTCCACCGGCACCACCGGCACCGGAGACACCCAAGATGGTGCCGGAGCCGAACTTGCCGCTGAAGCCGTCGATGCCCCAGGTGCCGTCGGACTTCCAGCCGGTCGCGACGGCGCCGTCACCACCGGCACCGCCGTCGCCGCCCTTGCCCAGACCGGTGACCGCGCCGCCCTTGCCGCCGGCGCCGCCAGCGCCGCCGTATTGGGTACCGGTGGTGCCGTTGCCGCCGTCGCCACCGGAACCGCCATTGCCCTTGACCGCGCCGCCACCGGCGCCACCGGCACCGCCGTTGCCGCCCTTGGTCAGGGTGTTGGGGTCAGTGCCGGCGGGCTTGTAGGCGTTGCCGCCATCACCACCGTTGCCGCCGCTGCCGGTCACGGTACCGCCGGCACCGCCATTGCCGCCCGCGCCGCCATTGCCACCGGTGGTCGGGTTATTGACAGTGGGGTCACCGGGGTTGCCGCCCGTCGGAGGCTCGATGTAGCCGCCGCCGTCGCCGCCGTTGCCGCCGTTGCCGTTGTTGCCGCCGGTGCCGCCGTCGCCGCCGGCGCCGCCGTTCGGGTGGAGGTGGTCGATGGCGGCGGCACCGTCGCCGCCGTCGCCGCCGTGCACGTTGCTGTAGTCGGCGGCGCGCCCTGCGCCGTCGGTGCCCTTGGTGCCGGCTGCGCCGCCGGTACCGCCGGTGCCGGCTGCGCCCGCGGCGCCGCCCTTACCGACCGCGCCGGTGTTGCCGGCGTTGCCGCCCTTGCCGCCGGAGCCGTAGTCGTACTGGCCCTTCTTGTCCCAGTCACCGTCGGCGCCGTTGCCGCCGTTGCCGCCCGCACCGCCGGCACCGCCGTCACCGCCGTTGCCGCCGTTGCCGTTGACGCCCTTGGTACCGGACGTCGACGCGCCGCCGTTGCCGCCCGCGCCGCCCTTGCCGCCGTCGAAGCCGGCCCCGCCGGTGCTGCCGTTGCCGCCGGCGCCGTTGTTGACACCGGCCGTGCCATCGCCGCCGTTGCCGCCGGTCACACCGGCGTCGCCATCACCGCCGTTGCCGCCGAGGCCGCCCTTACCGCCGTTGCCGGAGTCAGAGGCACCACCGTTGCCGCCGACGCCGCCATTGCCGCCGACGCTCTGGGAGCCCTCGCCGCCATCGCCGCCGTTGCCACCGTTGCCGCCGTTGCCGGTCGTTCCGGTGCCGCCGTTACCACCGGCACCGCCGTTGCCGACGTTGTGGCTGTCGCCACCATTGCCGCCATTGCCCCCGGAGGTGTGAGTGGCGTCGGCGTTGGCGCCGTCACCACCGGCGCCGCCGACGCTGGGTTCGGTGGGCCTGCCGCCCGCAGCGCCCTCGGCACCGTCATTGGCGCCGGCACCACCGGCCGCACCGCCCTGGCCACCCTTGCCGCCGGCGCCGTTGTCGCCGGCGTCGCCGCCGTTACCGCCGTTGCCCGTACCGCCGTTCGCCCAGGTACCCGCGGCACCCTTACCGCCATCGCCGCCCGCGCCGCCCGCACCCCCGGCGCCACCGGCCCCGCCGTTGCCGTACTTGCCCGCGACGCTGCCCGCGCCGCCGCCGGCAGCGCCGCCTACGCCACCCTTACCGCCCGTACCGCCGTTCAATCCGACGGTGCCGGGACCGCCTTTGCCGCCGTTACCGTCCGCGCCGTTCTCAAAGCTGCCGGCCGCGCCGTCGTTGCCTGCGGCACCCTCGTGCCCGGCGCCGCCGGCCCCGCCGACCCCGCCGTTGCCGCCGTTGCCCGCCGTGGTGCCACCGGCACCGCCGGCGCCACCGATACCGCCGGTGCCGCCCTCGGCGTCGTCGTAGGCACCGCTGAGTCCACCGGCACCACCGATGCCGCCCGAGCCGCCGTTGCCGATCTTGCCGCCGTCCCCACCGGTGCCGCCGGCGCCGCCAGTGCCGGCTTCATACGTCTCGTCGAACCCGGCACCTCCGGCGCCGCCGGTACCGCCGGCACCACCATTGCCGGTGTCGCCGGCGTCAGCGCCGGTGCCGCCCTTGCCGCCCTCGCCTGCCTCGTGGGTGGCGTCGGCGTCCGCGCCGGCACCGCCGGTACCGCCCTTGCCGCCGTCGCCAAGGATCGCGCTGTTGTCGGCACCGGCCGCGGCCTTGCCGCCGAACGCCCCGCCCGTGCCGGCGTCGCCGCCCTTGCCGCCCATTCCGGCCGCGCCACCGTTGCCGCCGTCGCCGCCGTTGAGGTGCGTGGCGTCGCCCGCTGCGCCGGTACCGCCCTGACCACCCGCTCCGCCGATACCACCGGCACCGCCCGCGCCGGCGCCGCCGAGCAGGGAACTGGCGCTGCCGCCCTTGCCGCCATTGCCGCCGGTACCGCCGACGCCGCCGACACCACCGGTGCCATTCGTAGCCCAATCGCCGGTCGTCCCGGTCTCACCCACCTGGCCAGCACCACCGGCACCGCCTGCACCACCAATGCCGAACATCCAGCCGTTGGCGGCGCCGCCGTCACCGCCGTCACCGCCCAGACCGCCGACGCCGCCCGCGCCGCCGATGCCCATGATCGAGCCGCCCAGGCCGCCCGCGCCGCCGTCGCCGCCCAAACCGCCGACGCCACCGGCGCCGCCGTTGCCGAACCAGCCCGCGTTACCCCCGACGCCGCCACCGATGGCCGCGTCCGCGTCCTCGTCGGCGCCCGCGGAGTAGCCGGCGCCGCCGTCACCGAACCAGAGGCCGCCGTTGCCGCCGTTGACGCTCTCCGCAGTGCCGTCCGCACCATTGCAGATCAGGCCGCAGTAATCCGGATTCGTGTTCAGCGAGTTGACCATGTCGATGAACCAGGCGTTAGCCGAGTTGTCGATAAAGGACTCCATGGAGGTGTGGAGCGGCTGGTAGACCAGCGCGTTCCACAGCAGCGACATGCTGAACTCCGGGGTCGTGTCAGCGGCGGAACCCGGGTCTGCCGACGCGTTGAACCACGATCCGATGTCCCAGGCGTTGCTGTCCCAACCGCTGCCCGAGTCTGAGACCGGGGTGAACAGGTCAGTCAGCCAGTCGAAGTCCCAGTCGGCGCGAGCCGTGGGAGCCGCCGCTAGCGGGGCCATGCCGAACGCCAGGAACGCCGCCGCAGTACCGCCGGCACCTACCAGCCGATTCGTCTTACGGCGGTTGTTCCGACGCTGCTGCCGACCTGACATGATTCCCCGCTTCTGCGTTAAGGCGACCTGTGTAAACCGGCCAAATAGTTATGTTGCTCACCGCAGGGTATTCCAAGGAACGGGGTTCATCCACTCGTGCGCGGCAATCTGACCGGCCCACAAGGAAGTTAATGACGTGCAATCAGTCGGGGTCTGAGGAGCTCTGGCGAACTGCCTTCAGGCGGTACATCGTCAGATCCGCCGGGACGCCGCTGGTCTTGGCCGCGAGCACCTGACGGCGCGCCCGCTTGGCAACCACACCCAGCTCATCGAGGGCGGCCGGATCGATGCGTTCCAATGTCGGCCCGGAGATCACGATGCCGCCCTTGGTGGCACGCTCCATGACCCGGGCGGCGATATTGACGTCCACGCCGAGCCAGTCGTCGGCCAGCCGCTGCGGCCGGCCGGTGTGGATGCCGACCCGCATCCGCGGTGTGTGCCCGTTGACCTCGACCTCACGGATGGCCTCTTGTGCCTCCAGGACAGCGGCCACCGCCACCAGCGGGTCCCGGAACACGGCCATCAGGCCGTCACCCATCCGTTTGACGATGCGGCCACCGGCGTCCAGCACCGGCGGCTCGATCGCGCGCGACACCCGTCGCAACAGAGTGAGGGTGGCGTCGTCGCCGGACCGTAGCGACCACGTCGAGAAGCCGACCAGGTCGGTGAAGACCAGCGTCGCCTCGGCGCTGCCCGGCGCCCGCGACATCCGTTGGGTCAGGGCCTGCCAGACCTGCAGGGCGCCCAGGCTGACTTCGCGGGAGGCCGCCGAGCGATCTCCCATCAGGCGGTCGGCCGCCCGCGCAGCGGTCTGCGGTCCGCCATCCCCGGCGGTCGACAGCGGGTCGCCGAACTCCGGGTCGCCGGGCAGCACCCGCCGCACGCGCCGGACCAGATCCACGATCCGGACGTCGTTGGTGGTGCGGTTCAGCCAGGCTGCGGCCTCATCGAGGGAGAACGACGGGCGGCGGTCGGGGCTGGGCTGGTCGGGCATCGCCACCGCCTCCCCGAGCCCATCAGCCTGCCGAGGGGCCGGCTCGAGGTCCATGAGACTCAGGGTAGGTGGCGCCCGCCGACACCGGCAACGACCGCCACAGTGGCACACGCCACGGTCGGCGATTTTGGCGCGACGCGCCACACCTAATGTAGACAACGATCGTTGTCACAATTATCGTAGTTTCAGGTTCCCAGACAGGAGACGTGATGACCGTTACGCCGACCGCGTCCGTTGAGCAGGCCCCGGCGCCCGCCGACGAAAACACCCCGAGCGCTGCCACAACCACTCCCAAACCCGCTGCCGCGGTGGAGCCGTTGAACTCCGATTCCTTGACGTGGAAGTACTTCGGCGACCTGCGCACCGGAATCATGGGCGTGTGGATCGGCGCCATCGAGAACATGTACCCCGGTCTGGGCGCAGGCGTGACCGAGCACTCCAGCATCTTGAGCGAGCCGATGCAGCGTGTGACGCGGTCGGTGTACCCGATCATGGGCGTGGTCTATGACGGCATCCGGGCCCAGCACACCGGCGCCTCGATCCGCGACTACCACCGCGACATCAAGGGCGTTGACGAGAAGGGCCGGCGCTATCACGCGCTGGACCCCGACACCTTCTATTGGGCGCACGCCACGTTCTTCATGCTGATCATCAAACTCGCCGAATACTTCGACGGCGGGCTGACTCTGGCCGAGAAGCACCAGCTCTTCGACGAGCACGTGCGGTGGTACCAGATGTACGGCATGAGCATGCGCCCGGTGCCGAAGTCCTGGGAAGAGTTCTGCGAGTACTGGAACCGGGTGTGCGAGGACGAGCTGGAGCTGACGCCGGCCGCCATCGACATCTTGAACATCCGCATCCCCAAGCCGTGGTTCGTCCCGATGCCCGACGCGGTGTGGCACCAGATGTTCAAGCCGGCGCTGGCCGCCCAACGCTGGGTGGCGGCCGGACTGTTTGAGCCGGTGGTGCGGGAGAAAGCCGGTCTGCGCTGGTCAGAAGGCGACGAGGTGCTGCTGCGGCTGCTGGGCAAGGTCAGCCACGTGGCATTCAGCTTCGTGCCCGACGAGATTCGGCTGCATCCGCGCGCGCTGGCCGGATACCGACGCGAGCAGGGCAAGATCCCCAGCGACACGCCGCCGATCGAAGCCCCGTGGTTCAGCGGACCGCCAAAAGACCGGCGGCGCAGCGGGATGCACTACGTCCCGCCGGTGAGCCAGGGCATGAAGCTGGTCGAGCGGGCCGGGGCGCTGATGCACAGCACCTTCTCGCTGGCCGCCGGCAGCGGCCTGACCCCGCGACCGCCGCGCCGCAAGCCCAAGGCCGCCTAAGCGCGGCGCTGGGCGCGCGCGCTCTGGTAGAGGCAGATCGCTGCTGCCGCAGCAACATTGAGACTCTCGGCGCCGCCTGCCATCGGGATGTGCACCCGGTGATCAGCGGCGGCCGCCGCCTCGGCCGGCAACCCCTGGGCCTCCGGACCGAACAACCACGCGGTGGGCGCGACCAGCACCGGATCGGCGTCGTCGAGGCTCAGTTCGCCGTCCAGGGCCGTCGCCAGCACCTGCAGGCCGGCCTGTCCCAATGCGGTGAGCACGGCGTCGGTGTCGGCGGCCACCACGACCGGGATGTTGAAGATGCTGCCCGCGGACGAGCGCAGGCACTTGCCGTTGTAGGGATCGACGCTGTTGCCGGTCAGCACCACCAGATCGGCGCCAGTGGCGTCGGCGATGCGGATCAGGGTGCCGGCGTTACCGGGCTCGCCGACGCCTACGGCCACCGCCACCAGTCGCGGAGCCTCGGCCAGCAATGTGGCCAGGTGCGCCTCGGCATGCGCGCACACCGCGACCAATCCGGCCGGGGTGACGGTGTCCGACAAGGCTTTTGCGGCGCGGTCGGTGACCAGTTGGACCGGTACCTGTGCGCGGGCCAGCAGATCGTGATGACGTTGCGCCGCCGATTCGGTGGCGAAGACCTCCAGGACCAGGCCGCGAGCGATCGCGGCCTCGATCAGATTGGGCCCCTCGGCCAGGAAGCGCTGTTCGCGCTTCCTGGCCACGTGCCGATGCAGTTTGACCGCCGCGACCACCCGGGCCGAACGTTCGGTCAGCATCGGCTCGGTTCGGGTCAGGCAGCCTCGCCGGACGGCGCGTTGACATCCTCGGGCAGCGCGGCCCGGGCGACCTCGACCAGCGCGGTGAACGCGGCCGCGTCGCTGACGGCGATCTCGGCGAGGTTCTTGCGGTCCACCTCGACACCAGCGGCCTTGAGGCCCTGGATCAGCCGGTTGTAGGTGATGTCGTTGGCGCGGGCCGCCGCGTTGATGCGCGAGATCCACAGCTTGCGGAACTCACCCTTGCGGGCGCGACGGTCCCGGTAGGCGTAGGTCATTGAGTGCAGCTGCTGCTCTTTGGCCTTGCGGTACAGCCGCGACCGCTGGCCACGGTAACCCTTCGAAGCCTTCAGGACTGTACGGCGCTTCTTCTGGGCGTTGACTGCGCGCTTCACGCGTGCCATGGGGTGTTCCTACTCTCGTTGGGCGTAAGGGGATTGCAGTGCGGAAAGCGGCTGTTAGCCGTTCAGCATCGCGTTGACGCGCTTGGTGTCGCTGGCAGCCACCTCGGTGCGACCGGCCAGCCGGCGCATGCGCTTGCTCGGCTTGTGCTCGAGCAGGTGGCGGGCGTTGGCCTTCTGCCGCACGATCTTGCCGGTTCCGGTGCGACGGAACCGCTTCGAAGCGCCGCTGTGGGTTTTCGCCTTAGGCATGTTTCCTCAGTTCTGGTGTCGGGTTTTTCAGTTCTCGGGCTGCGGCTCTGCCGCGTCCGCCGCGGGGGCGGGTGCGGGGGCTGGCTGAACCGAGCCTCCGCCGGCATCCTCTGCTGCCTTGGCACGGGTTTTCGCGCCGCGGTGCGGTGCCAGCACCATCGTCATGTTGCGTCCGTCCTGCTTGGCGGAGGTCTCGACGAAGCCGTACTCGGCGACGTCGGCACCCAGCCGCTGCAGCAGGCGGTAGCCGAGTTCGGGCCGAGACTGCTCACGGCCGCGGAACATGATGGTCACCTTGACCTTCGCCCCGGCTTCGAGGAAGCGGACCACGTGGCCCTTCTTCGTCGCATAGTCGTGGTCGTCGATCTTGGGACGCAGCTTCTGTTCCTTGACGACGGTCTGCTGCTGGTTCTTGCGAGACTCGCGCTCCTTCTGAGCCGCCTCGTACTTGTACTTGCCGTAGTCCATGATCTTGCAGACCGGCGGTTTGGCGGTCGGTGCGACTTCGACAAGGTCGAGATCGGCATCCGCGGCGACGCGAAGCGCATCCTCGATGCGCACAATGCCTACCTGCTCCCCGCCCGGGCCGATCAAACGAACCTCAGGTACACGAATGCGCTCGTTGACGCGGATCTCAGTGCTGATGGGACCTCCTTGGGTAGTCTTCGGTCGCGGCCGCCGCAGTGCTCGTCCGGACGCAGCGGCGCTGACCCCACCCACCAGCAAAAAAGCCCTGCACGAAGCAGGGCCCATACCGACCGATCACGGCCTGAACACATCAAGCCGCCTGCGCACCGCGCAGAGCAGGCGGTTCACACCGCCTGCGACCGGACCACTGAGCCTGTAAGGATTGCTCCTCGGCTAGTGGTGGGAGGGAACTCCACTTGCTGTCCTGGCGTACGCCGGGACGGTCGCGTTAGGGAGTCTAGCAGCTGTATAGCGCTGCTTCGTCCCGGCGATCGCGCACACCGGCGATTCCTCACATACATTTCGAGGTTTTCCTGCTTATTCTCGCGGCTTATGACATTGACTGTGCCGCCCGGGCCGCGCTCGCGTAGCCGCGCGACCACCCGGTTCCACTGGGTGCCCGCGGCGGCCGCCTGGGCCGTCGGTATCGCCGCCACCTTGTCGCTGCTGGCGAGCATGTCACCGGTGATCCGGTGGGCCATCCGGGTGCCGCGCGAGTTCATCGACAAGTACCTGTTCAATTTCCCCGACACCAGCCTGGCCTGGGCATTCGTCCTGGCGCTGCTGGCCGCCGCCCTCAGCGCCCACAAACGCATCGCCTGGTGGCTGCTGATCGCCAACCTGGTGGTCGCCGGCGGCTGGAACGTCAGCCGGCTGGTGTCGGACACCTCCGACCGGTTCCAGGTCATCAGCGGCCTCGCGGGTCTGGTGCTGCACGTGGTCGCGATCGTGGTGCTGGTGGCCGCCCGCGGTGAGTTCTGGGCCAAGGTGCGGCGCGGAGCGCTGCTCAAATCCGCCGCGACGCTGGTCGCGGGCTGGGCGGTGGCGATCCTGCTGTGCTGGGGGCTCATCGAGCTGTTCCCGGGGACGGTGACGCGCCCGCTGCGACTGCCCTACGTGGTGAACCGGGTGGTCGGCTTCGGCCTGCTGGAACCGGACTTCTTCCCCGGCAAGCCGGACTTCGGGCTCAAGGCCCTGTGCGGTCTGCTCGGGGCGCTGGCCCTGATCATCGCGGCCATCGTGCTGTTTCTGTCCCAGCGCTCCGACAATGCCCTCACCGGGCAGGACGAGTCGGCCATCCGCGGGCTGCTCGAGCAGTACGGCAAGAACGATTCGTTGGGCTACTTCGCCACCCGCCGCGACAAGTCGGTGGTGTTCGCCCCCAACGGGCGCGCCGCCATCACCTACCGGGTCGAGGTGGGCGTCTGTCTGGCCAGCGGTGATCCGGTGGGCGACCCGCGGGCATGGCCGCAGGCCATCGCCACCTGGCTGCGGGTCTGCAAGGACTACGGCTGGGCACCCGGAGTGATGGGCGCCAGCTTCGCCGGCGCGCAGGCCTTCCGCGACGCCGGCCTGAGCGCCCTGGAACTGGGCGACGAGGCGATCTTGCGGCCCTCGGATTTCAAACTGTCCGGACCGGACATGCGTGGAGTGCGCCAAGCGGTCACCCGGGCCCGCCGCTCGGGCCTGACGGTGCGGATGCGCCGGCACGGCGAGATCGGTGCCGAGGAGATGGCGCGGGTCATCGAACACGCCGACGCGTGGCGCGACACCGAATCCGAGCGCGGGTTCTCCATGGCGTTGGGCCGCCTCGGCGATCCGGCCGACGCCGACTGCCTGCTGGTGGAGGCGGTACGCGGCGATCCGCGCACCGGTGAGGTAGTGGCGATGCTGTCACTGGTGCCGTGGGGGCACAGCGGGGTGTCGCTGGATCTGATGCGCCGCTCCCCGCAATCTCCCAACGGCACCATCGAACTGATGGTCAGCGAATTGGCGCTGCAGGCCGCCACCATCGGCGTCAGCCGGATCTCGCTGAACTTCGCGATGTTCCGCGCCGCCTTCGAGCAGGGTGCGCAGCTGGGCGCCGGTCCGGTGCTGCGACTGTGGCGCCGGCTGCTGATGTTCTTCTCCCGCTGGTGGCAGCTGGAGACGCTGTACCGCTCGAACATGAAGTATCGGCCGGATTGGGTGCCGCGCTACGCCTGCTACGAGGACGCCCGGCTGATCCCCCGCGTCGGGGTGGCCTCGGTGATCGCCGAAGGCTTTCTGGTGCTGCCGTTTTCGCGGCGCAACGAGCAGCACACCGGACACCACTCCGCCGTGCCGGCGACGATGGCCGCATCCGGGCGGCTGCACAGCGACGGGACGGCACCCGACGACGTCGCCGGCGGTACTGCCGGCGAGTCCACCGAGGCCGCCCAGCTGCTCCCCCGGCTGCCCGAACAGGTCCGCGTCCGGATGGCCAAGCTGAAGTCGCTGCAGGACAACGGCGTCGAGGCCTACCCGGTGGGGACCCCGCCCAGCCACAGCGTGAGCCAAGCCCTGGCCTGCGGCACCGAGGAGACCGTGTCGGTAGCCGGGCGGGTGTTGCGGATACGCGACTACGGCGGCGTGCTCTTCGCCCAGCTGCGTGACTGGTCGGGTGAGGTGCAGCTGCTGCTGGACGACTCGGTGCTCGCACAAGCCGGCGGCGATGCGCGCGCCGCGGACTTCAGCGCGGGTATCGACCTCGGCGACCTGGTCGAGGCGACCGGCCGGATGGGTCACAGCCGCAACGGGACACCGTCGCTGCTGGTGCAGAACTGGCGGCTGGTCGGCAAGTGCCTGCGCCCGCTGCCCGACAAATGGAAGGGCCTGACCGACCCCGAGGCCCGGGTGCGGACCCGCTATGTGGACCTGGCGATCAACACCGAGGCGCGCGAGCTGATCGCAGCCCGCAGCAAGGTACTGCACTCCATCCGAGACACCTTGTTCGGCAAGGGATTCCTGGAGGTCGAGACCCCGATCCTGCAGCAGCTGCACGGCGGGGCCAACGCGCGTCCGTTCGTCACCCACATCAACGCCTACGACCTGGACCTATATCTGCGGATCGCCCCGGAGCTGTACCTCAAGCGGCTGTGCGTGGGCGGGGTGGAGCGAGTGTTCGAGCTGGGACGGGCATTTCGCAACGAGGGCGTCGACTACAGCCACAACCCGGAGTTCACCCTGCTGGAGGCCTACCAGGCGCACGGCGACTACCTGGCCTGGATCGACGGGGCACGCGAGCTGATCCAGAACGCCGCGGTGGCGGCCAACGGCGCGCCCGTGGTGATGCGCCCCGGAGCCGGCGGCGCGCTGGAAGCGGTCGACATCTCCGGGCAGTGGCCGGTGCGCAGCGTGCACGACGCGGTGTCCGACGCGCTCGGCGAACAGATCGACGCCGGCACCGATCTGGCCACGCTGCGCCGGTTGTGCGACCGCGCCGGTATCCACTACCTGCGGCAGTGGGATGCCGGGGCGGTGGTGCTCGAACTCTATGAGCACCTGGTCGAGGCCCGCACCGAACAGCCCACGTTCTACACCGACTTCCCCACCTCGGTCTCGCCGCTGACCCGGCCGCACCGCAGTAAGCCGGGTGTTGCCGAGCGGTGGGACCTGGTGGCGTGGGGCGTGGAGCTGGGCACCGCCTACAGCGAGCTCACCGATCCGGTGGAGCAGCGCCGCCGACTGCACCAGCAGTCGCTGCTGGCCGCCGGCGGCGACCCGGAAGCCATGGAGCTCGACGAGGACTTCCTGGCGGCCATGGAGTACGCGATGCCGCCCACCGGCGGTCTGGGCATGGGCGTGGACCGCGTCGTCATGCTCATCACCGGCCACAGCATCCGCGACACGCTGCCCTTTCCCCTGGCCAAGCCGCGCTGACCGGCATTCCGGTTCATCATGGAAGGGTGATCCTGGCGAGTGGCGAACACACCTCGCTGATGCACGGCTGGATTCCGGTCACGGTGCAGGCGGCGGCGGTGGTGTCGCTGATCCTGGCCGTGGGCTGGCGGTCGCGCCGCTGGCTGTTGCGGCTCCCGCTGATCGGCGGCCTGGGCCTGGCGGCGGCGGGGTTCGCGTACTGGTTCGTCACTGACGACGGCCTGTCCGGCCAGCCGCCACCGGTCACCCTGTGGGTGTGGATCGCGCTGACCGGCGCCGCCGCAGCATTGCTGGTCTTGGGCTGGCGCGGCGCGGCCTGGTGGCGCCGCGGCATCTCCCTGCTGGCGGTGTCGCTGTGTCTGCTCAGCGCGGGATTGACGCTCAACGCCTGGGTCGGCTACTTCCCGACCGTCCAGAGTGCCTGGGGCAACCTGACTTCCGGGCCGCTACCCGACCAGAGCGACATAGCCGCGGTAACCGCGCTGGCCGGGTCGGGCACACTGCCCACGCACGGCCATGTGTTGCAGGTGTCGATTCCCGCCGACGCCTCACATTTCAAGCACCGCGGCGAACTGGTGTACCTGCCGCCGGCGTGGTTCACCCAGAGTCCACCGCCGGCACTGCCGGCCGTGATGATGATCGGCGGCGAGTTCAACACGCCTGCCGACTGGCTGCGCTCCGGCGGCGCCATCAAGACCGTCGACGACTTCGCGGCCGCCCACCACGGCAATGCCCCGGTCCTGGTGTTCGTCGACTCGGGCGGCTCCTTCAACAACGACACCGAATGCGTCAACGGGCCCCGCGGTAACGCCGCCGACCATCTGACCGAAGACGTGCTGCCGTATGTGGTCTCGCACTTCGGCGTCAGCCCCGAACCGTCGAACTGGGGTGTGGTCGGCTGGTCCATGGGGGGCACCTGTGCCGTCGACCTGACCACGATGCACCCGGACAAGTTCAGCGCTTTCGTGGACATCGCCGGCGATCTTCGCCCCAACGCGGGAACCCGCTCCCAGACCATCAGCCGGCTCTTCGGCGGCAGCGCCGACGCCTGGGCGGCGTTCGACCCGGCGACGGTGATGGCCAAGCACGGCCGGTATGCCGGGGTTTCGGGATGGTTCGCGGTCAACGGCAGCGCCGCGGCGAACGATGTCGGCGGTCAACTCGCCGCCGCGCGGTCACTGTGCGCGCTGGGCCAGGCCAACGGCATCGACTGCGCCGTGATCACCGAACCGGGCCAGCATGACTGGCCGTTCGCCGGGCGGGCCTTCGCCAACGCCCTGCCCTGGCTGGCCGGCAACCTGCATACTCCTGGCGTGCAATCGGTTCGGCTTCCCGTGGTGGCGACCCGAGACGCTGCCGAGCCGGCACCTGTCCCCCACGTCCATCCCGCGAGTCGGTGAGCCGCGCGATGCTCGGCGAGGAGCGGTGCATCACCGCCCGACCGCGCAATGCCGCCCTGCTGGCGAATCTGGCCGGCAGCGTCGCGACCGCGTCCGCGCTGCGCAGCGCCCGCCGCCGGTAACGTGTCCACCATGGGTGACGATCCGAATAACCCGCAGCCCGACACCGGATACGACGACGCCGGCGTGCCGACGTTCGACTCGGTGCGCGAGAAGATCGAGCGCCGCTATGAGACCTCGATCGGCGCCCAGGAGCTGGATTCCGAGACACCCGAGGGCCGCACCGTCGAGAAGGAGTTCGAGGACCGCCAGCGCGCGGCGGCCGACCGGCTGGAGCAGATCCGCAAGTCGATGCACGAGGGTGAGCACTGACCGGTGCGGACCTTCACGATCGCCGAACGGCGAAACCGTTTGGCACGCCGGCATTTTCTTGCCCCCGACGCCGCTGGTGAGCCGATAGACCGGATCGCGGCCACCTTGGTCGGGCTGCACGCCACCGATCCTGCGACCCCGTACCTGTCGCTGTGGGCGCGACGCTCGGAGTTCGCCGTGGCGGACTTGAACGACGCGCTGTATGAAAAGCGCTCACTGGTCAAGCATCTGGCGATGCGCCGCACCCTGTGGGTGTTCGATCCCGCCGATCTGCCCGCCGTGCAGGCCGCGGCCAGCGACCGGGTGGCCGACACCGAGCGGCGCCGGCTGATCGCCGATGTGGCCAAAGCGGGTGTGGCCGCTGACGGCGAGAAGTGGCTGACCCAGGCCGCCGCCGCGGTGCTACGCCACCTCGAGGAGAACGGCCCAGCCAACAGCGCCGCGTTGCGTGCGGCCCTGCCCGAACTGGCCGGCACCTACGACCCCGCGCCCGGTAAATCCTACGGCGGCCAGACCCATCTGGCGCCGCGCGCGCTGACCGTGCTCGGCGCGCAGGGCCACATCGTGCGGGGCCCCAACGACGGAGGCTGGACCTCGTCGCGGCCGCAGTGGACGACCGCTGCGAGCTGGCTCGGTGATCTCGGTGCCCCGCTGACCACCGAGCCGGCGCAGACCCAACTGATCCGAACCTGGTTATGGGCGTTCGGCCCGGCCACCGCCGAGGACATCAAGTGGTGGTTCGGCACCACCAAGACGGCGGTCCGCAGGGCGCTGAGTGAGATCGGCGCCGTCGACGTCGACCTACACGGCACGCCCGGCTATGCGCTGGCCGACGACCTGGAGCCCGAACCCGAGGTCGAGCCGTGGGGTGCGCTGTTGCCGGGACTCGACGTCACCACGATGGGCTGGTATCAGCGCGACTGGTATCTCGGCGAGCACCGCGGCCAGCTCTTCGACAACAACGGCAACGCCGGGCCCACGGTGTGGTGGAACGGCCGGATCGTCGGCGGCTGGTATCAGAATGCGGCCGCCGAGGTGCAGCTGCAGCTGCTCGAAGACCCGGGCGCCGACGCCCACGACGCGCTGACGCGCCGGGCGCGCGAGCTCACCACGTGGCTGGACGGGGTGCGGGTTCCGCCGCGGTTCCCGTCGCCGCTGGTGAAGGCGGCACAGCGCTGAGGGCGTCGTCTCGCGAAGCGATGAACTGCTTCTTGAGCATCGCGTACCCCCAGGCCAGCACCAGCCAGGGCGCGATCAACCACGGGCTGTTCAGCAGAATGAACTTCAGGCCCAGATCCATGAAGCTGGCCGTGTTGATCGACGGGAAGCCGGCGAGGATCTCGGTGCCGTAGTAATACCAGGTCAGGACGGTGTGCGTGACCGCCGTCGACATCACCAGCAGGGTTCCCCGGTAGTCGGTGAACTTGGACCGGAACAGCAGGACGAGTCCGGTGACGCCCACGCAGGCATTGATCACCGACAGCACCTCGATCATCAGGAAGTTGGGTTCGGCGTCCAGGTAGCGCAGGTCACCACCGTCGATGTAGTTCCACCAGGGATACGCCCACGCCGCATCGCGGGCGCCGGCGATGGCCTTGTGCAGGATCAGCCAACCGAGCTCCCAGCTCAGATGCGTGACGTAGGAGCAGATCACGAACGCCAGAACCACCGCCTGGAGGCGCTGAAATCGGGTCCACGTCCGAAGTGACGGTAGCGGCAGGAACGCCGCAAAAATGCCCAGGAAGTAGGCAGCGGTCGCCTGCACGACCATGGCGTCGGCGATGAGGGGACGGTCGAGACCGCTGTGAAATGCCAAGTAGCTGTACACCGGAAACGCCAGGGCCAGCGAGCCGAAAGCCACCAGCCAGACGATGCGCAGTCCGCGCGACCGCGGAAGTGTCGCCGAAATCTGCGGTGAGTTGTCCCGGCTCAGCTCTGCGGTCGCCATCAGCGCACCTCTCCTGTCTCGATCGGCAGTAATCATGATTCTGTTACCCAGAATCATGATTACTGTGGCACCGTAGCACCTCGTGAACACTGGGCCAACGGTCGATCGAGAGCAGGGGGTGGCCATGGGAACGAACCGATCCACGCCACCGGTCGCCGACATGGCCGACGCACGCAGGGCCATGTATCACCAGCAGATCGTGGCCGCGGCCGAGTACGAGTTCAGTCGCACCGGCTTCGCCGACGCACGGGTGAGCGACATCGCCAAGACCGCCGGGGTGTCACTGGCGACGGTCTACAAGTACTTCGGCGGCAAGGACGAGATCTGGGACGCCCTCAACGCCGCGCGCATGCAGGAGTTCGTCGCCGCCGTGCGCGCACGCACCGACGAAATCGGCTCCCCGCTTGAGGCGATCCTGGTCGGAGCGCGTGCCGAGGTTGAATTCTTCGCAGCACACCCCCACTTTCTGCAGCTGCACATCAATGAGGGCCTGAGCTGGGCATCGGCCTCAACCGAATTGGGCCGAGGTGGTCAGCGGGCGGCGTGGCGAACGGGTATGGACATGATCACCCGAGCGGCCGAGATCGCGGCGGACGCTGGCCAGATCACCCACCTGCCTCCGCGAATCGCTGCGGCACTGGTCATCTCCGCCTTGCAGATTTGGCTCACCGACTGGGTCGCTGCGGGCAAGACGGAGCCGATAGCGGAGGTGGCCGACGCTGTCGTGCGGCACTTGCGAGTCACCCTCGGCGCCCCGCCGGCTTAGTCGAGCACGGGCCCTAGGCGCTGGCCTTGCGCCGCCGTTTGACGGCCTTGGCGGGTTTGGCTGGTGCGCCGAGGATTTCGGCAAGAAACTTGCCGGTGTAGCTCTCCGGCACGGCCACCACGTCCTCGGGTGTGCCGGTGGCCACCACCGTCCCGCCCCCGGCGCCGCCTTCGGGACCCATGTCGATGATCCAGTCCGCGGTCTTGATCACGTCCAGGTTGTGTTCGATGACGATCACCGTGTTGCCCTTGTCGACCAGACCGTTGATGACCACCAACAGTTTGGCGATGTCCTCGAAATGCAGTCCGGTAGTGGGCTCGTCGAGGATGTAGACCGTCCGACCGGTGGAACGCTTCTGCAGTTCCGAGGCCAGCTTCACCCGCTGCGCCTCTCCCCCGGACAGCGTCGGCGCGGGCTGGCCCAGCCGCACGTAGCCCAGCCCGACGTCGACCAGGGTGCGCAGGTAGCGGTGGATCGAGGAGATCGGCTCGAAGAACTCCGCCGCCTCCTCGATCGACATGTCCAGCACCTCGGCAATGGTCTTGCCCTTGTAGTGCACCTCCAGGGTCTCCCGGTTGTAGCGGGCCCCGTGGCAGACCTCGCAGGGCACATAGACGTCCGGCAGGAAGTTCATCTCGATCTTGATGGTGCCGTCGCCGGTGCACGCCTCGCAGCGGCCGCCCTTGACGTTGAACGAGAACCGGCCGGGCTGATAGCCGCGCACCTTGGCTTCGGTGGTGGCGGCGAACAGGGTGCGGATCTTGTCGAACACCCCGGTGTAGGTGGCCGGGTTGGACCGCGGCGTGCGCCCGATCGGTGACTGGTCGACCCGCACCAGCTTGTCCAGGTGATCGAGGCCGGTGATCCGGGTATGCCGGCCGGGGACCAGCCGGGCGCCGTTGAGCTTGTTGGCCAGCACCGTCGCCAGAATGTCGTTGACCAGGGTCGACTTGCCCGAGCCGGACACCCCGGTGACCGCGGTGAGCACGCCGAGCGGAAACGCCACGTCGACACCGGACAGGTTGTGCTCGCGCGCACCGACGACCCCGAGTTGACGCTTGGCATCCACCCGCCGGCGATTCTCGGGAACCGCAATGCTTTTCGCGCCGGACAGGTAGGCGCCGGTGATCGAGTCGGTGTTGGCGAGCAGGTCGCTGTAGGGACCGCTGTGCACGATCTTGCCGCCGTGCTCACCGGCCGCCGGGCCGATGTCGACGATCCAGTCGGCGTGCGCGATGGTGTCCAAGTCGTGCTCGACGACGATCAGGGTGTTGCCCAGATCGCGCAACCGCACCAGGGTTTCGATCAGCCGCCGGTTGTCGCGCTGATGCAGCCCGATCGACGGCTCATCGAGCACGTAGAGCACCCCGACCAGACCCGAGCCGATCTGGGTGGCCAGCCGAATGCGTTGCGCCTCACCACCGGAGAGCGTTCCAGCGGCCCGGGACAACGTCAGATACTCCAGGCCGACGTCGAGCAGAAAACTCAGCCGGGACTGGATCTCCTTGAGCACCTGCCCGGCGATGGCCTGCTCGCGCGGGCCCAGGGTCAGGGCGTTGAGGAAGTCCGCGCAGTCCGCGATCGACAGCTCACTGACCTGCGCAATGGACTTGCTGCCATAGTCGCCCGCGGCCATCGTCACCGCCAGGATCTCCGGCTTCAGCCGGGTGCCGGCACATTCCGGGCACGGCACGTCACGCATAAATCCGGCGTAGCGTTCCTTCATCTGCTCGGATTCGGTCTGCTCCATCTTGCGCTGCAGGAACGCCATCACACCTTCGAAATCGGTGTAGTACGAGCGCGTCCGGCCATACCGGTTGCGGTAGCGCACGTGCACCTGCTCGTCGGAGCCCTCCAGGATCGCCTTGCGGGCCTTGGCCGGCAGTTTGCGCCACGGGGTGTCGACGTCGAAGCCCATCGCCTCACCGAGGCTGGCCATCATCCGGGTGAAGTACTCACTGGTGGGGCCCATCGACCACGGCACCACCGCGCCCTCGGCCAGGGTGCGATCCGGGTCGGGCACCACCAGGTCGGCGTCGACCTCCTTGCGGATGCCCAGGCCCACGCACTCCGGGCAGGCCCCATAGGGCGAGTTGAACGAGAACGACCGCGGCTCCAGGTCGTCGACGGACAGGGCGTGTCCGTTGGGGCAGGCCAGCTTCTCGGAGAACCGCTGCTCGCGGTGCGGGTGATCGTCGTCCCGGTCGACGAACTCCAGCACCACGATGCCGTCGGCCAGCCCCAGCGCGGTCTCCACCGAATCGGTGAGCCGCTGCTTGGCCGACTCCTTGACCGTCAGGCGGTCGACGACCACCTCGATGTCGTGCTTCTCCTGCTTCTTGAGCTTGGGCGGATCGGTCAGCGAGTGCACCACGCCGTCCACCCGCACCCGGCTGTAGCCCTGGGTGTTGAGCTTCTCGAAGAGATCGGCGAACTCCCCCTTGCGGGTGCGCACCACCGGCGCCAGCACCTGGAACCGCAGGCCCTCGTCCATGGCCAGCACCTGGTCGACGATCTGCTGCGGGGTCTGGCAGGCGATCCGCTCGCCACAGACCGGGCAGTGTGGGGTCCCGGCGCGGGCGTAGAGCAGCCGCAGGTAGTCATAGACCTCGGTGATGGTGCCGACCGTCGAGCGCGGGTTGCGGTTGGTGGACTTCTGGTCGATGGACACCGCCGGCGACAGTCCCTCGATGAAGTCGACGTCGGGCTTGTCCATCTGGCCAAGGAACTGGCGGGCGTAGGCCGACAGGGATTCGACGTAGCGACGCTGGCCCTCGGCGAAGATGGTGTCGAAGGCCAGCGACGATTTACCCGATCCGGACAGCCCGGTGAACACGATCAGCGCGTCACGCGGCAGGTCCAGATCCACACTGCGCAGATTGTGTTCCCGCGCACCCTTGACGATCAGCCGGTCAGCCACGGGTCCATGCTAGGTGGCCCTACCGACAACCAGCTCAGGGCCAGTACCGTGGCGGGCATGACCTCCCAGATCGCGGTGGACGACAACTACACCGGACACGTCGAACCCGGAACCGCGGCGAGGCGCACCCTGCCCGGGGCCACCATCATCAAGACCTCGGTGGGCCCGATGGACAACAACGCCTACCTGGTGACCTGCACCAAGACCGGTCAGACGCTGCTGATCGACGCGGCCAACGACGCCGAGAACCTGGTGGCGCTGGTGCGCGAGCACGCCCCGGACGTAGCACTGATCGTCACCAGCCACCAGCACTTCGACCACTGGCAGGCGCTGAGCGCGCTGGCCGAGGCCACCGGGGCCCCGACGGCCGCGCACGCCCTGGACGCCGAGCCGCTGCCGGTCACCCCGGAGCGCATCCTGGCCGACGGCGACACCGTGACCGTCGGCGATCTGAGCTTCGACGTGATCCACCTGCAGGGCCATACCGAGGGATCGGTGGCGCTGGCCCTGGACGGCGCGGCCACCGGCGGCGTGACGCAACTGTTCACCGGCGATTGCCTGTTCCCAGGCGGCGTCGGAAAGACTTGGCAGCCCGGGGATTTCGAGCGTCTGCTGGGTGACGTCAGCCGCAAGGTGTTTGACCGTTTCGGTGACGACACCGTCGTCTATCCCGGGCACGGCGACGACACCGTTCTGGGGGTCGAGCGCCCGCACCTGGCGGAGTGGCGCGAACGGGGTTGGTGAACCCGCCGGCTAGCCGGTGGTGTGAACGATCAGCACGTCGATCTTGGAGCGCCGCGACACGTTGGCCGGAACCGAGCCGAGCAGCCGCCCGGCGATGGTGCTCAGGCCGACGTTGCCGACCACCAGCAGGTCGGCGTTGACCGACTCCGCCAGCTCCACCAGCGCGTCGACCGGAGCGCCCACGATGGCCTTCTCCTCGACCTCGTAGGCGCCGGCATTGATGGCCCGCTCCTTGGCCTCCTTGAGGATGGCGTAGATCGGGGCGTTGCCCGACGCCTTGTAGCCCTCGTCCTTCAGAGCGTCCGCCGCGCGGGGGTCGTCGGCGTGCGGCAGGTAGGCGGTGGCGATGACGACCTTCGCGCCTTCACCGGACGCCAGATGGGCCGCGCGGTCGACGGCGCGCAGCGACGAGTCCGAGCCGTCCGTACCGACCACCACGGTCTTGTAGCCGCTCATTCGTAACCCTCCCGGTGCATTTGTCGCCTGTTCGCAAATTGAGCCATGGCGACATTAACGCGTCGACGGCCCCGATGGGGGCGATTGGCGTCACATGTCATTTGCGGCGCGGCGCGCACAACCCTCTGACCGGCCAGGAAACCCCGCGTATCGGCCCTCGTGACGTAGCTGACATGCCGTGTCGAACGGTAGCGTGGAATGTCATCACCGTCACCGCGACCGACAGCGCACGCCGTTGAGCCAGGTTCTGAACCCGGCACCGGTGCGGATCGATGCGGGCCCGCCACCGTGTCCGCCACGCTCACTGCGCTCACCGGATGCGGCCGTAATCGCCGTCGCGGCAACGCTGATCAGCGTCATCGGCGCGAGCCGGCCGTCGCTGTGGTTCGACGAAGCGGCCACCATCTCGGCGGCGACGCACCGTTCGCTGCCGGAGCTGTGGCGGATGCTGACCCACATCGACGCGGTGCACGGGCTGTACTACCTGGTGATGCACGGCTGGTTCGCGCTCTTCCCCGCGACCGAGTTCTGGGCGCGGGTGCCGAGCAGTCTGGCGGTCGGAGCCGGCGCCGCCGGTGTGGTCGTACTGTCCCGCGGGTTCACCGGCCGGCCGGTATCGATGTGCGCCGGTGCGCTTTACGCGATATTGCCGCGGATGACATGGGCGGGCGTCGAGGCGCGCCCGTATGCGTTCTCCGCGATGGCCGCGGTCTGGCTCACCGTGCTGTGGGTGGCCGCGGCCCGGCGCAACACCGTGCGCCTGTGGGTGGGCTACGGCGTAGCGGTCGTGGCGGCGACGCTGCTGAACACCTTCACCGTCTTGTTGATCGCGGTCCACGCAGTGGCGCTGCGTGAGGTGGGCGGCGAGGGTTCGGCGAGACGGAGATGGGCTGCGGCGGCAGGTATCGCGCTGGCCACGCTGGCCCCGTTCCTGTGGTTCGGCCAGGGGCAGATCCGGCAGGTGGCCTGGATCCGGCCGCTGAATCCACGCACCGTCATCGAGATCGTCCAGCAGCAGTACTTCGACAACAGTGTGCCGTTCGCCATCCTGGCGTGGCTGGTGCTGGTCGGCGCCGTCGTCGCCGTTCGGAACGGCACCCGACAGGCTCCCGAGGCCGACACGCGTCGACTGGCGGTGCTGTGCGTGACCTGGATGGTGATCCCGACGGTGGCCACGCTGGCCTATTCGGTGCTGGTGAAACCTGTTTATTACCCGCGGTATTTGATCGGCACGGCTCCGGCGATGGCGATCGCGCTGGCGATCGCGGTCACCACGATCGCCGGCTCGCGCCGCGTCGTCATCGGCGTCGTCGCACTGCTGGCGATCGCGGCGGCGCCCAATTACGTTGCCAATCAACGCGATCGCTACACCAAAGAAAAGGGCTGGGACTACAGCGCGGTGGCCGACGTGATCGTCGCGCACGCCCAGCCGGGAGACTGCCTGCTGATCGACAACACCACCAGGTGGCTACCCGGCCCGATCCGGGCGCTGACCGCCGCGCGTCCCGAGGCGTTCGCGAAACTGACCGACCCCGGCCTGGGGCCGCATCGCCAAACCCTGGGGCGGCTGTGGGACGGCCACCTCGCGGTGTGGGCACTCAAAGACCAGTTCGACCGATGCCCGGCGATCTGGGCGATCACCGATCACGACCGCAGTCTGCCGGCCCACCAAGCGGCCGTCGCGCTGCCGGTGGGCGCCCGATTCGCCCGTACCCCCGACGGCCGGATGCTGCGCGCGCTGGGCTTCTACGTCGTGGAACGCTGGCAGTTCACCTTCGCCCAGGTGATCAAGGCCAGCCGCTGAACACCCCTCTAGGTACAGCAGTTGGGGTCCAGGGCCGCGCACAAAGCCTGTAAGGCATCCGGACGCACCCGGTGGAACATGTTCATCCCCCGCCGGTCCGACACCACGAAACCGGCCTTACGCAGCTGCGTCAGGTGGTGGCTGACGGTGGATTCACTCAAGCCCAAAACCGCGGCCAGGTCGCCGGACTTCTGCTCTCCGGCCGTCGAGCTGAACAGATACGACACGATCTTGACCCGAACCGGATCCGCTAACGCCTTGAGCCGCAACGCGATCTGCAAGGCGTCAGCGTCAGTCATGGGCCCCGCGGCGACCGGGGCGCAACACACCGGCGAGGTGGTGTCGATCACCGGCAGCGCTTTGGGCATGCATCCATCATGACACAGTTCATTGACATATATCGAAAAGGTGGGAATGCTGACCCCAGGATCACTAGTTCGACATATGTCTCACAACCGGAGGTGGTTGCCATGTCCCGCTTACAACTCGCACTCAACGTCGATGACCTCGATGCCGCGATCGCGTTCTACTCCCGGCTGTTCGATACCGAGCCGGCCAAGGTCAAGCCCGGCTACGCCAATTTCGCGATCGCCGACCCGCCGCTGAAGCTGGTCCTGCTGGAAAGCCCAGGTCACGGCGGGACGCTGAACCACCTCGGCGTCGAGGTGGCCTCGAGCGAGATCGTCCACCAGGAGATCGCCCGCCTGGGCGAAGCCGGCCTGTTGACGGAGACGGAAATGGGCACCACCTGCTGCTACGCCGTCCAGGACAAGGTCTGGGTGAGCGGCCCAGACCGCGAACGCTGGGAGGTCTACACCAAGATCGCCGATGCCGAGTCCGCCGCAACCCCGGCCTCGTGCTGCTGATGGGCGACCACGCAACCTCTACAAGACTGTCCACCCTGGACCGATTGCTGCCGGTCTGGATCGGACTGGCCATGGTCGCCGGCCTGGCCCTGGGGCGGATGATCCCAGGTCTGGGTGACAGCCTCAGCGCGGTGCAGGTCGACGGGATCTCGCTGCCGATCGCCGCCGGACTGCTGATCATGATGTATCCGGTGCTGGCCAAGGTCCGCTACGACCGGCTCGACGCCGTCACCTCCGATGCGCGGCTGCTGCTCAGCTCGCTGCTACTGAACTGGGTTGTCGGTCCGGCGGTGATGTTCGCCCTGGCCTGGCTGCTCCTCGCCGATCTGCCCGAATACCGCACCGGGCTCATCGTGGTCGGCCTGGCCCGCTGCATCGCCATGGTCATCATCTGGAACGACCTGGCCTGCGGTGACCGCGAAGCCGCCGCCGTCCTCGTCGCGCTCAACTCGGTCTTTCAGGTCGTCATGTTCGCGGTGCTGGGCTGGTTCTACCTTGCCGTGCTCCCCGGCTGGCTGGGACTGCCGCAGACCAGCATCGAGGTCTCGCCGTGGCAGATCGCCAGATCCGTGGCGATCTTCCTCGGCATACCGCTGGCGGCCGGATATCTGACCCGCCGTTTGGCCGAACGCGCCAAGGGCCGCAGCTGGTACGAGAGCCGGTTCTTACCGCGAATCGGGCCCTGGGCGCTGTACGGACTGCTCTTCACGATCGTCATCCTGTTCGCGCTGCAAGGCGATCAGATCACCCACCAGCCCCTCGACGTGGTCCGCATCGCGCTCCCGCTGCTGGCCTATTTCGCGATCATGTGGGGCGGCGGCTACGCCGTCGGGGCGGCGCTCGGCCTGGGTTATGCACGCACCACCACCTTGGCGTTCACCGCCGCCGGCAACAATTTCGAACTCGCCATCGCGGTGGCGATCGCCACCTGGGGCGCCGCCAGCGGGCAAGCCCTGGCCGGGGTGGTCGGGCCCCTCATCGAGGTCCCCGTCCTGGTCGGCCTGGTCTACGCCTCGCTGGCCCTGCGGAACCGTTTCGCCGCACCCACCAGACCCAGCGTGCTGTTCGTCTGCGTGCACAACGCCGGTCGCTCGCAAATGGCCGCCGCACTGCTGCGCCACCTCGCCGGTGACCGCATCGAGGTCCGTTCCGCCGGCACCGAACCCGCCGACCAGGTCAACCCCCGCGCCGTGGAAGCCCTGGCCGAAATCGGCATCGACCTCGGCGCCAGCACACCGCACGTCCTCACCCCCGGCGCCGTCGCATCCAGCGATGTCGTCATCACCATGGGCTGCGGCGACACCTGTCCCTATTTCCCGGGCGTGAGCTACCGCGACTGGAAACTCGATGATCCGGCCGGTCAACCCCTCGACACCGTCCGCGCCATCCGCGACGACATAGCCGCCCACGTCAACGGACTCATTGCCGAGCTCTTGCCGGGGGACCTACCGCCTCAGTCGGCGCCGCCGACGAGTGCACCGGCACCTCGGCTGGCCCGATAGGAGACCACGAATCCCAGGGCGGCGAGCACGGCGAAGATCGCGAACAGCCAGCGGGCCGCGGGCTGTCCGGCGCTCATCGCGGTGTTGACCACCAGGCCGGCAATGCCCGCGCCGAACGCCCCGCCGATCAGCGTGACGGTGTTGACGGCGGCGGCGGCGGTACCGCCCTCGGCGGGATCGTCGACGCAGCTCATCGCCCACGCCGACAGGTGCGGCCAGCCGGCGCCGACGCCGATGCCGACCACCAGCAGTGCCAGCGCCCAGATCGCGCCGACCGCGGTCGGGTTGTAGTGGCTCATCCGGGCGAACGCGACCACCGCCAGACCCGCCGACATCACCAGCGGCGCGGTGATCACCAGGGCGACGACCACCCGCACCTTGCTCACCGACGCGCTGGCGATCTCGCTGAACGTCCAACCGGTCGACAACGCTGCGCCCAGGAAGCCGGCCATCACCGGCGGCAGGTGAGCCAGCCGCTGCCCCAGCAGCGGGATGTACAGGTTGGCCTTCGTGGTGGCCATCAGCAGGCCCAAGGTCAGGTAGATCCACTTCTCCCGGCCCGGGTGGAACGCGCTGGACGGCAGCACCGCCGACGACGAGCGCCGGTCCACGACCAGGAAGACGGCCAGCAGGATCCCGCCGACCAGCAGCAGCCCCATCGCGCCGAGCAGGCTACGCGGCAACTGCGCGACGCTGACCGCCAGCGCGGCGCCGCCCAACAGCAACAGCGACCGCACCGGGAACTTCACCGGCTCGCCGCGGTGCCCGCTGCTCCCGGCCGGCAGCACCACGCTGACCGCCACGCCCATCGCCACGGTCAGTATCGCCATGAGGCCGAACGCCCACCGCCAGATTCCGAACTGGGCGAACAGGCCGCCGGCGGCCGGGCCGACCAGGGTGCCGACTCCCCACATGGCCGACACCAGCCCCGACGCCCGGGTCCACAGCCAGCTGGGCAGGACTGCGTTGATCAGCGCCCACCCCAGCCCGGCCAACAGGCCGCCGCCCATGCCCTGCAGGGTGCGGCCGATCAGCAGGACTTCCATCTGGGGCGCCAGCGCACAGAGCACCGTGCCCAGGCCGAACGACGCCAGTCCCATCAGGTAGGCCGAGCGGGACCCCACGCGGACCAGCACCGCGTTGGCCGCGGCCGCGGCCAGCACCGATCCGACCAGGTACAGGGTGGTCACCCAGGCGTAGAACCGCTCACCGCCGATGTCCTTGATGGTGTTGGGCAGCAGGCTGATCGTCAGGAACTCGTTCGTCGCGTACAACGCGACACCGCCGGCCAGCACGGCTGCGGTACCTAGATAGCGCCTACCGAGCAGCTCACGCCAGCTGCCAGCGCTAACAGCGGATTCATGCATCACCGCTTCAGTCAGTTCCACCACCGCTTGCAGTCAATCACGGATCACCATGACACGCGAAAATGGATCGCCTGGCTGGCGCGTCACTTGATGCCGGCCGCGTCCATACCCCGCAATTCCTTCTTGAGGTCGGCGATCTCGTCACGAATCCGGGCCGCCAGCTCAAACTGCAGATCACGCGCCGCGTTCATCATCTGCTCGGTGAGGTCCTTGACCAGGTCGGCCAGTTCGGCCCGGGGCATGTTGCTGGTGTCGCGGCCTTCGATGACCCCGGCGCTGACGGCGCGGCCGGGCTCGCCCTGAGCACGCCGCCCGCGCGAGGAGTTGCGGCCCGACCCGGCGACCTCGATGGATTCGGTGTCCTCCACCTCCCGGTACACCTGGTCGAGGATGTCGGCGATCTTCTTGCGCAGCGGCTGCGGGTCGATGCCGTTCGCCTCGTTGTAGGCGACCTGCTTGGCCCGGCGTCGCTCGGTTTCGTCGATGGCCTCCCGCATGGAGTCGGTGATCTTGTCGGCGTACATGTGCACTTCACCGGAGACGTTGCGGGCGGCGCGGCCGATGGTCTGGATCAGACTGCGGGTGGAACGCAGGAAGCCCTCCTTGTCGGCGTCGAGGATCGACACCAGCGACACCTCCGGCAGGTCCAGGCCCTCCCGCAGCAGGTTGATGCCGATCAGCACGTCGTAGTCGCCGAGCCGCAGTTGCCGCAGCAGCTCCACCCGGCGCAGCGTGTCGACCTCGGAGTGCAGGTAGCGCACCCGGATCCCCATCTCCAGCAGGTAGTCGGTGAGGTCTTCGGACATCTTCTTGGTCAGCGTGGTCACCAGCACCCGCTCGTCGGCCGCGGTGCGCTGGCGGATCTCGGCGATCAGGTCGTCGATCTGGCCCTTGGTGGGCTTGACCACGACCTTGGGGTCCACCAGGCCGGTCGGGCGGATCACCTGCTCGACGAACTCGCCGCCGGCCTGGCTGAGCTCATAGGGGCCCGGGGTGGCCGACATGTAGACCGTCTGACCGATCCGATCGGCGAACTCCTCCCAGGTCAACGGCCGGTTGTCGCATGCCGAGGGCAACCGGAAGCCGAACTCCACCAGATTGCGCTTGCGCGACATGTCGCCCTCGTACATGGCGCCGATCTGCGGCACCGTGACGTGCGACTCGTCGATGATGAGCAGGAAGTCCTCCGGGAAGTAGTCGATCAGCGTGGCCGGCGCCGTGCCGGCGCCCCGACCGTCGATGTGCCGCGAATAGTTCTCGATACCCGAGCAGAAGCCGACCTGGCGCATCATCTCGATGTCGTAGTTGGTACGCATCCGCAGCCGCTGGGCCTCCAGCAGTTTGCCGTGGTTCTCCAAGTCTTCGAGCCGGGCGGCCAGCTCCTCCTCGATGGTGGAGATGGCCTGCGACATCCGTTCCGGGCCGGCGACGTAGTGGGTGGCCGGGAAGATGCGCAGCGAGTCCACCTTGCGCACCACGTCCCCGGTGAGCGGGTGCAGGTAGTACAGCGCCTCGATCTCGTCGCCGAAGTACTCGATGCGGACCGCCAGCTCCTCGTAGGACGGGATGATCTCGACAGTGTCGCCCCGCACCCGGAACGAGCCGCGGGTGAACGCCATGTCATTGCGGGTGTACTGCACATCGACCAGCAGCCGCAGCAGGGCGTCGCGCGGCACCTCCGCGCCGACCTGCAGCTCGACGGAGCGGTCCAGGTAGGACTGCGGCGTGCCCAGGCCGTAGATGCAGGACACCGAGGCGACCACCACCACGTCACGCCGGGACAGCAGGCTGGAGGTCGCCGAGTGGCGCAGCCGCTCAACGTCGTCGTTGATCGAGCTGTCCTTCTCGATGTAGGTGTCGGTCTGCGCGATATAGGCTTCCGGCTGGTAGTAGTCGTAGTACGAGACGAAGTACTCGACGGCGTTGTGCGGCAACATCTCTCGCAGTTCGTTGGCCAGCTGCGCGGCCAGCGTCTTGTTAGGCGCCATCACCAGGGTGGGGCGCTGCAGCCGTTCGATCAGCCAGGCTGCGGTGGCCGATTTGCCGGTGCCGGTGGCGCCCAGCAGCACCACGTCCTTCTCCCCCGAGGTGATGCGGCGTTCCAGGTCGGCGATGGCGGCCGGCTGGTCACCGGCCGGCTGGTACTCGCTGACGACGTCGAACCGGCCGCCGGCACGGACGATGCCCTCGACGGCATCCCCGGCGGGCCGGTACTCCGAATGCGCGACGATAGGGTGTTCGGTTGCGAAGGCCACGGAAACCAGAGTAGGCCGGGCCTCCGACAGCGAGAGGCGGCCAGCGGTGCATCCACCCAAGGAAGAGATCTTCGACCTGCGCGGCTACACCAACACCGACCCCAAAGGGGTGGTACGCGCCGTCGACGTCTACTCGGTGCATCCGTGGGGTCTGTACCTGGCGCGCCCCACCCCGGGCCGGGCCCAGTTCCACTACCTGGAGTCCTGGCTGCTCCCGTCGCTGGGTCTGCGCGCGACCGTCTTCCACTTCAGCCCGGGCTATGAGCGCGACCAGGACTTTTACCTCGACGTCGGCGAGTACACCGCGGGACCGCAGCGCTGGCACTCCCGGGACCACTACCTGGATCTGGTGGTCCGCACCGCATCCGGCGTCGAGCTCTCCGACACCGACGAGCTGATGGCCGCCGTCACCGAGGGCCTGCTGAGTCAGCACGACGCCGAGCAGGCGGTGCTGCGTGCCGTGGCCGCCGTCGACGGCCTGGCCCGCAACGGCTACGACCTGCACCGGTGGCTGGCCGGCCAGGGCATGCCGGTGACCTGGCCGGTCAGCGATGGGCTTAGGGGGTCGCCACCGGGATCTCGGTAGTCACCGGGTCGTCGGCCGCGGGTTCGGCCCCGCCGTCGACCACGGCCGGCCGGTTGCGGGTGAGCGAAGAAGTGGGCAGCACCTTGATCGGCCACCAGAACCAGCGGCCCAGCAGCGCCGCGATCGACGGCGTCATGAACGCCCGGATGATGAAGGTGTCGAACAGCAGACCCAGGCAGATCGCGGTTCCGGACTGACCGATCGAGACCAGGTCACTGCTGATCATCGCCCCCATGGTGAACGCGAACACCAGCCCCGCCTGGGTGGCCACACTGCCCGAACCCCCGACGCCGCGGATGATCGCCGTATTCATCCCGGCGCCGAGTTCTTCCTTGAATCGGGACACCAGTAGCAGGTTGTAGTCCGATCCCACCGCCAACAGGATGATCACGGTGAACGGCAGCACGAACCAGTGCAGTTGCAGGCCGAGGATGTGCTGCCAGATCAGCACCGACAACCCGAACGACGAGCCCAGCGAGACCGCGATCGTTCCGACGATCACCGCGGCCGCCACGAGGCTGCGGGTCAGCACCAGCATGATGATCATGATCAGGCACAGCGACGCCATCACCGCGAGCATCATGTCGTATCGCAGGAACTCGCCGATGTCGTGATAGGTCGGCGCGGTTCCGCCGATGTAGACCCGGGCGCCCTGGAGCGGGGTGCCCTTGATCGCCGCCTTGGCCGCGGTCAGCTCCTCCTCGGTCTTGGACAGCGCCGCGTTGCCGGCCGGGTCGCCCTCGTGGGTGACGATGATCTGCGCGGACTTACCGTCCGGCGAGACCATCAACTTGAGGCCCTTCTGGAAGTCGGCGTTGTCGAAGGCCTCCGGCGGCAGATAGAAGAAGTCGTCGTTCTTCGCGGCGTCGAAGGCCTGCCCCATGACGGTCGCGGTGTCGGTCATCCGCGCCATCTGGTTGATCATCCCGTTGAAGGTGCTGTACATCGTCAGCATCGTTTCGCGGATGTCCTTGGAAATGGCGATCATCGGCGGCAGCTGCGCCACCATCTGCGGCATCAGGGTGTCCATGTGCTCCAGGTCGCCCAGCATCGCCGTCATCTTGTCGCTGAGGTTGTCGACCCCGTCGAGCCCATCGAAGATCGACCGCAACGACCAGCACATCGGGATGCCAGAGCAGTGCGGCTCCCAGTAGAAGTAGTTGCGCATCGGACGCCAGAAGTCGTCGAAATCAGCCATGTGGTCCCGCATTTCATCGGTGACCTGCTTCATCTCGGTGGTGTGGCCCACCATGTCGTGGGTGACTCCGGCCTGCTCCGACATCAGGGCGTGCATGCGCTCCATGATCTCGATCATCGAACCGAGCTGGTCGGTCATGTGCAGCATGTCGGCCATCCGGCCCTTGAGGTAGTCCAGGTTCTCGGTGATGGGCACCGACTGCATGCTGAGCTGGAACGGCACCGAGCTGTGGTCGATCGGCGCTCCCAGCGGCCGAGTGATGCTCTGTACCTTGTCGATTCCGTCCAGGCGGAAGATGTTCTTGGCGATCCGATCCAGCACCAGCATGTTGCCCGGCGTCCGCAGATCCTGATCGGTCTCGACGAGCACGATGTCGGGGTTCATCCGGGCCTTGGAGAAGTGCCGATACGACGCCTCGTAGCCCTGGATCGACGGCAGGCTTTTGGGGATGTAGTACTGGTCGTTGTAGTTCACCGAGTACGACGGCAGCACGCCGATGCCGATCAGGGCGACGATCATGGTCACCACGAAGATCGGCCCGGGCCACCGCACGATCGCGGTACCGATCCGGCGCCAGCCCCGCGCCGAGAGTTTCCGCTTGGACTCCAGCAGGCCGAATCGAGTGCCCAGCAGCAGCACCGCGGGGGTGATCGTCATGGCCGCGGCGACCACGACCAGCATGCCCACCGCGCACGGCACACCCATGGACGCGAAGTACGGCAGCCGGGTGAACTTCAGGCAGAACGTGGCGCCGGCGATGGTCAGACCCGAACCCAGCACCACGTGCGAAACACTGTGGTACGTAGTGAAATACGCCGTGATGCGGTCTTGTCCCGCCGCCCTGGCCTCCTGATAGCGACCGATGAAGAAGATCGCGTAGTCGGTACCGGCGGCGATCGCCAGCGAGGTCAGCAGGCTCACCGCGAACGTGGACAGCCCCATGATCTCGAAGTGGCCCAGAACGGCCACGATCCCGCGCGCCGCGCCCAGTTCGACGAAGACGGTGAACAAGATCAGCAGCACCGTCGCGATCGAGCGGTAGATCAGCAGCAGCATGACCGTGATCACCACGAAGGTGATCGCCGTCATCTTGAGCATGCTCTCGTCGCCGGCGTCGTTCATGTCCATGGTCAGTGCGGCCTGACCGGTCACGTAGACATGCAGCCCGGGCGGCGGCGCGCTGCCGTCGACGATGTCGCGCACCGACTGCACCGATTCCTTGCCGGTGGTGGTGCCCTGGTCGCCGACCAGGTTCAGCTGCACGTAGGCGGCCTTGTCGTCCATGCTCTGTGCGCCACCGGCGGTGATCCGGTCACCCCAGAAGTCCTGCACGTACTCGACGTGCTCGGTGTCGGCCCGCAGCTTCTCCACCAAGCCGTGGTAGTAGGTGCGCGCCTGATCGCCGAGCGGCTCGTCGCCCTCCAGCAGGACCATCACCATGCTGTCGGAGTCGAACTGCTCAAAGTTCGCGCCCTGCTTCTTGATCGCCATGTAGGACTGGGCGTCCTTGGCGGCCAACGACACCGAGTGCGCTTTGCCGACCTCTTCGAGCTGCGGCACAACGACGTTGACGACGACGGTCAGCGCCAGCCACGCCACCACGACCAGCAGCGGGACGCGGTGAATGAACCGCGCGACCCGGGAATGGGTGGTCTGGGCGTTTTCGGCTTTGGTAGTCACGTCGCTCATGCGGATTTCACCAGGCAGAAGACTTGTGCGTTATGGGTGTCGACGGTCTGCTCGTCGCGAACCTCGCCGTTGACGGTGATGCGGCAGCCGATCGAGCTGCTGTCGCCCTGGGCGACCACGTTGGCGAAGATGGACGTCAGCTTGGTCGAGATGGTGAACGACCACGGCAGGTTCGTGAAATCGGCACGCTGCGGCTGCGAGTTCTCGTCGAGGTAGTTCACCTGGCCGGCCGTCCCCTCGGGTCCGAACACTTCGTAGATGACGTCTTTGGGAATGACGGGTCTGGATTCGTCGATGAAGGCGGTCGACGCGGGTTTGGGCGCCATCACCGCGTGGATGCGAAACCCCGCAAACCCTGCCAGCGTCGCCACCAGCACCACGACCATAGGAATCCAGGCACGCTTCACGAAGTCAAAAATGTTCTTACCCTCTCGCTTTCGCGGTTCTTAGCGGCACTGCAGGGGTTCGAGCAGGCTCACACAGCGCCGGACTTCGTCCGACAGCGAACCGGCACCCGGATCCCGCGACCAGCGCTGGATGCCGGTGTTCGCCGTCGCCATCACCGCGCTGGCGATGACCTCGACGCGCCGATCGTCGCTGGGCAGCCGCAGCCGCTGGGCGATCAGCTCGGCCAGTTGCGTTTCCAGCTCGGCCAGTTCGGCGGTGTGTAGCCGGAGCAACTCCGGGATCTCGCAGATCATCCGCAGCAGCGTCGTGAGGCCGACCGAATTCTCGGTATGGACCTCGATGTGGTTGATGACCAGTTCGACCACGTCGGCCATCAGACGATCTGCGCCCGGCCCACCCCGCACCACGGCACTGAGCTCCGGGTCGAACGGCGGGAACGGCAGCACCACCGACGTTTCCTTGTTGGGGAAATAGTTGAAGAAGGTGCGCACACAGACGCCGGCCCGCTCGCTGATCATCGGCACCGTCACCGCGTCGTAGCCCTGCTCGGCGATCAATTCGACCGCCGCACGATGGATGGCCGCTTCGGTTTCGCGCCGCCGGCGTTCTCTCAGCGAGCTGACCTGCGGCGCATCCACTCGCAAATCATTGCACACAATGCAAACTTTGCGCGCCATGCAATTTTTGTGATTCCGGTCGCTCGGGGGCGCCGACTGTGACGCGTGCTATGCCGGGGCCTTCGGCGTGACCGCGCTAAACTCCGCTGATATGAACGCCAAACTGCGAATCGGTGTCGCCGTTGCCACCACCGCAGCCGTGCTCGGGTGCGGTCAGCTGATCCCGGCGCCGGCGGGGGCCGATGACAACGACAACACCACCGAGCTGCACAACGTGACCTACATCGCGAAGGTCGACGCCTGGTCCAGCGGCAACGTGGTCACCTTCATGCGCAACGACTACGAGACCTCCAGCGCGGACCTCGACGCATTCGGCACCCCGTTCGAGGCGAACACCGTGATGACCGACCCCAGCAAGGCCGGCATGGTGATCCGGCTGCGCTTCCCGACCACCGCGACCGTGCATTGCGAGATCAAGGTCGACGACGTCACCACGGTCAAGAGCGAGCGCTTCATCAACACCTGGGGCAACACCAACGACCCCCACACCGGCGCGATGCTGTGCGGCGCGCTGATCAGCAGCATGGCCTGATCGGGCTTTAACGCCTCTAAGGACGCCACCCGGTGTCGTCGGCCCAGGCCCACGCGCGGCGGTAGGCGGTGTCGAACCAGGGTTCCTTGACGTCGGCGTAGGCGTCGATGCCACCGTCGACGCCCGCGCGTTCGGCGTCGCGTTTGACCGCCAGGTACTCGGCCCGAGCCTCGGCGTCCGCGGACAACCAGGCCGGAAACAGTAGGGCGAACTGCTGATTGGGCCGGCCCTGGACCCGGATGTGCACGTTGGTGGCTCGCCCCGGGTCGGCGGACGCGTGAAACCGCTTCTGCCACAACGCCGGGTCATCGGTGTGATCGAATTCGGCGACGGTGCTGCGGGCATCGGGCTTGCCGCTGTCGGCGGTGATCGCCTCTTTGCGCGGATACCCGGCGCTCAACAGGGACTCGGCGAGTTCGTCGGCCATCGCCAAGGATTCGACCGTGACCTGCACGTCGATAACGTCTTTGGCGTCCAGGCCGGCCACCGCGGTGGACCCGATGTGATCAACGCGGATCGCCCGGTGACCACAGCTGGTGCGCAGCCGGGCCAGAATGCGCTGCGCCTGATCGGGCCAGGTCGGATCCGCCGGCATCAGCTGCGTCGGGGACGGCACTGTTTGGCCGGTGGCGAGGTTGTGCGCGAATGGCAGGATCCGCTGATGCCACAGCTCGAGCGCCTGCTTCGCCAACTCCTCCGGGTCACCGGAATTGTCCAGCCAGACGTCGGCGACATCGCGGCGCTGCGGCTCGGTGGCCTGCGCGGCGATCCGGGCCCGCGCATCGGCTTCCGACATGCCGCGGTACTCGGTCAGCCGAGTCACTCGAGTCTCGACGTCCGCGTGCACCACGATCACCAACGGGAACAGTGGCGCCATCTGGGATTCGACCAGTAGCGGGATGTCCTCGATGACCACCGCATCCTCGCCCGCTGCCTCGATCAGCTCGGAGCGGCGGTGCGCCACCAGCGGATGCACGATGCCGTTGAGGGTGGCCCGCTTGTCGTCGTCACTGAACGCGATCGCGGCCAGCGCCGGACGGTCCAAAGCTCCGTCTGGAAGCAGGATGCCCGGCCCGAAGGCCTCGACCAATTTGGCGAGGCCTTCGGTACCGGGCTCCACTACTTCACGGGCGATGACGTCACCGTCGACGATGACGCCACCGTGGCGGTTGAAGGTAGCCGACACCGTCGACTTACCGGCGCCGATACCGCCGGTCAGACCGATACGCAGCATCTGCGCCTCTTCAACTCGCTGGGCGCGAATTACGCGCTGTTACCGGCGAGCTTCTCACGCAGTGCGGCGAGCTGCTCGTCGCTGGCCAGCGAGCCACCGGCCGGAGCCTCGTCGCGGTGCGAACCGTTGGCACCCGAGCGCGGCTCGGCGTGCTCGGCAGCGGCGAACTTCTCCATCTGCGCGGTGTGCATCTTGTGACGACGCTCGGCCTCGGCGTAACGGGCCTCCCACTCGGTGCGCTGCTTGTCGAAACCTTCGATCCACTCGTTGGTCTCGGCGTCGAAGCCCTCGGGGAAGATGTAGTTGCCCTGCTCGTCGTAGCTGTCGGCCATGCCGTACTTCGAGGGGTCGAACTCCTCGGTGTAGTCCTCGTTGGCCTGCTTGAGGCTCAGCGAGATCCGGCGGCGGTCCAGGTCGATGTCGATGACCTTGACCATGGCGTCGTCGCCGACCGCAACCACCTGGTCCGGGACCTCGACGTGGTGCTCAGCCAGCTCGGAGATGTGCACCAGGCCCTCGATGCCCTCCTCGACGCGAACGAACGCACCGAACGGCACCAGCTTGGTGACCTTGCCCGGCACGATCTGACCGATCGCGTGGGTGCGGGCGAAGTGGCGCCACGGGTCTTCCTGGGTGGCCTTGAGCGACAGCGAAACCCGCTCGCGGTCCATGTCGACGTCGAGCACCTCGACGGTGACCTCGTCGCCCACCTGAACGACCTCGGACGGGTGGTCGATGTGCTTCCAGGACAGCTCGGAGACGTGCACCAGGCCGTCCACGCCGCCCAGGTCGACGAAGGCGCCGAAGTTGACGATCGAGGACACGACACCCTTGCGGACGGCGCCCTTCTGCAGCTGGTTGAGGAACTCGCTGCGCACCTCGGACTGGGTCTGCTCCAGCCAGGCGCGGCGCGACAGCACCACGTTGTTGCGGTTCTTGTCCAGCTCGATGATCTTGGCTTCGATCTCCTTGCCGATGTACGGCTGCAGGTCACGAACCCGGCGCATCTCCACCAGCGATGCCGGCAGGAAGCCGCGCAGACCGATGTCGAGGATCAGGCCGCCCTTGACGACCTCGATGACGGTGCCCTTGACGGCCTCGTCCTTCTCCTTGAGCTCTTCGATCGTGCCCCAGGCGCGCTCGTACTGGGCGCGCTTCTTGGACAGGATCAGACGACCCTCTTTGTCCTCTTTGGTCAGGACCAGGGCCTCGACCTCATCGCCGACGGACACCACCTCGTGGGGGTCGACGTCGTGCTTGATGGACAGTTCGCGGGAGGGGATGACCCCTTCGGTCTTGTAACCGATGTCGAGCAGGACCTCGTCCCGGTCAACCTTGACGATCGTCCCCTCGACGATGTCGCCATCGTTGAAGTACTTGATCGTTTTGTCGATGGCGGCGAGAAAATCCTCGGCCGAGCCGATGTCGTTGACGGCTACTTGCGGCGAGGTGACGGTGGGACTTGGCATGTGTTGGGTTGCTCCGGACATTTTGACGTAGTAGGGACTCAGGTGTTGTCACGCATGCTGGGCACGCGGTGGCCCGCGATCTTGGTCTAGGCCTAGTCGAGGACTACCTGTTGAGGCTACTCGACGCGTTGCACGCTGGACAAACCGGTGGCTACGCTCCCTCGCTATGCCACAGATGCGGAACCGGCGAAAAGTCGGAGCGCCGCTCATCGTCATTGTCCTGCTCGCCATCCTCACGGCGTTCTTGTTGCTGCTGTTCACTGCGGCCAACCCCGGCGGGACACTGACCGCGCTGGTACTGGCGAGCATGTCGATGCTGGTGGTGCTGCTGTGCTACCGGTGGCTGGACCGCTGGGAGCCTGAGCCGCGCCGGCTGTTGCAACTGGCGTTCCTGTGGGGCGCGTCGGTGGCCGTGGTGCTGGCGGTGGGCCTGGAGACGTTCGGCTCATCGGTGGCCACCGTGCGGCCGCTGGTGTCGAAGACCTTCGATATGGCGGCCATCCAGGCGCCGTTCATCGAGGAGGCCGCGAAGGGGCTGTTCCTGCTGGTCATGCTGACCGGGCGCCGGCGGCTGGCGCTGAACTCGCTGACCGACTGCATGGTCTACGCGGGCGTCGTTGCGGTGGGTTTCGCCTGGATGGAAGACATCGTCTACATCGCGCCGGCCGAGTCACCGGCCAAGATGGCCGCGGTGGCCATCGCCCGGCTGATCTTCGGCCCGTTCGCCCACCCGCTGTTCACCACGATGACCGGGATCGGGGTGTTCTTCGCGCTGCGCCGCCACGGGTTCTGGTCGAAGGCCGTCGTGATCCTGATCGGCTACCTGGCCGCGGTGGCGATGCACGCCTCGTGGAACGCCTCGCTGGCGATGGGCGGCGGGCAGCTCTTCCTGATCACGTACGTGTTCTGGCTGGTTCCGGTGTTCCTGCTGATGGTGCTGCTGGGCATGTTGAGCCGCCGACACGAACAGCAACTGGTCGCGAGCAAGCTGCCCGGCATGGTGGCCGGGGGCCTGATCAGCGCCAACGAGGCGACCTGGCTGGGGTCGATCCGCAGTCGCAAGCTGGCGATCCGCGAGGCCACCCGCATCGGTGGCCGACCCGCGGGCAAGGCGGTCAAGAAGTTCGCCGTCCAAGTGGTCCGGCTGGCCTTCATCAGGGACCGCATCGACCGCGGCTTCGGCGACCCCGAGGTGTTCGCGGTGCAGCAGGAGGACGCCTACGGGGTGGTGGCCGCCCGAACGGCCGCACCGGTGCTCTACACCATGGCCGGGTATCACTCCCCCCTGCCAGTGCGGCGCTGATCCCAGGGGCATCGCGATGTCGCTGCGCAACCGCCTCACCGAATTCCTGGGTATCGACCACCCGATCGTGCTGGCGCCCATGGCGCAGGCATCCGGTGGCCGGCTCGCCGCGGCAGTCACCCGTGCCGGAGGACTCGGCCTGCTCGGCGGGGGCTACGGCGACCCCGACTGGGTGCGGCGCGAGTTCGATGGCGCCGGCGACACACGCGTCGGGTGCGGCTTCATCACCTGGAGCCTGACCCGCGCGCCGGAGGCTCTCTCCGTCGCCCTCAACCGGAGCCCGGCGGCGATCATGCTGTCCTTCGGTGACCCAGAGCCCTTCGCCGGAGACATCCGCGACGCGGGCGTTCCGCTGATCTGCCAGGTGCAGACCCTGGAGCAGGCGCATGCCGCGCTGCGGGCGGGAGCGAAAATCATCGTGGCCCAGGGCGCCGAGGCCGGCGGCCACGGCATGTCCACCCGCTCGACTCTGACGTTTGTCCCGGCCGTCGTCGACCTCGTGGCCGAGCACTCGCCGGAAACGTTCGTACTGGCCGCCGGCGGTATCGCCGACGGCCGCGGGGTGGCCGCGGCGCTGGCCCTCGGCGCCGACGGAGTCTTGGTTGGCACTCGATTCTGGGCCTGCAGCGAGGCACTCGTGTCGCCCGGCGCGCACGAGCGCGCCATCCGAGCCAGCGGCGAAGACACCATCCGCACCCGCGTCTACGACGTTGTGCGACAACTCGTTTGGCCCGCCCACTATGACGAGCGGGCGCTGGTCAACGCGTTCCTGCAGAGCTGGCACGGCGACGACAGCCGCTTGCTGGCCAACCTGCCCGAAGCCATCGCCGCCTTCCAGGCGGGGCTCGACGCGGCGGACTTCGACATTGCGCACATCCTCATCGGCGAGGCCGTCGGCCTCATCCACGACGTTCTGCCGGCGGGTGCCATCGTGACGCAGATGGTGCACGACGCCACCCGAATTCTGAACCGCGGCTCCTGACCGCCGTTAGAAGGGCGGTGGGTCGTCGGGGTCGATGCCGGGGGCTACTTTCGGGAACCAGACAGTGTCGAGTGCGGCGCGTCGGGCTTGGCGGGCCTTGTGGTTCTGGTTGCGTTCGGTGGCGATGCGGGCCGCGCGGTGTTGGGCGCGGGTGCGCCGGCGGCGGGGCATCATCGCGGTGCGATCACCACAGCGGTCATCATCGCGGCGCAGCGGTGCCGGCAGTTCCCCGGTAGGTGCGCACAAGTGCGGGAACAGCCACGAACTGCCCGGGGTGGTGACATAGGTCTGCCCCGACGGCGAAGTCAAAATCACCGTCCCATCGGGCAGCTGCTGATCCCGCCACCCCCAAAACGTCTTCACCAAATGATGCGTACGGCAATAACATTTGAGGTTCGACGCATGCGTGAACCCACCGTCACCGTAGGCAACCGTATGGTCCAGATCGCACTCTGCCGCCGGACGGTCACACCCCGGCCAGCGGCACGTCATGTCCCGGCACCGCACAAAATCCGCCAACGCCCTCGAAGGCACATACCCCGACTCCGGCGGAGCATCGCCAGGATGCACCAACGACACCAACCGGGCCGATCGAGCCAGCTCGGCAATCAACTCCGGCGGGATCAATCCGTCAGACCCGACTAACGAGCCCGGCCCATCACCAGTCCCCTCGACGGTGGCCTGCTCGGCCATCACATAAATCACCACCGGCGAGGCCGCCGCACGCCCCCCGGCGGCGCAATCCGGGCGCCCGCAGCGACACCCCAGCCGATCCGCCCGCGCCGCCAACGCCCCCATCGCATCGGCACGCCGCTGCGCACGACTGCGCGGATCGTGTTCACACACCGTGGCCGCCAACGCATCCAGCGCCTTGTCCAGGGCCCGGGCATCGGGGGTGAACACGCTGCCGTAAACCTCCGAGAGCCCGCCCTCTTGGTCCGCAAACCCGATCTTGCGCTCCACCTGGCGCTCCTTGCGGCGCCGCACCGCATCAGCATCGGCCTTGGCCACGATCTTGTCGACCTTGCCGGCCAACCGACTCCTGGTCAGGGACGGCCAACGCACCACCTGCGCCGCCAACTGCCCATCGACCAGCGCCAACACCTCACGATCCGCAATCAGATCCGTGCGATACACCAGCGTCTGAAACAGACGAATATCGATATCACCGGCCTTGAACACCTCAGCCACCTGCGGCAACTGCTCCCGCATCGCCCGCGCATACCGCAACCGGCTCGCCGCCAACCCCTGACTGATCCGCAACGCCGCCGCCACCTCAGCAGCCACCGCCGCCTCGGTATCGACCGCCCACTCCTCGGTTTCACCACACCGGCCCAAACGCAGCGCAAACAACTCCCCGATCGCCACCAACTGCGCCGCCGCCGCCCGATTCTCCGCCCGACCCGCCGCACAAACCCACTCCACCAACACCGCCGACTCCGGCGTCACCGACGGATAACGCCGCTCAAACCGCTCACTAAGCCGATCAACCGACTCGGCGGAGGGAAGCGTTCCTTCGAACATACGTTCGATTATACGCGTCTCCCCCGACAGGTCGCCGGATCCGCGTTAGTGCGCTGCTGAATCCCAGCTGCGCCCGTAACCGACCGCGACCTCCAGCGGGACGCTGAGCGGATAGGCGCTGCCCATCTTGTCGCGCACCAACGCCTCCAACGCGTCACGTTCGCCGTCGGCCACTTCGAACAGCAATTCGTCGTGCACCTGCAGCAGCATCCGCGACCGCAGGGTGGAGGCCTTGAGGGCGGTGTCCACGTTGATCATCGCGACCTTGATGATGTCGGCCGCGCTGCCCTGGATCGGGGCGTTGAGCGCGGCCCGCTCGGCGGACTCCCGGACCTGGCGGTTGCTGCTGTCCAGCTCCGGCAGATAGCGGCGCCGGCCCAGCACCGTCGAGGTGTAGCCGTCCTTGCGGGCCTGCTCGACGACCTCGTGCAGGTAGTCGCGCACCCGGCCGAACCGGTCGAAGTAGGCGTCCATCTGCTCTTTGGCCTCTTCGGTGGAGATCTTGAGCTGGGAGGCCAGCCCGTAGGCGCTCAACCCGTAGGCCAGGCCGTAGGACATCGCCTTGACGCGGCGGCGCATGTCCGGGGTCACCTCGTCGATGGGCACCGAGAACGCCCGCGACCCGACGAACGAGTGCAGGTCTTCGCCGGTGTTGAACGCCTCGATCAGGCCCTCATCGGCCGACAGGTGCGCCATGATGCGCATCTCGATCTGGCTGTAGTCGACCGTCATCAGCTCGGGGTAGCCCTCGCCGACCACAAACCCGTCCCGGATCTGGCGGCCGGCGTCGGTGCGGATCGGGATGTTCTGCAGGTTGGGGTCGGTCGACGACAGCCGGCCGGTCGCCGCGATGGTCTGATTCAGCGTGGTGTGGATTCGGCCGTCGGAGGCAACCGATTTCAGCAATCCGTCCACGGTCACCTTCAGCCGGGTGACGTCGCGGTGGGTCAGCAGGTGCTCCAGGAACGGATGGCCGGTCTTGTCGAACAGGGTCTGCAGCGCGTCGGCGTCGGTGGTGTAGCCGGTCTTGGTCTTCTTGGTCTTGGGCATGCCCAGCTCGTCGAAGAGCACCACCTGCAGCTGCTTGGGCGAGCCGAGGTTGATCTGCTTGCCGATCACCGCGTAGGCCGCCTCGGCGGCGTCGCGAATCTGGTCACCGAATCGGCTCTGCAGCTGACTCAGGTGATCGAGGTCCACACCGATCCCGGCGGTCTCCAGCTCGGCCAGCACCCGCTGCAGGGGCAGCTCGATGTCGGCGAGCAGTCCAGCGGCATCGATGCGGGTCAGTTCGAGATCCAACGCGTCGGCCAGGTCGTTGACCGCCCGGGCCCGCAGGATCGCCGTCTGCACGGCCTGATCGTCGACGCCCTCGGTGTCATCCAGCAACGAAAGCTGTTGCTGTTCATCGGATTCGGCACGCAATTCGCGGCGCAGGTAGCGCACCGAGAGGTCGTCGAGGCTGAAGCTGCGCTGACCGGGCCGCACCAGGTAGGCGGCCAGGGCGGTGTCAGAGGTGATGCCGTCCAGGGTCCAGCCGCGCCCGGCCAGGTCGTGGATGGCCAGCTTGGCCTCGTGCAGCGCCTTGGGCTTGGCCGGGTCGGCCAGCCAGGCGCCCAGTGCGGCGTCGTCCTCGGCGGTCAGCGTCGCGGTGTCGATGTAGCCGCCTTCGCCGTCCGCCGAGGCCAACGCCAGCGCGGTCGCGTCGCTGTCGAAGCTGCGGTGGGTGCCGATCACGGCCAGCCCGGTGCGGCGGCCGTCGGAGGCGTGTTCGGCCAGCCACGAGGCAACCGTTCCCGGCTCCAGGGCGCCGCCGCGCACCTCGAAGCCCTCCTCGGCTTCGGGCACTGCGCCCCCGGCGGTGGACAGCGTCTCGAACAACCGGTCTCGCAGCACCCGGAATTCGAGGTCGTCGAAGAGCTGATGGATCTGCTCACGGTCCCACGGCACCAGCCGCAGGGTGTCCGGCGTCTGGGCCAGCGGCACGTTGCGCACCAAGTCGGTCAGCTCGCGGTTGAGGATCACGGTGGACAGGTTGGCGCGCAACGCATCTCCGACCTTGCCCTTGACGGTGTCGACCTGGTCCACCAGCCCCTGCAGCGAGCCGTATTCGGTGATCCACTTGGACGCGGTCTTCTCCCCCACCCCGGGAATGCCCGGCAGGTTGTCGCTGGGGTCGCCGCGCAACGCCGCGAAGTCCGGGTACTGCGCCGGGGTCAGGCCGTACTTCTCGACGACCGCATCCGGGGTGAAGCGGGTCAGGTCGCTGACGCCCTTGCGCGGGTAGAGCACGGTCACGTTCTCGTTGACCAGCTGCAGGGCGTCGCGGTCGCCGGTGACCACCAGCACCCGGTAACCCTCGGCATCGGCCTGGGTAGCCAGCGTGGCGATCAGGTCGTCGGCCTCAAAGCCCGGCTCCGACAGCGCGGTGATGCCCAGCGCGGCCAGCACTTCCTTGGTGATGTCGATCTGGCCACGGAACTCATCCGGGGTGGACGACCGGGTGGCCTTGTACTCCGGGAAGCGCTCCGAGCGGAATGTCTGCCGCGACACGTCGAATGCGGCGGCGATGTGGGTGGGGCTCTCGTCACGCAGCAGGTTGATCAGCATCGCGGTGAACCCGTAGACCGCATTGGTGGTCAGGCCGCTGCGGGTCTTGAAGTTCTCCGCTGGCAGGGCATAGAACGCCCGGTATGCCAGCGAGTTTCCGTCCAGAAGCAGCAGCGTCGGTTTGGTCTGACTCACGGCCCCAACTCTAGGCACCCGTCCCGACACGCAGTAACTGCCGCGCCCTGTCGACGAGCACCCGGGCGGCAGGGCTGCGCGGTCCCGACGCACGCCAGGCCAACACCAGCCGGCCCCGCAGCTCCGGCGTCAGCCTCAGTGGATGCAGGCCCGGGCGGTTGCGAGCCACCGAACTCGGCAGGATCGCGACCCCGAGCCCACGCTCGGCCAGGTCCGCCAGCGCCAGCGGCGTGCTGGCCTCGAATGCGATCCGCGGGGAGATCCCAGCCGCCGCGCAGGCTTGGTCAAACTGGCGGCGGATGCCGGTGCCGACGGGCAGCGCGATCAGCGGCCGCTGCGCCAACTGGGCGAGGCTGACCGTGGCATGCCCGGCCAGCTCATCGGCCAGGCCCACCGCCGCATCGACGGACTCGTCGGTGACCACCTCGATGTCCAGCCCGGCCGGCCGTTCGTCGGGCCCGACCGACACGATGGCCGTATCCAGGTCGCCGCTGCGGACCGCGTCGATCAGCTGGTCGGAATTCGCTGTGCTGAGCGTGATTTCGACGCTCGGGTACTCCGCGTGGAACTCGGCGAGCAGCCCGGGCACATCGACCGAGTGAGCGGTCACGGTGCCGATCGTGACCGTGCCACGGACCAGCCGGCTGAGTTCGTCGACGGCCAGCCGTACGTCATCCACCGCCGCCAAGGCGGCTTTGGCGTACGGCAGCACGGCCGCGCCGGCCGCGGTCGGACGAACCTCCCGGCGGGAGCGGTCCAGCAGCCGCTGGCCGAGTTCGCGCTCCAATCGGCCGATCTGGGCGCTGACCGCGGGTTGCGCCACATGCACCCGTTGCGCCGCGCGGGTGAAGTTCGCTTCCTCCACGACCGCAATGAGGTATTCGAGTTGCCGCAGCTCCATAACTGTTGATTATAGTTTCTGGGCTAATTAGATATTGGACTTATAGTTTTCTGGCGGCGACGCTGGATTCATGACTGAGACAGACGTTGTGATCGCCGGCGCCGGTATCGGCGGATTGACCACCGCACTGACCCTGCACGCGCGCGGGATCGGTGCCACCGTCGTCGAAGGCGCTCGGGACCTGCGCCCGCTGGGTGTTGGCATCAATCTGCTGCCGCACGCGGTCCGGGAGTTGTCCGCCCTGGGGCTGGGCGAGCAGTTGTCCGCGCTGGCGGTCGCCCCAACATCGTTGGCCTACTTCGATACCCGAGGCCGGGAGCTGTTCCGTGAGCCGCGGGGAATCGACGGCGGCTACGACTACCCGCAATATTCGGTACACCGCGGGGACTTGCAGCTGTTGTTGCTCAATGCGGTGCGAGAGCGGTTGGGGGCGGGTGGGGTACGCACCGGATCGCGGGTCACCGGGTTCGTCGACGACGGCGACGCGGTGCGGGTGCGGCTGGGCGACGACGAGCTGGCGAGTTCCGTCCTGGTGGGTGCCGACGGGATTCATTCGGCGGTGCGCGCCCAGTTGCACCCCAGCGGCGACGAGCTGCGGTGGTCGGGCGTGCGAATGTGGCGAGGCGCGGCACCGGGAGAGCCGTATCTGGACGGGCAGACCATGGCGATCGTCAAGGCCGACGACGGGATCGAGCTGGTGATCTACCGGATCGGCGGCGGCCTGATCAACTGGGTGCTGTTGGTGCCCGAAGCCCCACCCGGGCCGCTGCCGGGCACCGCACGCTGGAACCAGCGGTGCGACGCCGATCAGGTGTTGGCCTACCTGGACGGCTGGAAAGTGGATTGGCTCGACGTCGTCGACCTGGTGAGACGCACCGCCGACCCGCTGGAATACCCGATGGTCGATCGCGATCCGCTGCCGTGGTGGGGCCGGGGTCGGGTAACCCTGCTGGGCGACGCGGCGCACCCGATGTATCCGGTGGGCGCCAACGGCGGATCGCAGGCCATCCTGGATGCCCGCGCGCTGGCGGACAGCCTGGCAGCCCACCCAGACACGGGCCTGCAGGTCTATGAGGAGCACCGTCGCGACGCGACCGCGGCGGTGGTGGCCGCCAACCGGGCGATGCATCGCAGCGGCGCCAACCTGCGGTCGGACAATCTGGCCCGGGTGGCTGCCGCCTACCGGCGCGACACCGGAGCCGACCGGGCGCGGGTCTGAACTGTCGCCTTGTCCCGGTAACTGGAACACGTTTCAATTCGGGGGTCTCGGTTGGGTACGCTGACCGAGTGCCAGATGTAGCCTCGCAGCCGGCCATCGACGGGTGGTTCGCCACCGACGACGCCGGCCTCCCCCACCTGACCGGCGCCAAGTGTCCGCAGTGCGGCACCTATGTGTTCCCGCCGCGTGAGAACAACTGCCCCAACCCCGCCTGCGACGGCGACGTGTTGGAGCCGGTCGCGCTGTCGCGGCGCGGCACAATCTGGAGCTACACCGAGAATCGGTACCTGCCGCCGGCGCCGTACCCGCCGAGCGACCCGTTCGAGCCGTTCGCGATCGCCGCGGTGGAGCTGGCCGACGAGGGCCTGATCGTACTGGGCAAGGTCGTCGAGGGCACCCTGGCCGCGGACTTGAAGGTCGGCATGGAGATGGAGCTGACCACCATGCCGCTCTACACCGACGACGACGGCGTGACGCGCACCGTCTACGCGTGGAAGAAGGTGGACTCCAATGCCTGAGCCGTTGTACATCCTGGGTGCGGGCATGCACCCGTGGGGCAAGTGGGGCCGCGACTTCACCGAGTACGGAGTGGTCGCCGCCCGTGCCGCACTGGCCGACGCCGGCCTGAACGCGCAGCAGATCCAGTTCATCGCCGGCGCGGACACCATCCGCAACGGCTACCCGGGCTTCATCGCCGGTTCGACGTTCGCCCAGAAGCTGGGCTGGAACGGGGTTCCGGTGTCGTCCTCGTATGCGGCCTGCGCGTCGGGTTCGCAGGCGCTGCAGAGCGCCCGGGCCCAGATCCTGGCCGGTTTCTGCGATGTGGCGCTGGTGATCGGCGCGGACACCACCCCCAAAGGCGCGTTCGCCCCGGTCGGCGGTGAGCGCAAGAACGACCCGGACTGGCAGCGCTTCCACCTGATCGGCGCGATGAACCCGGTGTACTTCGCGCTGCTGGCGCGCCGCCGGATGGACCTCTACGGCGCCACCTCCGAGGACTTCGCGCAGGTGAAGGTGAAGAACTCCCGGCATGGCCTGAACAACCCCAATGCCCGCTACCGCAAGGAATCCGCGGTTGGCGACGTGTTGGCCAGCCCGGTGGTCTCCGACCCGCTGCGCCAGCTCGACATCTGCGCCACCTCCGACGGTGCGGCTGCGCTGATCGTGGCCAGCGCGGAATTCGCCCGCAAGCACCTGGGTTCGCTCGACGGTGTGCCGTCGGTGCGCGCGGTGTCCACCGTGACCCCCCGCTACCCGCAGCACCTGCCCGAATTGCCGGACATCGCAACCGATTCCACCGCCGTGGTAGCCGCGCCCGAGCGGGTGTTCAAGGATCAGATCCTGGACGCCGCCTACGCCGAGGCCGGGATCGGCCCGGAGGACGTAAGCCTGGCCGAGGTCTACGACCTGTCGACCGCGCTGGAGATCGACTGGTACGAGCACCTGGGCCTGTGCGCCAAGGGTGAGGGCGAGCAACTGCTGCGCAGCGGCGCCACCACCATCGGTGGCCGGGTGCCGGTGAACCCGTCCGGCGGGCTGGCCTGCTTCGGCGAGGCGATCCCGGCGCAGGCGATTGCCCAGGTGTGCGAGCTGACCTGGCAGCTGCGCGGTCAGGCCACCGGCCGGCAGGTCGAGGGCGCCACGGTGGGCGTGACGGCCAACCAGGGCCTGTTCGGCCACGGCTCGTCGGTGATCGTCGCCCGCTAGTTTTTTGGGCTTGGCTTGGCTTTGGCGCCAGCGTGCGTGTTTGCACGGCGACACGCCGAGTTAGGCCGTAAAACTACGCACGTTCGCGGCACTGGGATCCTGTTGCGATGACCGAAACCGTCGTCGTCAAGGTCAAACCGGGCAGCCGCAAAGGCCCCCTGGTCGAGACCGACGACGCGGGTCAGCTGACCGTCTACGTGCGCGAGCCGGCCGTGGACGGCAAGGCAAACGCCGCCGTCATCCGGGTGCTGGCAGAGCATTTCGGGGTGCCGCGCAGCCGTGTCGAATTGGCGTCCGGTGCGGGCGCGCGCGTCAAGCGGTTCCGGATCGACCGGTAAGCGGCGCGTCCAGGATTCGCACGGTTCCCGCCGACCCGTCGATCTCCACCAGCGCCCCATCCGGGATGACCTGGCTGCCGTTGCCGGTGCCGATCACGCACGGGATCCCGAGCTCGCGCGCAATGATTGCGGCGTGTGACAACGTACCGCCCACGTCGATGGCCATGCCGGCGACCGCCATGAACCGCACCACCCACGACGGGTCGGTAGTCCGGGCGATCAGCACATCGTCAGCGTCGAGCTCGACGGTCGCGTTGGGATCGGTCACCACCCGCGCCCGTCCGCGGGCACGGCCCGGGCTCACAGCGGCACCGGAGATGAGCGACTGGACCGGGGCACCGCCGCCGGCGGTTCGCGCGGGTGGATCGCCGGCAAAGGACAGCGGCGGCTCCTGCGCGGCGAACTGCGACCGGATACGTTGGCGGGCAATGATATCGGCCGACGCCAGATGCACCTTCGACTGGAGCTCACTCAACGTGTGCCAGACGGCATTGTCACCTAAGAAGGACGCCGCGTGCCGGGCGACATCAAGGTCTTGCAGGAAAGCGGTTTTGCCGATCTCCCGGGCGACCAACGCTCGCCGCGCCATGGCGATCAGCCGTGCCACCGCCCGGCGGCGCGAGCGCGGCACAGATTCGCACAGCGCCGACTGCGCCCGGCGTCGCTCATCACTTCTGGCGTCCAATGCTGCGACGGGATCCCGGGACCGGTCAGCGTCGGCCCATACCCGCGCGGCATGCAGCACCGGCGCGGGGTCCTGCCGCCACGAGGCGGAGGCGATCTCCCCCTCGTCGGGACCGTGGAATCCGTGCGCAGAAAGAAAGCGACCCAAGGTGATTCGCCCACCGGCGAGCAGCCACAGATCCCTGGCCAGGTGAGCCTCCGGCAGTTCGCCATCACCGGAGAGCAGGTCGATCACTCGGCTCCCTGCCACGGCCTCGACAGCCTGATACAGGCCTTGGCACACATACGTCTGCAGTGCGTGGGTGATCATCGTTTGCCGGAAACGTGAGCTGGCCTCGGTCAGCAATGCCACCGGATCTGCCGGTGTCTGCCAAGCGTCCCGCTGCCACGCTTGCCAGGAGGTCGCGCTGACCGCCCGCAGGCGTCGATTCAGCAGCGCCAGGGTGATCGGAGCACGCACCGCCATCCGCAACGCAGTAACGCCCCGGGCCCGCATAGGCGCGACGTCGACGTGTTCCGCCGCCCCGAGAATCTGCTCACTGAAAGCGCTCGGATCCACACCGGGGATGCGAGCGACCTGGCTCAAAAGCAAGTCAACAGAGATAACCGGCCAGCCCTGCGCGAGGGTTACAAACGACGCAGCCACGTCGCGCTTTGACACCACGCCGACTTGGACCTGGCTTTGCCACTGCCCTTCACCGAGTCCGGTACTCCACACCGACCAGGTAAGAGGCGTCGGCACGCCAGGCAGCGCCTCGCCGACATTCACGCGACTCCATCGACTGCCCGGTGGACGCGGCGGATCATAGAATTCAAGCGCCTTCGCCCTGGCCTCCAGTGCACTGAATGTGGTGATCGGGCGCGCCTGCAGAATCCAGATCTGCCCCTGCTCGTCGAAGGCCCACTCGATGTCCTGCGGGCTCCCGTACCACCGATCGATACGCAGTGCGCAGTCGGCGATGTCGCGAATCCGATTGTCGGACAATGATGGCGCCGATGCAGATGGAACTACATCCACGATGCCCAACGTGGATTTGTCCAACACGATGCGCGTGGGAGTCACCGATCCATCCACCACGTCACCGCCACGCCCGAGGGCGAATTCAATGATCAGCCGGTCCGTATCGCCGTTCAGCGGATCCGCTGTGAAGGCGACGCCACCACAGGCCGGTACGATCTGGCGCTGGACGACGACAGCCATTCCCCCCGTGGATTCCAGTTCCCGAGCGTCCCGGTATCGGCGGGCCCGCGCGGACGACGCCGATGCCCAGCAATGGGCCACGGCGGCAAGCACCTGCGCAGCCCCCCGGACATTGAGGACCGTCTCGTAGATCCCGGCGTGAGATGCGTCGACCCCGTCCTCGGCCACGGCCGAGGAGCGCACTGCCACGGCAATGTCGCGCCCCAGCGCCTGGTAGTTGGCGATGACCGCGTCGCGGATGTCAGCATCCAGTGACTCGACCCACCCGGCTGCCCCAGTTCCCGTATGGGCGGGTACGCCGATAACGAACGCATCGGGCACCGGTAACCCAGCCGCCAGCAGCTCTCCCAGATTGGCGCCCTTGCCGCCGCTAAAGGCGGCATCGGTCGCGCGGATATCGCACAGCGGCTTGACGAGTGTCTTACTCATGCACCCGGATTAGTGTCGCGAGCCACGGATGCCATGACCCACCAACTTATCCGTCGCGCCGCAATCTCGGTAGCTTTCGCCACCTGCCCGTCCGGGCATGGTCCAAGTTCATAGAACGCCGTCCAGACCCTGAGACCTCACGCCAGGAATGCGGTCGTTGGATGTTACTTGGAGACCATCTCGGTGCATTGTTACAACTTACATTCATATGGAAGAGAGGCCGTTACACGAGTGTGGCGGGTCAACCTTCCCGACGCGGTTACCGCCTCTAACTGGCCTAACGAGCAGCCTCACAGGGGTGTCGGCTGGCGTGCGCCATCACCTTCTCCCGCCCCGTAAACACGCAGACTGAAACATGTTCTGATTTGTTGTATACAAATTATGCTTCTCTCAGTTACTCTCATCGCGTTCTATCTCGTGCTGTGCATCACATACCTGGAGGAGTCCCCTTGCACGCCATGTTTCGCCCCTACGCCACCACTGCTGGTGTGGCACTCGTTGGCGCCGGCCTGATCGCGGTCACCCCACCGGCAGCGTTAAGCGCTCCACTGAATGTTCAGTCGCGTGCCGTGCAACTGACGAGTGCGTGGGATGAGGTGCTCAATGCTGCGTCGGCGAATGTGACGACGATGCTGAACAATTGGTATCTGGCCCCGGGTGTGGGGATGCAGCAGTTCTGGGCTAACCAGATGGGGTACTGGGATCAGTTGGCCAATGATCCGGCTGGCTCGATCAATGCGATCAATGAGCAGATTCAGCTGCACCTCAATGCGGTGCTCTCGGGGTTTGCCATGCAGGACATGACCGCTGAAACCCGCGCCACGGTGCTCAACCACACCATGGATGGCACCCATCAGCTGATGTTCGGCCAGGTCGCGGGGTATCTGCCCGCCGATGTCGATCCCGACCAGATCCTGCCGATCATCGACTACCTGGGCTCGCCATCGAGTGCGATGTTGATGGGCATGATCGGCCCGGGCATCAGCCCCTGGATTGCGTTGCTCAACGGCATCACCGACGGCGATAACCCCTTCGACATTCTGATCAACATGGGTGGGGCGTTCCTCAACGGCGCCACCCTCAACTTGGATGCACTCCTGCCGATGATCAACGAGGCCGGCTTCTTCCCGGCCGGGATGAACATGGACCATCTGGACTTCGCGTTCGGTGGGTTGCTGTCCACGGGTGCGGCAGCGGTGAGCTACCAGGTGTTGGGCCCCGGCGGTGAGGTCGCCGCCGAGGTACCGGCGGTCGGTGGGTCGATCTTCCAAAGCGTGGGCCTGGAATTCAGTGGCGTCCCGGTAATCGGAACCCTGGATCTCAACAGTGCCGGGATCGGGCCGCTCGCCGCGATGCAGGCCTGGGGCCAAACCGTCGGCGCCCTGCTCGGCTCGGGGTGGGACGGCAAGGGCCCGGTCGTGGTGACCCCACCGCTGGCTGGGGCCGAGTTGCCCATCATCGACCCCGTGGTGGTCGATGACGGCGGGTCCGGTGCGGCCACCGATGCGTTCGGTTGGCTGGGCGATCTGCTCGGATTCTGATTCCCCGAAACCCTTTATCCCCTAACTTCTCAAGAGAGGTCTTGCTGCACATGAGTCACCACACCAATACGCGTCGCGCCTCGCGGGCCGTCGGCGCAGCCAGCACTGTGGGTGCGTTCCTGGCCTTCGGGATGGCCCCGCTGACCACCGCGCCGGCGGCTCAGGCCGATGAGTTCGATTGGGTCGCTGATCTTTTCGACACCTCAGCCTGGTTGACCCCCGAGCCGGCCGAGGTGGGCGCCTTCGATTGGACCACCATGATCGATCAGTGGTTCTATGACCCGATTCACGACGGTTTGCAGGCCTGGATCACCAGTGACTTCGGTGAGCTGGTCAACGGCGCCATCAACACCATGGCCGGCCAATACCTGATCGGTAACGGTATCGACGGCACCGCCGAGAACCCCGACGGCGGCAATGGCGGCCTGTGGTTCGGTGACGGCGGCGACGGCTGGAACAGCACCGAAGCCGGGGTGGCCGGTGGTAGCGGCGGCAACGCGGCCGGCTGGATCGGCGACGGCGGCACCGGCGGTGACGGTGGCGCGGGTGCCAACGGTGGTGACGGCGGCGCCGGCGGCTTGTGGATGGGCCTCGGTGGCAACGGCGGCAACGGCGGAGCAGCACCGGACGCCAGTGTGTACGGCGGCAACGGCGGCAACGGCGGCAACGCCTCGGCCTGGTTCTTCGGCAACGGCGGCAACGGCGGCATCGGCGGGGCCGGTGCAGACGGGCTGGCCGGGACTTTCGCCAACGGCGGAGACGGCAACGGCGGCAACGGCAGTTACGGCGGCAGCGGCGGCAACGGCGGGCGCAGCAGCTTCATGTTCGGCAACGGTGGCAATGGCGGCAACGCCGGTGCCAGCGGCAACGGCGGTAACGGCGCCAACGGCACCGCCGAGCACGTCGACGGCGGCAATGGCGGCAGTGTTCCGGTCAACTTCTTCGCTGCCAATGGCGGCGCGGCCGGCGGTCGCGGCTCCACCATCTACACCAGCCCGATGTACGGGCATGCCGGCGAATACGGTAACGCCTCTGATGGGGGCGCCGGCGGCAACGGCGGCGACGCGTACCAAGACGCCAACGGCAACTACCTCGGCAACGGCGGCGACGGCGGCCAGGGCGGATACGGCGGCGGCTACTCCCAAGGGACTGGCATTGGCGGTGACGGTGGCACCGGCGGCAACGGCGGTGCCGGCATCAACGGCGGCAACGGCGGCTCCGGCGGGACCGCCAGTCTGTCGGCGGGTGAGGCCAGAGTGGTTTCATCCGGCGGCCGCGGGGGCGACGGTGGAAACGGTGGATACGCCAGTGCCGGCACCGGCGGCAACGGTGGCTCCGGCGCCGGAGGCAGGGGTGGCGGTGGCGGCAACGGCGGTGACGGCGGCAACGCGGCCACCGATGACCCCACCGTGCGAACCAGCGGCGGCAACGGCGGCAGCGGCGGCAGCGGCTTCACCCAGGGTGTCGGCGGCAACGGCGGCCACGGCGGCACTGGCAGCTACACCGGTGGCAACGGCGGCAGCGGCGGCAGCGGAGCCAGCGGTGGCTTCGTCGGCGGCACCGGTGGCAACGGTGGCACCAGCACCGGCTGGGAACACGACGGCACCACCTACAGCGTCGGCGGCAATGGCGGCAACGGCGGAAACGGTGGTGCCGGCGACGCCACGGCTGCCGCCGGAGAAGGCGGATCCGGCGGTAACGGCGGCAACGGTGCCACCGGCCCGGGCGTCGTCAGCAGCGGCGGCAACGGTGGCAACGGTGGCAGAGGCGGTGCCAACGCCGGCAGCACCCTCGCCGACGGCGGCGCCGGCGCCAACGGCGGCACCGGCGGCGCAGGCGGATCAGGCACCGCGTCCGGCGGCAACGGCGGCAACGGCGGCGCAGGTGGCGCCGGGGTTACCGCCGGCAACGGCGGGACCGGTGGCAACGGCGGCGCCAGCGGCGGAATCGAAACCCCGGCCAACGACCTCGGCCTCGGGCCCAGCCACGCCGGTAACGGCGGTAACGGCGGTGCCGGTGGAGCCGGCGGCGGCTACGCCAACGGCGGCCTTACCGATGCCCCCGGCGGTGACGGCGGAACCGGCGGCAATGGCGGCAACGGCGCCGGGACCGTCAACGGCGGAACCGGCGGCAACGGCGGCGACGGTGGCAAAGCCGGCACCGTTGCTGGCGGGTCCGGCCAGCCCGGGACCGCACCCAGCGGAACCACCGGTGGTGCCGGCGGCTCCGGAGGCAACGGCGCTCAGCCCGCTCCAGCCGGCTAGATCACCCGTGCAGGTCCGGCATGCTGCGGCATGCCGGACCTGCACGGCACCGGCTGCGGCGGCAACACCCTGCCAGGCAGCGATGGTGCGGCCGGTGGGGCCGGTGGGGCCGGCGGCATCAGTACCGGCGGCACCGCCGGCAATGCCGGCACCGGGAACCCCGCGGGGGCAGCCCGGACCGGTCGGCGACGGCGGCCAGCCCGGCTAGCAAATCAGCACAATCGGCCACGGTCGTCGGGACCCACAACGTGCCCGCCGACCGTCGCCGTCTGAGCTCGGCGATCACCACGTGAAAATTGAAGCCAGTGGAATCCGGCTCAGCCAGGACTTCCGTCGCTGAGCACACCCCGCCGGGCCAGCTCAGCGACTACGACGTCGGCACGCATCTGCGCGCGCTCGATGTGCACGGCGCGCGCAGCGTCGGGATCGCGTCGGTGGATCGCCGCGTGTTCGGCTTCGAGGTTGGGCAGGAACTCGGCGTGCACGTGCGGGTAGCTCCCCCAGAAACCGCGTGGCGCGAACACCCGTGCCGCGAGGATCGCCGCATACAGCGGCGGGCCGGCGTACTCGTCGAGGATGATGCGGCGGAATTCGTAGGCCGCCGTCTGGAATTCCTCGGGATTCTTGCTGACGCGCAGGCTCTGCATCGCCGCATCGAGATCGGCGAGGACGCGCGGCGTCGGGTTCGCCGCCGCGCGGGCCGAGGCGATGGCGTTCAAGGTCCCGTGCAACTCATGCTGTTCGCGGACGACGGCCTCATCGAACCGGCTGACGAACACGCCACGGTGGTACCGGCTGGCCAGCATCCCCTGCTGTTCGAGTTGGTCAATGCCCTGCTGAACCGGAAGCCGGCTGACCCCCAGCGCGGCCGCGATCGCGTCGCGGTTGATCCGGTCGCCGGTCCGCAACTCCCCGGCAAGTACTAGGTCGACAATGTGATTGACAACCAGGTCCTTTTCCTTGACCCCGTACTTCTTGGGCATGGAGTGCTCACCTGGAACTTTCGCAAAACTCGGAAGGGCGCGTTGTTGGTTCACGGAAAGCGCCCGAACTACGTTCGGCAATGCAAGCTTGCAAAAACACCACTATCCCGACGTAGCGACACTTTCTTCGCCAGACCCTAGCGCAGCCGCACCGTGGCACGCGCGTTCGAAGGCTTCAACAGTGGCGATGTACCGCTTTGGCGCGCCCGACGCGCAAGAACGTTAATTAATATCATCTGAGAACAGCGAACGAACGACTGCGATTCCAGCCCAGATCAGTGCCGCCCTGACAACGCACGTATACATAATATCGAGGCCGAATACGCACAATACGCCGGAAAGATGTCCCACCTTCCCGGTCCGCGCAACCGAGGTCCACCGTCACACCTAGGCGTTCTACGTCGTTAGATTGGGCCATCATCCGGGCTCGCAGCCGGATTCCCCAACCCCAGACAGCCCGAAGCCGATCCGACGACAACACCCCGCCGCCCGAGGATTAGAACGCGTTTCAGATTTACGTATACAAGACAGCAATTTCTAAGCTAGGCTCAGCTTCCCGATCTCGTGCTGTGCATCACATACCTGAAGGAGTTCCCCTTGCGCGCCACTGTTCGCCCTTATGCCACCGCCGGTGTGGCACTGGTTGGAGCCAGCCTTGTAGCGGTTTCCCCAGCGCCTGTGTCGGTGCCGGTTTCCTTTGATGTTCAGTCGCGAGCGGTGGCGCTGGCCAGCGCCTGGGATGACCTACTAAATGCCGCTTCGGCCAATGCGACCACGATGCTGAACAACTGGTATTTGGCACCCGGAGTGGGGATGCAGCAGTTTGTGGCCAACCAGCTGGGCTACTGGGACCTATTGACCAATGACCGCGCCGGGTCGATCAACGAGGTCACCGAGCAGATTCAGCTGCATCTGAATGCGGTGATCGCCGGGTGGGCGTTGCAGAACGAAACCGATGCGACGCACTCCACGGTGCTCAACCACACGATGGACGGCACGCATCAGTTGATGTTCGGCCAGGTCGCCGGCTACATCCCCGCGGATGTGGACAAAGACTCGATCATGCCGATCATCGACTACCTCGGCTCTCCGGCCAGTGCGGTATTGATGGGCATGATCGGACCGGGCATCAGCCCCTGGATTGCGTTGCTCAACGGCATCACCGACGGCGACAACCCCTTCGACATCCTGATCAACATGGGTGGTGCGTTCTTCAACGGCGCCACCCTCAACCTCGATGCCTTGTTGCCGATGATCAACGAGGCCGGCTACTTCCCCGCCGGCATGAACATGGACCACCTCGACTTCGCCTTCGGCGGCCTGCTGTCCACGGGCACCGCCGCGGTGAGTTACCAGGTACTTGGCCCAGGTGGTGAAGTCGCCGCCGACGTGCCAGCCGTCGGAGGGTCGATCTTCCAGAGCGTGGGTATCGAGTTCAGTGGCGTCCCGGTACTGGGGACCCTCGATCTCAACAGTGCCGGGATCGGGCCGATCGCGGCCTTACAGGCCTGGGGTCAAACCGTCGGTGCCCTGCTGGGCTCGGGCTGGGACGGCAAGGGCCCGGTCGTGGTGACCCCGCCGCTGGCCGGTGCCGAACTGCCGATCATCGACGACGGTGGCGCCGCCGCAGCAACCGATGCGTTCGGTTGGCTGGGTGACCTGCTCGGACTCTGATTCTGCTCAACCCGTTATCCCCCAAACTTTCTGGAAAGGCTTCCCTCAAGATGAGTAGTCATCACACCACCCGGCACCACCATCGCGCCGTCGGCGCCGCTAGTGCAGTCGGCGCATTCCTGGCCTTCGGGATGGCCCCGCTGACCACCGCACCGGCGGCTCAGGCCGATGAATTCGATTGGATCGCTGACCTTTTCGACACGTCGGCGTGGATCGATGCCGGCCCGGCCGAAGTCGGCGCCATCGATTGGACCACCATGATCGATCAGTGGTTCTACGACCCGATCCACGACGGCCTGCAGGCCTGGATCACCAGTGACTTCGGTGAGCTGGTCAACGGCGCCATCAACACCATGGCCGGCCAGTACCTGATCGGCAACGGCATCGACGGCACCGCCGAGAACCCCGACGGCGGCAACGGCGGCCTGTGGCTCGGCGACGGCGGAAACGGCTGGGACAGCGTCGAAGCCGGTGTCGCCGGTGGTAACGGCGGCAACGCCGCCGGCTGGATCGGCGACGGCGGGAACGGCGGCGCAGGTGGTGCGGGCGCCGACGGCGGCGACGGCGGCGCCGGCGGCCTCTGGATGGGCAATGGTGGAAACGGTGGCGACGGCGGCATCGCAATCGAGGCCGGCGGCAACGGCGGCAACGCAGGTAACGGCGGCAACGCCTCGGGCTGGTTCTTCGGCAACGGCGGCGACGGCGGCATCGGCGCCACGGGCATGACCGGCGCCGCAGGCACCTTCGCGGGTGGCGGTGACGGTAACGGCGCCGGAGGCGGCGCCGGCGGCAACGGTGGGGCCGGCGGCCGCAGCAGCTTCATGTTCGGCAACGGCGGCAACGGCGGAATCGGCGGCCACGCCGGAGCGGGTGGCGCCGGCGCCACCGGTACGGCCGACCACGTCAACGGGGGCAACGGCAGCTGGGGTAGCCAAGGTGGCAACGGCGGGGCTGCCGGTGGCCGTGGGTCCAGCATCTACACCAGCCCGATGTACGGGCAGGCCGGAAGCGGCGGCAACGGCGGAAACGGCGGCAACAGCGGTGCCGGCGGCAACGCCTACCGGGACACCGACGGCTCCTACCTCGGCAACGGCGGCAGTGCCGGCTACGGCGGCGACGCCGGTTCGGGCCACATCGGCGGTGACGGCGGAACCGGCGGCCACGGCGGCACCGGCCTCAACGGCGGAGCCGGTGGGTATGGCGGGGCCGGCGGCGCCTCCGAGAACAACAACATGGCAAGTCACGGCGGCGACGGCGGCGACGGCGGCGACGCCACCGCCGGACGGGCGGGCGACGGCGGCGGCGGCGGCTTCAACGCCTACGGTGCGGGCGGCAGCGGTGGAAACGGCGGCAACGGAATCGCCACGGACGCAAGCGTCAAGACCACCGGCGGTGACGGCGGTCTCGGCGGCGACAGCTACTCCACCGCGCCCGGATCCGGTGGAAACGGTGGTAACGGCGGAACCGGTAGCTACACCGGCGGTAACGGCGGCGCCGGCGGTTGGGGCGGCGGCAACGGCGGCGACGGCGGCAGTAGCACCGGCTGGCAACACGACGGCAGCACTTACAGCGTCGGCGGCAACGGCGGCGATGGGGGGCTTGCTATTGCAGGCGGAGCACCCGGCGGCGACGGGGGTGCCGGTGGCAATGGCGCCACCGGTGCCGGTGTGGTCAGTGTGGGCGGCAACGGGGGCAACGGCGGAGGCGGCAGTTCCAACACCGGAAGCGTGCTCGGTCCCGGCGGTGTGGGCGGTGACGGCGGTGCGGGTGGCGCCGGCGGATCCGGTACGGCCTCGGGCGGAAACGGCGGAGCCGGCGGTAGCGCCGGTGCCGGCGCGACCACGGGCGGCAACGGCGGCAATGGCGGGGCCGGCGGTGCCAGTGGCGGCGTCGAGACCCCGGCCAACGATCTCGGCCTCGGGCCCAGCCACGCCGGCAACGGCGGCCACGCCGGCAACGGTGGGGCCGGCGGGACCGGCTATCTCGCCGGCGGCCAACCCGCCACCAGTGGTGACGGCGGCGCCGGCGGCAATGGCGGCGCCGGAGGCAACGGCGCGGGAACCGTCAACGGCGGTACCGGAGGCAACGGCGGCGACGGCGGCGCGGCCGGCGAGACCGCAGGCAGCCCCGGCCAATCCGGCACTGCGCCCGCCGGGACCGCCGGCGGCGCCGGCGGAACGGGCGGCACCGGCGCCCATTGGGCGCCCGCGGGGTAGCCCTACGTCCCAGACACCACGGTCGTCGGGTCCACCATGGCCCGGCGACCGTGGCGTCTTCAGCTTCGGCCGGTGGGTCCGTCGTTCAACACGCCACGGCTCGCCAGCTCGGCGAGCACCACATTGACATGCCACGCCGACCGGTCCACGCAGGCGGCCCGGGCCGCCTCGGGGTCGCGGTTGCGGATCGCCGTATTCTCGGCCTCGTAGCTGACCAGGATCTCAGACGTGTAGTTGTGGTAGTCGGTCCAGAAACGGATCGGCAAAAGGATTTGCGCTGCACTGATTTCCGCTCGGAGCCGGGGACCGGCGTACTCGTCGACAATGACCTTGCGGTACGCCGCCGCCGCCTCCCCGAACGCCGCGCCCTGGGCGACCCTCATGGCCTGCATCCCTGAGGCGAGATCGGCAAGGACCCGGGGCGTGGGATTGGCGGCTGCCCGGGCCGACACCATGCCGACCAACATCCCGTACAACTCATGATGTTCGTGCACCACGGCTTCATCGAAGCGCTCGATGAATGCGCCGCGGCGATAGCGGGTGACCACAAAACCGTCGTGCTCGAGCTGGGCCACCGCCTCATGGACCGGAAGTCGGCTGACCCCCAACTCGGCGGCAATCGCGTCGCGATCGATCCGGTCACCGCCGCGCAGCTTCCCGGTCAGCACCAGGTCGATGATGTGAGCGACTACCAGGTCCTTCTCTTTGACCCCGTATTCCTTGGCCATCGCACCACCTAGCCCGGAGAGTTGTCTGACGTCTCCCCCGGCGAACCCTCTTGCGGCAACAGATCTTCCAGCGTCGATCGAGCAATCCGCCGAAACGCGCGCTTGGGCCGGTTGGCATCCAGAATGGCCACCTCCAAGGTGCCCGGGCCCAGCTCGCGCGGTTCGGCACCGTTGCCGGTGTCAGTCTGTTTGAGCGCGTTGACCGCGATGTGCAGCGCGTCCGCCAGCTCAGCGTTCTCGGCGTACGACTCCTTGAGCGCATTGGTGACCGGCTCGGTGGTGCCGCCCATCACCACGAAGTGCGGCTCATCGGTGATCGACCCGTCGTAGGTGACCCGATACAGCTCAGGCGCTTTCGTCTGACCCTGGTAGGCGACGCCGGCAACACACAACTCCACCTCGTAGGGCTTGGCCTGCTCGGTGAAGATGGTGCCCAGCGTCTGGGCGTAGACGTTGGCCAACTGTCGCGCGGTGACGTCACGCCGGTCATAGGCGTAGCCGCGGGTGTCGGCGAACTGAATGCCGCCGCGGCGCAGGTTCTCGAACTCGTTGATCCGGCCCGCGGCCGCGAAGCCCACCCGGTCGTAGAGTTCGCTGATCTTCTGCAATGAGCGCGAAGGGTTTTCGGCGACGAACAACACGCCGTCAGCATAGGCCAGGGCCACCACGCTGCGACCGCGGGCAATGCCTTTACGGGCGAGCTCGCTGCGCTCGCGCATCGCCTGCTCGGGCGAAATGAAGTACGGGAAGCTCATTTCTCACCCCCGCGAGTACGACCCTCGACCACCAAGCGGGCCAGTTCGGCGATCCGCTCCTCGGCGATGTCGACGGCGCCGTCGGCATCGATGGTGACCGCGGTCGGGTAGATGCCGCGCACCAGATCCGGACCGCCGGTGGCGGAGTCGTCATCGGCGGCGTCGTAGAGCGCCTCGATGGCGACCCGCAACGCGGTATCGGCGTCGCTGATCTGGCTGTAGAGCTTCTTGATCGACGACTTGGCGAACAGCGAGCCCGAGCCCACCGCCTGATAGCCCTCGCTCTCGACGTTCCATCCTCCGGCGGCGTCGAACGACACGATGCGCCCGGCGGTCTGCGGATCGTCCGCGTCGATGTCGTAGCCGGCCAAGAGAGGCAACGCCACCAGACCCTGCATCGCGGCACCCAAATTGCCGCGCACCATGGTCGACAACCGGTTGACTTTGCCGGCGAACGTCAGCGGGACACCCTCGAGCTTTTCGTAGTGCTCCAGTTCCACCGCGTAGAGCCGAGCGAACTCGACGGCGATCGCCGCGGTGCCGGCGATGCCGGTCGCGGTGTACTCGTCGGTGACGTACACCTTCTGCACGTCGCGGCCGGCGATCATGTTGCCCTGCGTGGACCGGCGGTCACCGGCGATGAGGACCCCGCCCGGGTACTTCAACGCGACGATGGTGGTGCCGTGCGGCAGTTGCTCGCCCACCCCACCGGTGTACGCGGCACCCCCGCCCGCCGGCAACAGTTCCGGTGCCTGCAACCGCAGGAACTCCGAAAACGAGGACAGACCTACGCCGGTGAGGGCGATTCCTGGGGTTGCTGAGTTAAGGGGCAGACGATCACGCGACAACCAGGTCACTGGCCGCCCTTTTGGACGTACGCGCGCACGAAGTCCTCGGCGTTCTCCTCCAGCACGTCGTCGATCTCGTCAAGCAGATCATCGGTGTCTTCGGTGAGCTTCTCTCGGCGTTCCTGGCCCGCCGCAGTGCTGCCGGTGAGATCGTCGTCGTCTCCGCCGCCCCCGCCGCGCTTGGTCTGCTCCTGAGCCATTGCTGCCTCCTGAATCTCATCGGCCGCGCATGACCGCGGCCGGTTTCTCCACCCTACCGGTCGGCGCCGATGTTGCTCGGGGTCTAGGTGGTGAGTTGTTGCACCAGTTCGGCGGCGCTGTCCACCGAGTCCAGCAAAGCTCCGACGTGCGCCTTACTGCCGCGCAGCGGCTCCAGCGTGGGGATCCGCACCAGCGAGTCCCCGCCCAGGTCGAAGATGACCGAGTCCCAGCTCGCGGCGGCGATGTCGGCCCCGAACCGGCGCAGGCACTCGCCGCGGAAGTAGGCCCGGGTGTCGGTCGGCGGGTTGTCGACGGCGGCCAGCACCTGCTGTTCGGTGATCAGGCGGCGCATCGAGCCACGGGCGACCAGCCGGTTGTACAGGCCCTTGTCCAGCCGCACGTCGGAGTACTGCAGGTCGATCAGGTGCAGCCGGGGCGCCGACCAGCTCAGGTTCTCCCGCTGCCGGAAGCCCTCCAGCAGCCGCAGCTTGGCCGGCCAGTCCAGCAGGTCGGCGCACTCCATCGGGTCACGCTCGAGCTGGTCGAGCACCCGGGCCCAGGTCTCGATGATGTCGGTGGCGCGCGGATCCGGATCACGGGCCTCGACCAGCTTGGCCACTCGCTCGAGGTAGATCCGTTGCAGCGCAAGGCCGGTCATCTCACGACCGTCGGCCAGTGCGACAGTGGCTCGCAGGGTCGGGTCCCGGCTGATGACGTGCACCGCACGCACCGGCCGGGCCAACACCAGATCGCTGAGGTCGATCCCGTGTTCGGCGCCCTCCTCGATCAGGTCGAGGACCAGCGCGGTGGTGCCCACCTTCAGATACGTCGACGTCTCGGCGAGGTTGGCATCGCCGATGATCACGTGCAGCCGGCGGTACTTGTCGGCGTCGGCGTGCGGTTCGTCGCGGGTATTGATGATGCCGCGCTTGAGCGTGGTCTCCAGGCCGACTTCGACCTCGATGTAGTCGGCGCGCTGCGAGAGCTGGAAGCCCGGTTCATCGCCCGCGGCGCCCAACCCGACGCGTCCGGAGCCGGTGACCACCTGCCGTGACACCAGAAACGGGGTCAGACCGGCGATGATCGCCGAGAACGGCGTCTGCCGGCTCATCAGGTAGTTCTCGTGGGTGCCGTAGGAGGCGCCCTTGTTGTCGATGTTGTTCTTGTACAGCTGCAGCTTGGCCGCACCGGGGACGCTGGCCACGTAGCGGGCCGCCGCCTCCATCACGCGCTCGCCGGCCTTGTCCCAGATGACCGCGTCCAGCGGGTCAGTGACCTCGGGAGCGGAGTATTCGGGGTGGGCGTGATCGACGTAGAGCCGGGCCCCGTTGGTGAGGATCATGTTCGCCGCGCCCACCTCGTCGGCATCGATGATCGGCGGCGGGCCGGACGAGCGGCTCAGGTCGAAGCCGCGGGCGTCGCGCAGCGGCGATTCCACCTCGTAATCCCAACGGGTGCGCTTGGCACGCGGGATGCCCGCGGCGGCGGCATAGGCCAGCACCGCCTGGGTGGAGGTGAGGATCGGGTTCGCGGTGGGATCTGACGGCGAAGCGATGCCGTATTCGACTTCGGTCCCGATGATCCGTTGCATGGCTAAAGACTAGAGGGGGCAGGGAACCACGCCGTCAGAGGTGTTGACCTCGTCGAGGTCAGTGGCTAATTTCACCGAAATGTCCACCGAGGAAGCCCGTCAGCGCACCACCGACGTATCCGGGAAGCGCTACGGCGAAGTGCTGCTCGTCGAGATCGGCGAGTCGGGTCCGCGGGCCAGCGTCTACAACACCTTTCCGCTCAACGACTGCCCCGAACAGCTGTGGTCGGCGCTCGACCCCCAAGCCATCGCGACCGAGAACGGCGCGGCAGCCGCTCTGCTCAACGGGCCGCGCTACTGGCTGATGAACACCATCGAAAAGGCGCCGCAGGGCCCGCGGGAGACCAAGACGTTCGGCGGTATCGAGATGATCAAGCAGGCGCAGGTCGCGCTGTCTTCGATGAACCCCGGCCCCTACACCGTCAATGAGGTAAGCCGCCACGCGGTCTTCATCTTCGATGCCGGCGAGCAGGTCTACGAGCTGATCGACCCCGACGGCCGACGTTGGGTCATGCAGACCTGGAGTCAGGTCGTCGATGCGAACCTGTCTAGAGCCGACCTCGCCGGACTCGCCGATCGGCTCAAGCTGCCGCCCGGTTGGACTTATCAAGCGCGCGTGCTGGACACCGCGTTACAGGTGGACACCACCACCGAGGTTGCCCGCGTGCTGCAGGACGACCTGACCAACAGCTATTCACTGGAGAGCGGCTACTGACCCCGGCCTTGGGCAGTATGCAGGGTGCGGTGGACCATCTCTTTGGCCGCGGCGATGACGGCGGCCTCGTCGGGCTCGGTGTCCGCTAGGTAGGCGGCGTTCAACAGGCCGTCGACGGCGTAGTACAACAGCGCGGCGGTGGTGGGCGGATCGGTCACGCTGGCCACTCCGACGTCCACCGCCGCAGCAATGACGTCGGCGAGCAGCGCGACGACCTTGGCGTCGGCTTGGCGCAATTGGCGCAGCCCGTCGCCGGAGGCTTGGGAGAACACCGCCCGGTGCAGCGCGGCGTTGCCCATGTCGTAGCGGATCATCTGCTCGATCAGCGCATCGAGCGCTGCCGGCCAACCCGGCGCCGAGGGCGGCGCGGCGGCGAGCTGCTCCTGCGCCGTGGCCAGGAAGGCATCGAGGTAGTCGGCCCACAACCGGGCCAGCAGGTGATCTTTGGAAGCGAAGTACAGGTAGAACGTGCCCTTGGCGACCTGGGCCGAGGCGGTGACCTTGTCCACCGTCAGCTCGGTGGGTCCATCGGCCAACAACAGACCGCGAGCCACCTCGAGCAATTGGCTTTCACGTTGCGCGGCCGGCAGCGTCGTGCGCCGCCGCCCGGATCCTGGCTGCGCCACTGCGTCGTCCTTTCCCGAGTCGGTACCGCGCTGGACCGTGGCGGACACGATTGACAGCCGCGGAGAACCGCCGTTACGGTAACATGACTGACGGTCAGTCAGTTCGATTCGAGCAGCGAGGTTCGTATGGCAACAACTGACACCGCTACCGGTACAGACCTGCCGGTGACCCAGAATCTGAACAGCGCGTTGAGTGTGATGGCCATCGGCCGGATGATCCTCGCCGTGGTCTCATTGGCCGCACCGCGGCAGTTCGCCAAGCTCGTCGGCGTCAGGCCCTCCCCCGAACTCACCTACATGACCCGGATCTATGGAGCGCGGGCATTCGCGATGGGCCTGGGCTATCTGACCAGCGGCGCCCGGGAACGCTACCGCTGGAAGCGGCTCGCCCTGATGGTGGACTCCCTGGACACCCTCAACGGCGTCAGCCATCTCGTCCGCCGTGACCTGCCGCTGCGCGCGGCCGTGAGCATGGTCGGTCTCACCGGCTCGTATGCGGCCATCGGCGCGACCCGGATCGCCACCGAACAGTTCGGCAGGTCGAGCTAGGCAAGGCGCCGGCGCGCCACGCGGGTAATGCGAACGTGCGCAGCTGTACGAGCTTCACGGCGTGTCGGTGTGCAAACACTCAGTGTCAGTCTCGACGGTGCCGCGTTGCGGTGGTTGGGTTCTTCTCACCTGGTGCCTGGCTCT
>NZ_JBJIAJ010000016.1:0-98547 GCF_045310925.1 Mycobacterium sp. SMC-15 | reverse complement strand
AATCCTACTAGCCGACAACGACGAACCCACCTACCTACAACTAGTCAACCCAACATTCAGCGAAACCTTGACGCGCTGATGCGCATCGAATTGGGGAAGGGGAAATTGTCATGACGCTCAATGTGGTTCCGGAAGGTCTCGCCGCCGCCAGTGCAGCGGTCGAGGCATTGACTGCCCGTCTGGCTGCCGCGCAGGCCAGTGCCGCACCGCTGATCACCGCGGTGGTGCCGCCGGCGGCCGACCCGGTGTCGCTGCAGACCGCTGCCGGTTTCAGTGCGCAGGGCAGTGAGCACGCCGCGGTGGCAGCTCAGGGTGCTGTTGAGTTGGGCCGCGCCGGTGTCGGTGTCGGTGAGTCTGGCGTCAATTACGCCGCCGGTGATGCCGCGGGTGCGTCGACATACTTCTTGGGCACGCGCGGCTGATGTTTTCCGCCCCGGTCTGGATCGCCTCCCCGCCGGAGGTGCATTCAGCATTGCTGAGCAGCGGCCCCGGAGCGGGTCCGTTGTTGTCGGCTGCCGGGGCGTGGAATTCACTGAGCGTCGAGTACGCCTCAGTGGCAGACGAACTCACCGCAGTGCTCGGTGCAGTGCAGGCCGGTGCATGGCAGGGGCCCAGCGCCGAGCAGTACGTCGCCGCGCACGCGCCGTATCTGGCGTGGCTGGGCCAGGCCAGCGCCGACACCGCCGGGGTAGCGGCACAGCACGAGGTGGCCGCCACGGCGTACACCAGCGCACTGGCGTCCATGCCGACACTGGCCGAATTGGCCACCAATCACATGACGCACGGGGTGCTGGTCGCCACCAACTTCTTCGGGATCAACACAATCCCGATTGCGCTCAACGAAGCCGACTATGTCCGGATGTGGATCCAGGCGGCCACCACCATGAGCACCTATCACACAGTGTCCGGTGCGGCCCTGGCGTCGGCGCCACGCTCGGTGGAGGCACCGCCGGTGGTCAAGTCTGATTCGGCGCTGCCCGCCGACGACACCTCTTCGGGCTCCGGGGATTTCTGGACGGACCTGTGGAACCAACTGGTCCGGTTGTTCGAAGATCCGATCGGAACCATCAGGGCCATACTCGCCAACCCGTCGGCCTGGTTCCCGCTGTTGTTCTTCATCGCCTACGAGGCGTTCTTCATCCCCTTCGGCTGGACGTTCTGGTCGGTACTGCTCAGTTCGCCGTTCCTCTTGATGGGCATCGCAATCGGCGTGGTGAACGCGCTGTTGGCGGACGACATGGGCGAGCCGGTACCTGCCGCCGTAAAGCCGACGCCAGTCATGGTGCGCGGTGAACAGGCCCTCCCGCTGCCCGCGGCGGTGGGTGTCGGATCGGGCACGGTGCCAGCTGCGGGCGGCCCGGCAGCCGCTGGTGCACCGGCGGCCGGCGCGGCCCCAGGCGCGGTCCCCGGAACCCCGCTGCTCGCCTATTTGGTTGCGGGAGCACACCCCGGGAACAGCTTCGGTCCGACCCTGACCGATCGGGAACGGGGAAAGGCTCCCGCGGAAGGTATCCCCGCGGCCGCGGCGGGAGTGCGATCGGCGACACGCGAGAGTGCCCGGGCGCGACGCCGCAAGCGTGCGGTCATGCGAGACCATGCCGACGAGTTCATGGATCTGGATTCGGGCCCCATCAGCGGTCCGGCCGACGCTGCTGCGGTGGGTTCGGATCGGGGAGCCGGCGGCCTGGGCTTCACCGGGACGGTAGGCAAGCGCGGCACCGCAACGGCGTCGGGCCTTGCCACGATGGCCGGCGACGGGTTCGGTCGCGGGCCAAGTATGCCGATGTTGCCCGATACCTGGGGCGAGAAAGATCTTGGCGACTCCGCTGGGGAGTCGGAATCGGAACCGAAGTAGAAGTCAGGAAAGGAGTGCAGCGATGAGTATGTTGGATGCGCATATTCCGCAGTTGGTGGCGTCGGAGTCGGCGTTTGGTGCCAAGGCGGCGTTGATGCGGTCGACGATGGCGCAGGCGGAGCAGGCGGCGATGTCGGCGCAGGCGTTTCATGTGGGTGAGGCGGCTGCGGCGTTTCAGGGGTCGCATGCGCGGTTTGTGGCGATGGCGGCGCGGGTGAATGCGTTGCTGGATATGGCGCAGGTGAATCTGGCGGATGCCGGTTCGACATATGTGGCGGCTGATGCGGCTGCTGCGTCTGGTTACACCGGGGTTTAGGGAGGGTTTGTCTGATGTCGCAGATTATGTACAACTACCCGGCGATGTTGGCCCATGCGGCTGAGATGAATGGGTATTCGGGCACGTTGCAGGCTGTGGGTGCTGATATTGCCAGTGAGCAGGCGGCGTTGTCGGCGGCGTGGCAGGGCGATACGGGGATGACGTATCAGGCGTGGCAGGCGCAGTGGAATCAGGCGATGGAGGAGTTGGTGCGGGCCTATCACGCGATGGCCACCACGCATGAGACCAACACCTTGATGATGAACGCGCGCGACACCGCCGAAGCCGCCAAGTGGGGCTGATCCCAGTGATCCGCTCGATGAGGGAAGGCCGTGATGGGGACTGAACCCAACGCGGCCGAACTGACCGTCGAGCAAGCCTGGTACATCGCGGAAACCGTTGGTGCCGGGTCTTTTCCGTGGGTTTTGGCAATCACCATGCCCTACACGGACGCCGGGGAGCGGGGCGCGTTCATGGCGCGCCAGCGCGAGGAGCTCACCCGGATGGGAGTTGTCTCGCCTGAGGGCACGGTCAATCCGGCTGTGGCCGAATGGATCCGGGTGGTGTGCTTCCCGGACCGGTGGCTGGACCTGCGTTATGTGGGTTCGGCCGCCGGCGGGGCTCCCGAGATGTTGCGCGGTATCGTGGCGCGCCGCGACCAGAACACCGGCAAACCCGGCCGGACGGTGGTGGCACTGCGCAATGCGCAACTGGTCACGTTCACCGCGATGGATATCGACGATCCGCGCCTGCTGGTCCCGGTGCTCGGAGCAGGCCTGCGGCAGCGCCCACCGGCCCGGTTCGACGAGTTCACTCTGCCGGCCCGGGTAGGCGCTCGCGCCGACGAGCGGCTGCGTGCCGGTGCTCCACTCGCCGAAGTGCTTGACTACCTGGGTATTCCCGCCTCGGCACGGCCGATCGTGGAGTCGGTGTTCAGCGGGCCCCGCAGCTACGTCGAGGTTGTCGCGGGCTGCGCGCGGGATGGTCGGCACAGCACCACTGAGGTCGGGATGAGTCTGGTCGACACCGATGCGGGCCGCATCCTGGTCACCCCGTCGCAGGCCTTCGACGGCGAGTGGGTGTCGACCTTCCGGCCAGGAACAGACTTTGCGACTGCAGTCGCGATCGAACAGTTGACCGCCACCCTGCCCGAGGGCACATGGTTCCCCGGTCAGCGACTGTCCAGAGATTTCACCACCCAGCTGTCCTAAAAACAGCGAGAAGAACGTCCTAGCAGAGAAAAAGAATAGGGAACACCAATGACCGAAGCCCCGGTGCTGACCAGCGCCGTCATGCCGATTGTCCGCATCGCGGTCCTGGCCGACAGCCGGCTGACCGAGATCGCCGTGCCCGCGGAGTTGCCGCTGCGCGAAATCCTGCCTGCGGTGCAACGCCTGGTGGCCCCGGACGCCGGCGACGATGCCGAGCCGGCTCCCGGTGCCACCAACCGGCTGAGCCTGGCGCCGGTCGGCGGCGCACCGTTCAGCCTGGACGCCAGCCTGGACACCGTCGGGGTCGTGGACGGTGACCTGCTGGCGCTGCGTCCTGTCCCGGTCGGTCCGGCGGCGCCGGGCATCGTCGAGGACATCGCCGATGCTGCCGTCATCTTCTCAGCGTCTCGTCGTAACCCCTGGGGCGCCAAGCACATTCAACGCGCTGCGTTGGCCGCCGGGACGGGTCTGATCCTCGCCGCCACCGGGCTGGCCGCCGCGCACCGTGCGGTCACCGGTGAACCGGCCGGCCTGTTCGCCGCAGGGGCCATCGCCCTGCTCACGGTGCTCGCTGCGTTGCTGTGCCGCACGCGGTCGGCCGAAGCCGCACTCACCCTCTCGATTGCGGCACTGGTACCGCTTGCCGCGGTGGGCACCCTGGCGGTGCCTGGGCAGTTCAGTCCGGCCCACGTGGTGCTGGGCGCGGCCGCGGTCAGCGCATGGTCGCTGATCAGCCTGATCTTGCCGCCGGGCGGTCGTGGCGAGCGCGGGATCGCGTTCTTCACCGCCGCAGTGGTTGTCGGCGTCGGGGTGCTGGCGGCGGCTGCCGTCAAGACTTTCTGGGAACTGCCGTTCGTCACCGTCGGCGCTGGCCTGATCACTGCGTCTCTGCTGCTGACCGTTGCCGCACCGCAGGTTTCGGCGTTGTGGGCGCGGCTGCCGTTGCCGGTGATCCCGGCGCCGGGCGACCCGACCCCGTCGGCGCTGCCGGAGAGCGTGCTTGCGGATCTGCCTCGCCGGGTCCGTGTCACCGACGCCCACCAGACCGGCTTCATCGCCGGCTCGGTGCTGCTCGCTGTGCTTGGTTCGGTCGCCATCGCCTTTGCACCTGAGGGGCTTTCGGGCTGGGCGTGGTACGTCGTCGCGGGTATCGCGGTGGCCTCGGTGCTGCGGGCCCGGGTGTGGGACTCGGCGTGGTGCAAGGCGTGGCTGCTGGCCGAGCCGCACCTGACCGCGATCGCCCTGCTGGTCGGCTACGCGGCCACCGGCCGGTACACGGCTGCCTTCGGTGCCGTGCTGGTCTTGGCCGCCTTGGTGGCGGTGTGGGCGGTGGTCTCCTTGAGCCCGTCCGTGGCGTCGCCGGACAGCTACTCGCTGCCGGTCCGCCGCCTGGTGGGCTTCTTGGCTTCCGGTGTCGACGCCTCCTTGATCCCGGTCATGGCCTACCTGGTCGGTATTTTCGCCTGGGTTCTGTCTCGATGACCGTTGCCGCTCAACACAGTCGGAGCCGATCGGCGATCCGCGGAGCTGGCGTCGCGATGCTGGCCGCCTTGCTGACCAGCTCGCCGGCGTTGGCCATCACCCCGCCAACGGTCGACCCGACGGTGCCGCCGCCCAGCGGGGCACCCGGCCCCGTCGCTGCGATGGAACAGCGCAGCGAGTGCGTCAGCTCGGGCTTGATGCCGGGCAGCAACCTGAGCTCCGCGACGGCCGGACAGCGCATGCTCGACCTGCCCGCCGCGTGGCAGTTCTCTCGCGGCGAGGGCCAGACGGTGGCCGTCATCGACACCGGGGTACGGCCGGGCCCGCGCCTGGGGGCGGTGGACGCGGGCGGCGACTACATCGGCACCACCGACGGACTGACGGACTGCGACGGGCATGGAACCCTGGTTGCCGGCATCGTGGCCGGCCAGCCGGGTGATGACGGCTTCAGCGGGGTGGCCCCGGCGGCCCGCCTGCTGTCGCTGCGGACCGCCTCGGCGACGATCTCGCCGCGCCTGGGCGGAGACGATCCGCGGACAACTCGGGTGGTCACCGACATCACCGCCCTGTCGCGGGCGATCGTGCACGCCGCCGACCTCGGTGCGCGGGTCATCACCATCTCCACCACCACCTGCCTGCCGGCCGACCGCAACGTCGACCAGACGGCGCTGGGCGCGGCCTTGCGCTACGCGGCGGTGGAAAAGGACGCGCTGATCGTGGCGGCCGCCGGTGACGCCGGCCAGACCGGATCGGTCGGCGGCGGTGGGGAGGCGTGCGAGTCCAATCCGCTCACCGACCTGAGCCGCCCGCAGGACCCGCGCAACTGGGCCGGGGTGACGTCCCTGTCGGTGCCGTCGTGGTGGCATCCCTACGTGCTCTCGGTGGCGTCGCTGTCGTCGAGCGGCCGGCCATCCGGATTCACCATGGCCGGACCGTGGGTCGGTGTCGCTGCTCCCGGCGAAGACATCGTCTCGGTCAGCAACCGTGAAGACGGTGGTCTGGCCAACGCCCTGCCCGGCAACCAAGGCCGGCCGGTGCCGCTCACCGGCACCGGATACGCCGCCGGTTACGTGGCCGGCGTGGCCGCGCTGGTCCGCGGTCGCTACCCGGACCTGAATGCGATGCAGGTGGCGCACCGGATCGTTTCCACCGCGCACAACTCCGCGCGTGCACCTTCGGATGTGGTGGGCGCCGGAATGATCGACCCGGTGGCCGCCCTGACCTGGGAACTGCCCCCGGTCGCCGACCCGGCCGCCTCACCCGCGAAGAAGATCTCCCCACCCCCGGCGCCGCAACCCGAGGACCCGGCGCCACGGATCGTGGCCTTCGCCGGAACCGCGCTGCTGGCCGGGTTGGTCGTCGCCGTCGCCACCGGCGCCGCGGCGGCCGCTCGCCGACGAAAGGAAGACCAGCTGTGAGCTCGCACCGAACCACCATTCCCCGGCCCGGACCGGCCCGGATCACCTTGGTGCTGTTGGCCGCCACGCCCGCGCTGATGGCCAGCCCCTGGGAGACCACCGCGCAGCGCTGGGCGCTTGCGGTGGGAGTCGTCGTGACGATCCTGCTGCTCGGCTGGTGGCGTGGCCTGCACTTCACCACGATTGCCCGCCGCCGGTTGTCGATGTTGCGTTCGCGCGGCGGCGCGCACACCGACCGTCGGGACGCCGCCGGCGCCCGGGCGACGGGGGCGCTGCGGATCACGGCCTCGGCAGCAGGGAATGCTGTTCCGCTGTCGCTGATCGCCAGCTACTTGAACCGGTACGGCCTGCGGGCCGACACGGTGCGCATCACCAGTCGCGCCGGTGCGGGAACCACCGACACCTGGATCGGACTGACGTATGCGGCCGCACCGAATCTGGCCGCACTGCAGGCCCGCTCGGCGTCCATCCCGCTGCAGCGGACCGTCGACATCGCCGTGCGACGCCTCGCCGACCATCTCCGCGAAATCGGTTGGGAAACAACGATCGTTGCCGACGACGAGATCCCCACGCTGATCGACGCCGGTGCCCGGGAAGCATGGCGCTCGGTGGTCGACGGCTCAGGTGACCATGTCGCCGCCTACCAGGTCGGGATCGACGCGGCGCTGGCCGACACGATCAGCCGGATCCAGGCTGTCAATGCCAGTGAGACCTGGACGGTCCTGGAAGTGGCCGAAGACGACGGCCAGCAGACCATCGCCGCGGCCTGCGCGCTGCGTACCGGTTCGGCACCCGACGGTGGCGCCCCGCTGGCCGGACTCCTTCCGCAGCAGGGCAATCACCGCAGTGCGCTGCTGGGCTTGCACCCGCTGTCCGGCAGCCGCCTGGACGGCCACACCACGGTGTCGGGCGACGATCTCGCCGGCCTGCGGTGGCCTGTGTCGGCTGCGGCTGCGGCCGCGCGCTAGCGGTCGTAGCGCTAGAACATGTAGGGCCGCAGGAACGCGGTCATCCTGCGCAGGTAGGTCGGTTGGCTGACGTGCAGCACATGGTTTCCCGGAAACCAGTGCAGCGCGCACCGATCCCAGTGATGCCACAGCATTTCGGATTGTTCCGGTGGTGCCAGCCGGTCGCCAAGACCGGTGATGATCAGTCGCCGTTCCTTGGCCACCAGCGGGGCGTAGTTCAGCGGTGAATGGTAGGCCGTCGCAGCGACGAATTCGTCGCCGGCGACCTGCCCCAGCCGTTGTCCGCCGTGCAGCACCAGGTTGGCCGGAAACCAATCGCGGATCTCCGATTCGACGGCGACGACCGGCACATTCGGGATCACTGCCTGCAGGCGAGGTTCGACGGCGGCCAGCAGGGCAGTGGTGTAGCCGCCCAGTGACAGACCGGTCAACGCGAAGCGGTCGACACCGGTGGACTCCAGATAGTCGACCATCGATCGGAAGTCGTGGACCGCCTGGGCCATCGCCTCGGCGAAGCCCGACATGCCGTGCGAGAAGTAGCCGTATCCGCTGAAGGGGGAGTGTTTCTCGGCCCGGCGACCGTGGAAGGGCAGCGTAAACAGGGCAACGTCGTACCCGGTGCGGAAGAACCACGGCAGTGAGAAGAAGAGCCCGTTGAACAAGTAGGGCGAGCCCATGAACCCGTGGATGACGCACAGCGTCGGCCGGGGTCCGTCGTCGTGACGCCAGTGCTGAAATCGTGCGGTGTTGTTGTTTCCCAGGGCATGCCACGAATCGCGCATCGCCGGATTGACCGCTTCGAAACCGCTGCGGAACGAGACGTTTTCGACCGTGCCACGCGCGATCCGCTCCGCGATCGGATTGGCCCGCCGCGCCGAAACCCTCGGCAGCTCCGCGGGTGCGGGGAAAGACCGGATCGGGTCGTGGTGGGATGCCAGTTCGGCATAGAACGCCAGCCGTTCCCGCTCCTGCCGCGACTGCTTGCGCCCCACCGCCGTGGTGAGCACCGACGGGATCATCGCCGCGGCAACCAGGGAGGCGACCGCGGTGCGCAAGCCGATGTCAGCGAAGGCCGACGCATCCACGATAGCCTTCTCTCGCAACGACAACTCGCTGCGCCGCGGCAGTCCCTGTGCGCCGGCGTCGGCACCCGGAATATCGGGAATGGGGATGGGCGGGTTGATCGGGGTGACGTCAGTGCTCACGGTCGCCGGCCTCTCTCGGGTACTGGTCGCCCTGGCCCTACGGCCACCGGTGCGTCGTCAATCGGATGGTAACTCGATGGCGAAGAGCCGCGCGGCATTGTCGTGCAGAACCCCGCGCAGCCAGGTGTCGTCGATGCCGGGAAGGGCGGTGATCGCGTCGAGCGCCTCACGGTAGCCGTACGGGATATTCGGAAAGTCGCTGCCGAACAGAATCCGCTCTCCCGCGGTGCGTAGGCGCGGATCGACGCCGGTCGGGAACGGCATGAGCTCGTCGACGAACGCGGTGAAGGCCATTGTGGTGTCGAGGTGCACGCTTGGCGAATCCAGGCAGATATCGAGGAATTCGTCGTATTCGGGCATGCCCATGTGCGCGATGATCAACGTGAGTCGCGGGTGGCGGCGCAGTAGCCGTCGCACCGGTTCAGGCCCGGTGAACCGGCCGGGCTGCGGGCCGGACCCGCAATGGATGACGACCGGGATGCCGCAGTCCTCAATCACTCCCCAAACCTCGTCGAGCAGTGGATCGGTCGGGTCGTAGTCGCCGACCTGAATGTGTGCCTTGAAGATTTGGGTTCCAACGTGGATTGCGGCCTTGACGTAGTCGGCCGCCCCGGGCTCCGGGTAGAAAGTCGCCGTGGGCAGGCAATCCGGTGTGTCGTTGGCGAATTGGGCTGCCCACTGGTTGAGCCAGGCCGCCATATCCGGCTTGTGCGGATATACCAGGGAGGTGAAGCGGCGTACCCCGAACGCACGCAGGGCATCCACTCGCTTGGACTCGTCCATCCGGTAGTTGATGGGCCAGGGCCGGCCGACCATCGGGCCGGCCGCATCGAAGTACTGCCACACCTTGTCCATCACCGACTTGGGCATGAAATGGGTGTGGACGTCGATGATCCCCGGCAATCCGAGTCCCGACCAGACCCGGCGGACCGCGGCGGCTTCGTCGTCGTGTGTCATGCGATCTCCCAGGTGTTTTCGGATACGAACTCGCCCAAGGGCTGTCGGTAGGCCCACTCGTCGATCTCCAATGCCGGCCGGTCCGGAAATTCTGGGACGGGCCCTAGGCACAGGATCGCCACGGGCTCGGCGTCCGAGGGCATTCCCAGCAACTGCGCCAGCGCCGCAGGTTCGAACAATGACACCCAGCCCATGCCCAGCCCCTCGGCGCGGGCGGCCAGCCAGAGGTTCTGAATCGCGCATGACACCGACGCCAGATCCATCTGCGGCAAGGTGCGACGACCAAAGATGTGTGCCTGCCTGCCGTCTCGCAACGCCACCACCAACAGTTCGGCGCACTCGCGAATGCCTTCCACCTTCAGGGCCAGGAACTCCTGTTCGCGACGGCCCAGCGCCTCGGCGGTGCGATGGCGTTCCTCGTCGACCAGGGCGTGGATCCGCTGTCGAAGGCCGTCGTCGGTGATCCGGACGAACCGCCACGGCTGCATGAGGCCCACACTGGGGGCGGCGTGAGCGGCCGCCAACAGGCGCGCCAGGACGTCGGGGCCGACCGTGCTGTCGGGCACGAATCGGCGCATGTCGCGTCGCTCGGTGATCACCCGGTACACGGCTTGGCGCTCCTGCGCGGTGAACGATGGATCAGCCACGGGATCATGGTAGGAGCCACACGAAGGGACGCTCGTCATGAAACGTTCGCAACTGCTCGACCACTTCTCCGCCGATGCCGCCGCAAACCTCGTTTACGGCGAACCTCACCAGACTCCGGACGGGGCGACGGTCATCACCGCCGCGCGGGTGACCGCGTCGGGCCCGGGCGGTTCGGACGTGACCGCCACACCTCTGGGGGTAGTGGTGATCCGCGGTGACAAGGCCAAGTGGGTGGCCGCGGTCGATGCGAACCGGATCGCGCTGGTCGGGGTGCTCACCGGGTTGCTGTCCGCCGTCATCGCCTCCCTGGCGGTACTGCGCCGTCCGCCCTGGCCGGACCTGCGTGGCACCGGGTCTTCCCGCGGTGGGAACTAGGTGGTGACGTCTTCGGCGGCGCGTGCAGCGCTGATCTCGGTGGCGGTCGCGGCGATGGTCTATGCGCTGATGCTGATGGGTTATCTGCAGGGCTGGGGCTGGCTGGCCCGCGTCGACGCCGCCGCACTGGACGCGAGCTACGACGTCGCGGTCAAACACCCGATCTGGGTCCGGTTCTGGGATGGCATCTCCACCGTTTTCGAACCGGCGGTGTTCCGGGCGGTGGGCATGGTTGCGGCCCTGGTCGCCGTGCTGCGCCGTCGGTTACGCGCGGCGTTGTTCCTCTTAGCTGCCGTGGAGACCAGCGGGCTGCTGACCGTGCTGGCCAAGGGCTCGGTCGGCCGGCCGCGGCCGGTGACGGCGCTGGTCGCGGCGTCCTCGACCTCGTTTCCCTCGGGGCACGCCCTAGGGGTGACGATCGGTGTCGGTGCGCTGCTGCTGCTGGCGCTACCCGCGCTGCGGCGCAACGCCAGGGTGGCGGCCGTGAGCGTCGGCGTCCTGGTGGTGGGTGCGGTCGGGGTCTCCCGGGTAGCGCTCAACGTGCACCATCCCTCCGACGTGCTGGCCGGCTGGGCGCTGGGCTGGGCCTATCTGACGGTGTGGGCTCTGATGCTGCAACCGTGGCGGAGAGCGGAGTTGACCGGGTCCGCGGGTGCGTCGCAGGATGATCGTGATGACCAGCAGTAACGCCGATCCGGTGGGCGCACTCGTTTGCTCCCGCAAGGGCTGCAGCGCCGACGCGGTGTACGGCATGCTGTGGAACAACCCGAAACTGCACACCCCCGAACGTCGCAAGGTCTGGCTGACGTGTCCGCAGCACCGGGAGTACTTCCGCGACTATCTATCGTCGCGCGGCCTGCTCAAAGGTGAGGCGCCGGTCGAAGATCTGCCGCGCCGGGCGGAGCCGTGACCGCGGCGACCTGAATTCCGGCACGCCGTGAGCGGTGTTTGACCCGCTTCGGGCGTGCGCAGATGATGAGTCAATGCGCCGACTTGTGAGCTTGTTCAGCGCTGCCCTGTGCACGGTTGCTGCCGCGCTGACCGCGGCGCCAGGAGCCCAGGCCGATGTCATGCCGTGGTTTGCCCGCTCGGTGGGCAACGCCAGCCAGGTGATTTCGGTTGTCGGGGTTGGCGGTTCGGACGCCAAGATGGACGTCTACCAGCGCAGTGCGACGGGTTGGCAGCCGGTGGCCGCCGGGATCCAGACGCACGTCGGTTCGGCGGGCATGGCCGCCAAGGCAAAGAGCGGCTATCCGGCCACTCCGATGGGCGTCTTCACCCTGCCGTATGCGTTCGGCACCGCGCCGAACCCGGGCGGGGGACTGCAGTATGTGCAGGTCGGTCCGGATCACTGGTGGGACGGCGACGATCACAGCCCGACGTTCAACACCATGCAGGTGTGCAAGAAGGCGCAATGCGCGTTCGACACCAGTGAGAGCGAGAACCTCGAAATCCCGCAGTACAAGCACGCTGTGGTGATGGGGGTCAACACCGCGCGCAGTCCCGGTGACGGCGCCGCCTTCTTCTTTCACACCACCGACGGAGGCCCGACCGCGGGCTGCGTCGCCATTGACGACGCCAAGCTGGTGCAGATCATTCAGTGGCTGCGCCCAGGCGCGGTCATCGCGATCGCGAAGTAGTTTCCTCAGGCCTCTTCGCAGTAGGACGCGCGGGCGATGCTGACGAACTGGGACGCTCTGGTCAGGGTCAGGCTGGGGTTGGCGTTCTTCACGGCCTTGGCCGCCTGATTGGGGGAGTGCCCCCCGACGAGGTACTCGCACACCGAATGCCCGCCGGCGACCGCATCGGCCGCATCCGGGTAGGAGATGCCCATCTTGTCGAGCGCGCTGAGGAAGCCGCTGTCATCGGTATCGGCGGCCGCCGGTGCGGCCAGGCCGAGCGCACCGGCCACCGCGAAGGCAGTCACGGCGAGTGTGCGGGACATGCGAACCGTCATGGTCTTCCTCTGTCAATCGGTGATCGAGTCGGGGCAGAACGCCACTTGGGAGAACGTCACGAACCGGGCGGCGTTCTTCACCGACATGCTGCGGTTGGAGATCCGCACGGCACGCGCGGCGGAATCTGAGTGATGTCCCTCGCCCAGGTAGGCACAGACTTCCCGGCCGACGGCGACGGCGTCGACCGGATTGGTGTATTCGATACCGGCCTGCTCGATCGCGCTGATGAACAGGGCGTCGGTATCCGGGTCGGCGGCTGCCGGTGCGGCCGCGCTGACCAGCGCCGCAGCGCCGATCGCGATCAAGGCCCATCGTGGATTTATCACAGTGACAACAGGATGGCTGACCTGAATTAACCCCTAGCGGCAACAAAATGAACCATCGGTGAACACCGTCGGTACGGTGTGCGCCGGATGCGTCGCGCCGGTAGACGGCCGCCTAACAGTTCATTTACCCGCTACCCTGTTGACCACTTCGGCTTAACCTATGGTTCACCTGCGTGCCGTTTCGTAAGGATCGGAATAGCCGTTCGCAAACCGCTGAAGGCCACTGGAGTGCCACCTAGTGCCGTGAGCGAGGAGACATCGTGTACCTGGACTACGGGGTGCTGCCCCCGGAGATCAATTCGGGACGCATGTACGCCGGCCCCGGATCCGGCTCCATGCTGACCGCCGCTTCTGCGTGGGAGAACTTGGCCGCTGAGCTGAATACCGCTGCGGCGTCCTACGACTCGGTCACGTCAGGCCTGGCCGCCGGGCCATGGACCGGACCGGCGGCGACGGCGATGGCCGCCTCCGCGGCACCGTATGTGACCTGGTTGCGTGGCGCCGGCGTCCAGGCCGAAACCACGGCTCGCCAGGCCACCGCGGCGGCGGAGGCCTACTCGACTGCGGTGGCCGCGGTGGTGCCCCCACCGGTGATCGCCGCCAACCGCGTCCTGCTCAAGCAGCTGGTCTCCACCAACTTCTTCGGTCAGAACTCCCCGGCGATCGCCGAAGCCGAGCTCCAATACGCCGAGATGTGGGCCCAGGACGCGGCCGCGATGTACCGCTACGCCGGTTCCTCGGCGGTCGCATCGGCGTTGGCCGCGTTCAACCAGCCGCCCCAGACCACCAACGCGGCGGGGCAGTCTGCCCAGTCCGCCGCGGTTGCCCAGGCCGGGGTCGCGGCGGCCGGCAACGGTGCGGCCACCGACATCTTCAGTTCGTTGATTTCGATCATCGGTCAGATATCGCCGTTCACCGGGTTGGCCACCCAGGGCCTGAGCGCCACCATGACCGGTTGGTCGGGTACGGCCAACATGCTCAGCAACGTCAACAACGGGATCGGCCTGGCCGCGTTTCAGGCGGAGAACCCCGGCGGCCTGGACGAAATACTGCACCCGCCCAAGATCGGCCCGGCCGGTTTGGGCTTGGGTGGCCTGGGACTGGGCAAATCCGGACTCGGCAGCGCCGGGCTGGGTGCCGGACTGGGCAGTGTGGGGTCGTCGGCAAGCGCCGGCACTGCGCTCAAGATCGGGGCGTTATCGGTGCCCCACGGCTGGGCGATGCCGGTCACCCTGACCTCGGCGGGCGTGCCGCTACCGGCCGCCGCGGTGCCGGCGGCGCCGGTCCTGGCCGGCGGTGTGCCAGGCGGGGCGTTCGGTGAGACCATGCTCGGTACCTTGGCCGGCCGGGGTCTGGGTGCGGCGACGTCGCGGGCTGCCGCTCATCGCCGGACCGTGGTGCCCCGTCCGCCGGCCGCAGGTTAATCCCCCAACGACATGGACTTTGCGTTCCTCCCCCCGGAGGTCAATTCCGGCCGGATGTACACCGGCGCGGGGGCAGCACCGATGCTCGCCGCGGCGGCCGCCTGGGATGCCCTGGCCGCCGAACTGGAGACGGCTGCGGTCGGCTACGCCGGGGCGATCGAGAGTCTGATCGGGCACGCGTGGTCCGGCCCGACATCGGTGGCGATGGCCACTGCGGCGGCACCCTACGTGGCGTGGCTGCAGGCCGGGGCCGCCAACGCCGAGCGGACCGCGATACAGGCCAAAGCTGTTGCCGCGGCCTATGAGTCCGCCTTCGCGGCCACTGTCCCGCCGGCGGTGGTGGCCGCCAACCGGACCCTTCTCGCCACCTTGGTCGCCACGAATTTCTTCGGCCAGAACACTCCGGCCATCGCCGCCGCTGAGGCCGCGTATGCAGAGATGTGGGCCCAAGACGCCGTCGCGATGTACGGCTACGCGGCGGCGGCGATGCCGGCCAGCGCACTGCCGGAACTCGACCAGCCGCCGCAGACCACCAACCCGGCCGGGCCCGGCGCGCAGTCCACGGCGGTATCGCACGCGGCCGCCGGCAACGGCCAGGCATTGACGCAGGCCACGCTGCAGCAGTTCGCGAATCCGGCGGCCTCAACAGACCCACCGACGTGGTGGGAGACCCTTACCTCCGAATTGGGCCAGCTGACGCCGTTCAGCAGCATCGCCAGCAGCGGGCTGAGCTTCGACTCCAGCTTGTACACCGTGGTGAGCAACGGCGCCGGCTGGGGACGGCTGGTGTATGTCCGCGGTGGGACGGAGGGGGCCTTGACCTTCCTGGGGATCGGGCCGCGCGGTGTGCTGTCGGCGTCCACGACGCCGGTGACGGGGCCGGGTATCGGTAGGGCGATCCCGATCGGCGGGCTGTCGGTGCCGCCGAGCTGGGCGACCGCAGCCCCGGAGATGAAGCCCATCGCCTACACGCTGGCCGCCGCGCAGACCCCGTTGCCGCCGGCCGCCGGACTTCCGCCGGGAATGGCGTGTCAGGAGGCGATGATGGGAACGACCGCGGGCCAGGGCGCAACGCCCGCCACCACCGACCGCCGCAGCCAGAAGAGCAACGGCAAGAACGACGATCAGGACGGCAAGCCGATCACCACGCTGACCAATGGAAGCGGCTGGCTGGCGTCGTCCTGGGCGTATCACACCCGGCAGCGCGAGGGGCAGCCGCTGCCGTCGCACTGGCGGACGGGCTAGCGATCAGCTAACCGCGATCGCGCTGCAGGTAGTGGGCGACCATGTCGATCAGCGCCCGCCGCTCGGTCTGCCAGTCGATGGGTCCTCCCATGATCATCTGCGCCAACACAATTCCCCGCAGCGCTGCCCAGATCACCTCGGCGACACCGGAATCCGCGGGATCATCTGAGACCAGCCGCCCCAGCCTGTTGATCGCGGAGTTCATCTGCAGCAGGTGCTGATGGGACTGCTCGCCCAAACTGCCGCGAGTGGCCCGCAGGATCTCGAATGCGGCCAGTGAGGTCGGGCTGGCGTAGCAGCGCCACGCGGTGTCCACCACTGCCTCGATTCGCTCATGCAGCCCCAGCTCGCTGACGTCGACTGCGGACAGGCTCGTCAGCAGTTCGGCCACCCCGTCGTCGACCACGGCCATCAACAGGCCGTTGCGGTCCCCGAAGTGGTACTGGATGACCCCCCAGGTCACCCCGGCCCGCTCCGCGACGTGCTTGGCGGTCGCCGCGCCGAAACCCTCTTCGGTGATACAGCGCACCGTCTCGTCGATGATCCGGGCGCGGGTGTCGTCGCCGCGCTTGCGGGGCGCGCTGGTCCGTCGAGTGGGGCCAGTCGGCCGGGCGGAACCGGCGGAAATAGTCATTGTTGACTTTATAACATAGACACAACTATTTTTTAGCTCGTGACCGAATCCAGGTATGCCTCGCTGTCCCGCGAGGAGTTGGCTGTCCTCGTGCCCGAACTGCTACTGATCGGGCACATGATCGACCGCTCCGGAATGGCCTGGTGCATCTCGGAGTTCGGCCGCGAGGAAATGGTGCAGATCGCCATCGAGGAGTGGGCGGGCTCCAGCCCCATCTACACCCGGCGTATGCAGCGCGCGCTGGGCTACATCGGCGACGACGTGTTCACCATCTTCAAGGGCCTGCAGTTCGACATCGGATCACCACCGCAGTTCATGGACTTCCGCTTCACCATCCACGATCGCTGGAACGGCGAATTCGAGTTGGCCAGCTGCGGCGCGCTGCTCGACGTGGAGCCGATGGGTGACGACTACGTCTTCGGCATGTGCCACACCATCGAGGATCCGACGTTCGACGCCACCGCGGTGGCCACCAACGTCCACGCGCAGTGCCGTCCCGTACATCGCCCGCCCCGCACGCCGTCGGACCGGCAACCGCACTGCCACTGGACCGTCATCATCGACGAGGACTACCCGCCGGCCCAGCCGATTCCCGCGTTGGCGGTGATCAGTGAAAGCAAAGCCGCCACTTGGCAACTCGACGACATCGATGCCGCCGACGAAGGGCTGGCGGACTACACCGGACCGCTGCTGGCCGACGTCGACTTCACCGCGTTCTCTCACTCGGCGTTGGTGCGTATCGCCGACGAGGTGTGCCTGCAGATGCACCTGCTCTACCTATCCTTCGCGCTCGCGGTGCGGGCCCGGGCGGACTCCGACGAACTGGCCGCATCGGTGGGTCGGCGTCAGCTCACCGGCCTGGCCGGGCTGGGCGCCCAGCGAATCAAGAACGCGCTGAAGCTTCCTGGAGACATCGACGGTGCGCGACGCACCTTCGAGCTGCATCCGTTGCTCAATCCGATTGGCTACGTGCGCGCCGACATCGGCGAGAACACCATCGCGGTGCACCCCTCGCCCGCGCACGACGACGGCGCGTGGATCACGCTGTGCTCGCCCCAGGACGTCAACCCGCTGCAGGCCATCGCGACCGCCGTGAACCCGCTCCTGCGGGTGGAGGTCGAGGGGTCGGCAAACGAGTGGACGGCCCGGCTGATCGAGACCGACACCGAGGCAAAGGAAATGCCCGAGGTGATGGTGACCAAGGTCAGCAGCGGCGCGGATTTCGTGTTCCGCACCCGCAAATCGCTGCCGCTGACCGTGGTGTGAATCGGCTGATAGCCCGCCGACCGCCGGTGTGTCGGCGTTCCTGACCGGTTCGGCCCCGCCTATGGTGAGGCCATTCCAGCCGTTGTCGATCCAAGGTAGTCAGCCATGTACGACCCGCACGACGACGAGGCCACCAGGGAAGCAGAAGCGGTCGACGCAACTGACATGGCGCCGACCGTGATGTCTGCTCCGGGTTCCGGTGCTGTTGTGGACGCGTTCGCCTGGTCTCAGGAGGACGGCAGTGCTGGTGCCGAGCCGGTGCCCTACGTCGAGGACCCCTACTACGACCAGGATCTGAGTACCGGACGCCGCCCGACGGTTTCGGTGCCTGCTGCGCCGGTCCCGGGCCGTCGCGCGCCTTCGCGGCTACCGCGGTTGGCGTTCGGTGTGGGCATCGTGGTGGCGCTGATCGCTGTTGCCGGAGCGCTCTACAGCTTGGCCCGCAGTCAGGACGACGAGACGCCGGTTGCGCCCGAGACCAGTGCCGTGGTGCCGCCGACCCCGACGCCCAGTGCGCCACCGCAGCCCAGCGCCCCTGCGCCGCCGCCCGTGGCCACAACGTCGACACCGCCGCCGCAGACCACCACGGCGCCGCCGCCGACCACGACGACGGCGCCGCCCACCACGACCACCACGACCACCACCGCGCCACCGACCAGCACGACAACGACCACGACGGCTCCGTCTACGACGACGACCACGACCGTCCCGCCCACGACCAGTGAACCGCCCAGCACCACGGTGCCGCCGGCCACCACCGTGCCGATGACAACCGAATACCTGCACATTCCCTTGGTGCCGATTCCGATCCCGATCACGGTTCCGCAGAACTAGCTTTGGGCGTCGCCTGAGACCGTGGCCGGATTCGCCCCGCGCAGGCACACTGGGGTGTGGCGACCGGGCGAAAGGAGCTCGCAATGGGCGACAACGGTGCGTTCGGATTCGATTCCGAGGATTTGGACCGCATGATGCGTGAGGCGGGCGAGGGGCTGCGCGCAGCATTCGACCGCTTCTCCGGGACATTCGGCTCCGCCGGGGAGAAAGCCGGCTGGGGTGCGATCTTCGCGGACCTGGCCCGGGCGGCGCGGGCTGAGCCGGCGACCACCGGCGAGACCGGTGACGGCGTGTGGGCTATCTATACCGTCGGCGGCGACGGGGCAGCGCGCGTCGAGCAGGTTTACGCCACCGAGATCGACGCGTTGCGCGCCAGTCAGCGCAATCCCGACCCGAATCGCCGAGTCCGGTTCCTGCCTTATGGGATCGCCGTGGGCGTGCTCGACGACAGCGTCGAAGACGATGAGGTGACATAGGCCACGTGGGCGGGCTTGTCTTGTTTGACACCGGTGCGGTGTGGGTTAGATTGCCACCGTGTCCGAGATGAACCGCCGCCAGGTCATGATGATGCTGGGTGCCGGCGCATTGGCTGCCGCAGCGCCCACCCCCCAGGCCAGAGCCGTTCCCGCGGTCCCGGGAGCGCCCGGCGACCCGGCGCAGCCGCCGTCTGGTCCCGCTGCGCCTGCGACGCCCCCGACCGGTGCCGCCAAGCCCGGTGGCTTCATCTGGCATGACGAGTTCGACGGGCCGGCCGGCTCGGCCCCCGATCGGTCGAAGTGGACGATCTCCAATCACCGGACCCCGATCCGTCGTCCGGTCGGCTGGGACCGGCCCGAGTACTTCTACCAGTACCGCGACAGCCGCAAGAACGTCTTCCTCGACGGCAACTCCAACCTGGTGATCCGGGGCACCCAGGAGGGCAACACCTTCTTCGGCGGCTTGGTGCACGGCAACTGGCGTGGCGGCATCGGCACCACGTGGGAAGCCCGCATCAAGCTGAACTGCCAGACGGCGGGCTGCTGGCCCGGATGGTGGTTGTCCAACGACGACCCGGGCCGTGAGGGCGAGATCGACCTGATGGAGTGGTACGGCAACGGCGAGTGGCCCTCGGGCACCACCGTGCACGCCAACCCCTACGGCACCGCGTTCGAAACCTTCGCGCTCCCGGTGGACGGCAACTGGCACAACTGGCGGGTCACCTGGAACCAGAGCGGGATGTACTTCTGGCAGGACTATGCCGAGGGTATGGAGCCCTACTTCTCCGTCCCGGCCGTCGGCATCGAGAACATCGACGAACCGGGCCGGGAGTGGCCGTTCAACGACCCGGGATACACGGTGTTCCCGATCCTGAACCTGGCTATCGGTGGATCCGGCGGCGGTGACGCCCGAGTGGGGAGTTACCCGGCCGACATGCTGATCGACTGGGTGCGGGTCTTCTAGCCTGCTGTCCGCCTCGCCCGCCGTGCCGGTTCCGGCCGGCGGAGAGTTCGTGCACTAATCGCGACACGGGTTCTTTTGCTTCCGCCCCTCGCCGGAAACGTTAACGAAACAGGCTGTCTTTCACAGGATCTCGATCAAGTTAGCCGTCTTGGCTACTGGTCGGTAGGGCTTTGGAAATCGTACGCGGCACGACGAGGCGGAATGTGATTTGCGCCACATCATCGGAGTCTGCATGTGGAATCTGTTGCAGCTCAGCGGCATTGGCGAGCGACTCGACGCCCGTCAAGTCTGGGCAGGGTCCGGCAAGCAGGTGGATCGCTGAGGTAGCGTCCCCCTCGCTCGCCATCTAAGGCGATGCTGAGGGAGACACGACTGCCTGACGGCAAGTCCACAGGAGGGGATTTCTTTGATGAGTCAAGGTCACAACGGCGGCGCGCGTCGGCGCGTGGTGGGCGCTGCGAGCGCCGTGGGTGCGTTCCTGGCGCTGGGCCTGAGCCCGCTGGCCGCAGCTCCGGCCGCCAACGCGGACTTCGACTTCGACTTCGGCGATGTGCTGAGCGCGCTCGGTTGGGACGACTCGGCCGACGGCACTGCGGCCTTTGACGGCTCGAGCTTCGACTTGGCCCTGCCCGGCGCCGCGGACAGCACTGGGCTGGAAGGCATCTACGACTCGATCTACAGCAGCATCCACTCGATGGGCGACATGCTGATTCCGATCTTCGATGCGACCGGCATCAACACGCTGTTCGCGTTCGATGGCAGCTGTGGCTTGGTGTGCGATGGCGTTGACGCGTCCATCAGCGACGACGGTGTGCTGACCGCAGCCACCAACGGTGGTCTGCTGTTCGGCGACGGCGGCAACGGCATCGCCGGGTCCGCGGGTGGCGACGCCGGCCTGATCGGTAACGGTGGCGACGGCGGCGCCGGCGCGTTGGGTGCCATCAAGGACGCCGAGGGCAACGTGATCGAGGGCACCAACAACGGTGGCGATGGTGGCGCCGGTGGTTCGTTGCTGGGCAACGGCGGCAACGGCGGCAACGGTGGCGTCGGCGCCGCCAACGGTGGTAACGGCGGCAACGGTGGCTCGGCGGCGATGCTGGGTGCCGGTGGCGATGGTGGCGTCGGCGGTGCCGGCAGTGCTGGAGGCAAGGGCGACAACGCAACCAACACGACGGCCGCGGAGACCGGTGCCAACGGTGGCAACGGTGGCAACGGCGGTAACGGCGGCAACGGCGGTTCGCTTATCGGTAGCGGCGGCAACTCGGGCGCCGGCGGCGCCGGTGGTACTGGTGGCGCCGGTGGCGACGGTTCGCTGGTCAACACCACGTTCAACAACAACGGTGGCAACGGCGGCGTCGGTGGCGAGGGCGGCGCGGCCGGAGCGAAGGCTGGAACCGCGGGCATCCTCGGTGGCAGCGCCGGCACGATCGGCACCGGCGGCAACGGTGGCGTCGGCGGCGCCGGCGGTACTGCCGGGTTCGGTGCGACCGCCGGTACGGGCGGCACCGGCGGTGCCGGCGGTGACTCGACCTCGGGCAACGGTGGCAACGGCGGTGCCGGTGGCACCGGTGGGGCTCGCGGCTCGAACGGTCTGGCGTCCGGTACCGGTGGCGTCGGCGGCGTGGGCGGCGACAGCGCCACTGCTACCGGCGGCAACGGCGGTACCGGCGGTACCGGCGGCAGTGCTTCGGGCGGGCTTACGGCCGGCGACGGTGGCCACGGCGGTGCCGGTGGCGCCTCCGGCGAGACCGCGGGAGCACCGGGCTCCGCAGGCGCCGACAACAACGGGACCAACCCCGGTGCTGGCGGCCAGGGCGGCGAGGGCGCTGCTCCGGCAGCCGGCTAAGGGCCGCTACAACAGGCGACAGGAGCCCCGCACACCTTCGGGTGTGCGGGGCTTCTGCCATTGATGCCTCGGCCGCTGTAGTGGTTTCATGCGAAGGTGGCCGAGATAAATCGACGCAGCCTGATGTTGACGACCGGATTCGGCATGCTTGCCGCCGCGATGCGCATGCCGGAGGCATGGGCCCGACCGGGGCCCGCCGATCCGCTGCCCGACGCGCCGTCGCAGACCTACCTCTTCAGCGACGAGTTCGACGGCCCGGCTGGTTCCGCGCCGGACCCGGCGAAGTGGGCGGTGGCGCAGGCCCGGGAATCGATGAAGGACCCGACGTTTTGGGAGCGTCCCGAGAACGTCGGCCAATACCGTGACGATCGCAAGAACGTGTTCGTCGACGGCAAGTCGAACCTGGTGCTGCGCGCCGCCAAAGATAGCGACAACTACTACAGCGGAAAAATCCAGAGCCGGTGGATGGGCGGTATCGGGCACACCTGGGAAGCCCGGATCAAGCTCGACTGCCTCACCGCAGGGGCTTGGCCCGCCTGGTGGATGGGCAACGACGATCAAGGCGAGATCGACGTGCTGGAGTGGTACGGCAACGGCAATTGGCCATCGGCGACCACCGTCCACACGAGATCGAACGGTGCCGAATGGGCAACCCAACAGATCTCGATGGACAGCGCCTGGCACACCTGGCGGTGCCGTTGGGACACCGACGGCATCCGGTTCTGGCGCGACTACGTCGACGGAGCCGCACCCTACTTCTCCGTTCCGGCGAACTCGATCGCGGACTGGCCTTTCAATAATCCCGGCTACCACGTGTTTTCGGTGTTCAACCTGGCGGTGGCCGGTTCCGGTGGCGGTGATCCTCGATCGGGCAGCTACCCCGCCCAGATGCTCGTCGACTGGATCCGGGTCTTCTAAAGCGGTCTTACCTCGCCGGTCTCGCCGGGGCTGGCACCGTCTTCGCGCGCCTGGAGCCAAGCCACGCCTTGTTCGGCCGCTCGGATCAGCGCGCCACGCTCGCCGAAATAGGCGGCGAACAAACCCAACCCGGGCAGTGCCCCCAGACGCTGATAGAACTTCTTGGGGTGCGGGCGCTTGCTCACCTCGTCGAAAGTCGCCCGCAGGATGCCGGCCAGCTGCCAGACGGTGCGGGTGATCACCACCGGGGTCGATGACGTGATCGACTTCAGCGGCTTCCACCCCGGCGGCGGTGTTTCGGGAAGCGGTGCGGGATCGGGTTGCGTTGGTACGTCGACGTTCTCGGGAAGATGGCGCCCGCACAACACCTCGGCGAGCAGCCGCACCTGCTCGCGCCGGTCGGTGACGCCGTACTCGCGGGCCAGCGCGCACAACACGATGGCGTGGTTGACGAATCCCGCCAGCTCGCCCACCGGGACCACTCGGGTCAGCCAGCCGAACACCCCCGGGGAGGCGACCACCACGGTGTTGAGCGCACCCACCCGGTGCACCCACCAGTGCACCCGTTGCTCGCGACTCATCCGCTCCCACGCCGCGGTGCCGGGCAGATCCGCGGCGTTGATCAGCTGGGCCCCGGCGTTCAAGGCGCGGTTGGTGACGTTGGGGCCGCGACCGGCGTCGTGACGGCGCCGCCGCAGCCGAAACCGCCGGATGCGATGGGACAGGCCGCGGGGCGGGGTGAGCAGTCGGCGGGTGCGTTTGCGCAGCCCGATCGGATCGGCCTCGGCGAGCAGGTCGAGCAGCGGATCGATAACCGCGACCGCGCGGCCCAGCGCGTCGGCGACCTCGGTGTCGGTCAAGGTGGCGTGTGGCTTCGGAAACAGACCCATACCGGAGATTGTGGCGGGATCAGCCGGCTTGGGGGCCGTTTGGGGCGAGTGCACTGCGCAGCGCGACGTCGGCCAGCCGCCGCGCATGTTCCTCGGTGAGCGTGCAGTGGCCGCTCATGCGGCGAAAGATGAGCGGCCCGAACAGCAGATCGATGACGTCATCGATGGCTATGTCGGCGTCGACGTCGCCGCGGCTGACTCCCCGTTGCCACAGTTCGGTGATGGCCGCGCGGCGGCCGTCGAGAAAGTAGTCCCGGAAATAGGCGGCGCCCGCCGCGTCTTCGACGCAGGCGGCGAGCAGCTGCGCGAATACGTCACCGCGACTACTCGCGTAGAACGCCGAGACCCGCACCACCTGCTCGGTGAGATCGCCGACGGTGCTTCCGGTATCCGGCAGCGGCAGATCCTGGGCCATCATCGCGCCGAAAGCCTCGGCGGCCACCGCAGTTCGTGACGGCCAGTGCTTGTAGATGGTGGCCTTGCTGGCCCCGGACCGGGCCGCGATCGCGTCGACGGTGGAGGCGGCATAGCCGCCCTCGTCGAGCAGTTGCGCGGTCGCATCCAAGATGGCCTGGTGGATGCGATCGCTGCGGGCACCGGTAGGTCGGACGAAGGTGGATTCGCCCGACCGGCCGGCGGTTTCAGACGACATCGTCGAAGTCGGTCGATGCCGAGACGCCGCGCCACTGCGCCAACTCGGCCTGCACGTGGGCCAGCTTGCCCTCGACTGCGGCGATGGTGTCATTGCCCAGCAGCAGGCGCACCGGGGGCCGCTCGGATTCGACCACATCGATGATCGCGGCCGCCGCCTTGACGGGATCGCCGGGCTGGTCGTGGTTGCGCTCGCCCGCGGTGATGCGCATCTTGCCCGCGGGCCCGTCGGCGTAGTCGTCGATGGTGTGCTGCTGGACCTGCAGGCTGGACGAGTCGAGGAAGTCCGTGCGGAAGTAGCCGGGCTCCACCACCATCGCGTGGATTCCCAGGGGCTGCAGTTCGGCGTGCAGCGCCTCGGAGAGGGCTTCGACGGCGAACTTGGTGGACGCGTACACGCCCCATCCCGGGGAGCTGACGAACCCGCCCACCGACGAAATGTTGACGACGGTGCCGGACCGCTGCGCCCGCAGTACCGGTGTGACCGCGCGGGTGACGGTCAACAGACCGAACACGTTGGTCTCGTAGACAGCGCGAACCTCGGCGTCGGTGGCTTCCTCGACCGCGCCCAGCAGTCCACGGCCGGCGTTGTTGATCAGAACGTCGATGCGACCGAAACGGTCCACTGCCGCCTGCACGGCCTGGCGGGCCTGCGTCTCGTCGGTGACGTCGAGGGCCACGGCGAGCACGTTGTCGTTCTCGCCGAGCGCCTCGGTGACTGTTGCCGCGTCACGCGCGGTCGCGACCACCTGGTGGCCGCGTTCCAGCAGGTCACGTGCGATCTGCAGACCGAACCCGCGGGAAGCTCCTGTGATGAACCAAACGCTCATGTTCTCGCCTTCCGTAACTGAACTGCACGGCTAGTTTAGCTAATGGGACCGGGCGATGCAAGATTTGAGTCGAAGCCGCAGGATGTGCGGCTATATTCGCTGGTATCGACATCAACACCCGCAAGCTGCGCCACTTCGTTGTGGTTGCCGAGGAGCTGAATTTCAGCCGCGCCGCCACCAGCCTGTGTATGACCCAGCAGGCGCTTAGCCGCGAGATCAAGGAAATTGAGGCGTCGGCCGGTGCCAAACTGCTGAACCGCACGACGCGGAAGGTGACGCTCACCCCGGCCGGCGATATCTTCCTGGCCGGGGCGCGGGAGATGCTGGCGACGCTGGACGCCACCACCACCGATATCGCACGGGCGGTCCGCGGACTGTCGGGGACGCTGCGGCTGGGTTTTGGCCCCGGTGGCGCACTGGAGTTGACCGGCCTGATCGTCGACGAGTTCCGTCGTTGCTATCCCGGCGTCGACGTCACCATGCGTGAGTTCCCGATCGGCGACCCGTCGGCCGGGCTGGCGTCGGGGGTCAGCGATGTGGCGCTGCTGCGGTTGCCGGTAAGCACCCCCGATATTGAGACGGAATCACTGTTCGTCGACCCGGTCGTCGCGATGGTCTCCGCCAACCATCGACTTGCCGCCTGCTCCTCGGTATCGGTGCTCGATCTCATCGACGAACCGATTACGGTTACCGACACCACCGATGAGAGTCACCGTGCCTTCTGGTGTCTGGATGCCGTGCGCGATGATGCGACCGCGGTCCGGCGGTTCCCGATCAACTCGGTCACCGAGGAGGCACAGCTGGTTCAGGCTGGGGTGGCGGTCGCAATTACTAGTGCGGCAGTCACGCAGTACCTGCCGGCGCCGGGCGTGCGCTGCCTGCCGGTCGACGACTGGCCGGGATCTGTGGTGGCGGTCGCCTGGCTGCGCGATGAACCGAGCCCGCTGGTGGCGCGGTTCGTCGAGGTGGCTTGCGCCGTTCGAGACCGGGAGGTCGACGTGGTACGTGCAATCGAGGGCCGACTGGCGGGGCGCTCCTAGGGCGAGGGCCGCGCCTTTGCCTCGCCAGGGTTCGTTCATTTGCCGTTGCAAACGGAAAACATCGTTGACACATGACGCCGTTAGCGTTCGCGCTATGAGAATCGCCGTCACAGCGGTATTGCTGGCTACTACGTTCACGGGCGTGGCTGCGCCCGCCACGGCCGCTGCGGCGTGCGGAGATCCCGGCCAATCACTGTGTATCGGAAGCGTTCCCACCGCCGACGAGGTGCTCGCCGCGGTGGCCGAGTTGACCGACCCGAACATCCCCGCGGCGAACAAGACCAACGTCGTCACCCCCGGCTTCACGCCCGAGGAAGCCCAGACCATCGACGATCGCCTGCGCGAGACCCAAGAGGCCGGACTGTTGCCCTACCACTTCGTGGTGTCCGACATTCAGCCCGCGGGCGACAATCTCGCCGGAGCGACCGTCACCTCCGTGGGGGGCTTTCATGAAGAGAGCGCACCCGAGCCCATCGGCCTGATCAACCAGGGCGGGCACTGGCTGATAGCGCACGACACCGCCGTCTCCGCGCTGGAGCATTTCTGGCACAACGCCAACCGGCCGTTTGTGCCGATCGTGCCGTGGGTTAAATGAGCGGGTCTCCTCAGCAGGCCGGCACTGCTCAAACGTGGAGCCGATGACGGGAATCGAACCCGCGTAGCGACCAGTCATCTTTTCTTGAGGCGGTGCCAGGCGCGTCTAATCAAGCCGCCCCTCGAGCGTTGAATCTCCACTGCGTGTTGATCGGCGTGCCGGGCTCGTTGCGCCTGGACCGGGCTGAGATTCTGACGCCAGTCGACTTCGCCTCGGGTGATGAAATAGTGGGAGTTACACGGGAGCCCCGTAGCTGCCACCGACGGCCATAGCGAGACCTCGCCATCGAATGTGATCCGCCATCGGGCTGGGGAGAGCTTGGTGACGACTTGATGCCGGCATCCGCAGGGGCATAGATGACCGGCTGTGGAGTAATTCGGCGAGACGTACAGGATGCCGGGCTCCATTGGTGTAGGGAACGACTCGACGAATTCGGCGGCGTAGCGATCCGCGCGGGTCATGTCGTGTCGCCGTTTCGAAGTTCATTGAGAAACAATTTGTAGATGGTCTCGGCCGCCGGAGTGTGGGTGGCGTAGAAACCGAGATGACGCTTCCAGCTGATGACGGCGAGTAATGCGTTGAGGGCGTTCAGGTCTGCGACTTGTATGTTCGTACCGTAGTCGTCCTGGCCCGGTGTCGCCGGAGGGTTGACCGGTGACGTGATGTGGTTGTCGGGGAGGTACATGGTGGACCGGACGAGTCCGGTGAGACCCCCGTCTTCTTGATGGAGTCCCATCCCGACGTCGACAAACGGGATGTCGTGCTCGCTCAGCCAAGTCATGATGAGGGGCCGCTGGTCGGCGTCCGCCGCCGCAAGGAAGACGAAAGTGGTGTTCGCGAGCAGATCGATGTTGCTCATGGTCAGGTGTTCGGGATGTGCAGTGATGCCGGTGTGCATCCGGGAGTACTCCTCGGCGAAGTACTCCGCTTTGTTCCGTCTCGCCTGAAGTGTTTCAAGTGCAGCGGCGCCGGGTGCGCGGAAAGCATTGTGATTCTCGAACACGTCACCGTCGAAGAGGTCAATGCAGTCAACCCAAGTCTTCGCGACCTGGTCAAGGATGTAGCTCCCGCTGCCCCCGACGCCGATGACGGCGATTCGGTGGCCACGAAAGACGTTGTTCAGTGGTGTGAGTCCTGCTCGGGTGGAATTGGTATCGCGGTAGACGAGGGGCAGGTCGTCTTCGACGGCTTGGAAGGCGGCTCCGGGCGTCGTGGTGAGGGTCGAGTCGACTTCACGAGCGGGGATGCTGAGGATGCGAGCGTAGGAGCGCACCTTCTCGTACAGGCTGGGATAACTGCCGCCGGGTGGCTTGAAGGACAACATGAAGTTGACGCTGCCTGCTTTTCCGAGGTCACGGGGGCTCGCGCCGCCGAGGGGCGCTCCGCGCTCGTCGCGTGGTTCGTTGCCGCTGAACCAGATGGTGTGGTCGCCAATGGCATCGGTGATGACACCGCCGCTGTCATTCACCGGCAGAACCAGCCGGCCGTCGGCGCGCGGGCCGTCAGCGGTCAGGTAGGGCACACGATCGATGATCAGGTGTCCGGTCTGCAATTTCAGGTCGTAACCCTCGGCGAGCAGACGACCAATGGGTTCCTCAGGACCGATTAGTGGGTTCGACATCGAACGTCATTCCTTCCTTGACGCGAACACTCTCGCCCGGCCGCAGGGACTTATCTGGGCCGTGGCCCCGGCTGATTTCGACGGTCGTGCCCGCGGGGTCGTACGGTTGGCCGGGGGAGGCGAGCTCCACTACCTGCTCGAAAGTGATGTCTTTGCCGCCCCACAGGTGGGGCTTGGTGTTGACGATGATCGTGACCCCTTCACTCTTCGTACTGACGAACTCGTCTCCGTCGCGGACGGTGATCAGCTGCTCGTCGGCGAACCGCTCACGTCCACCTGCACCATTGACCCGAGCCAAGTCGTATTTCGCTGGGTCGAGCCCGGCCAACCGCAGCAGCGCCGCCGCAGTCTGGTCGTCGTCCCAACTTGTGTGCGGCTCGCCGTCGATCGTGAAGTGCACCTTGCGGCGGGTGTGGAACTCGTTGCCATCGTGCAGATCGACGATCTGCTTGTCCTTGATGTGCGACTCGATGCCGTGCTGGTCGACGATGAACAGGTCATAGTCCCTCGGGTCCCGGCCCGCGAGGCGAAGCAGCGACGCTGCCTCCTGGTCATCGTCAGTGACGAGGCGTTCGACGTTGTCGATAGTGATGCGCAATGTGGTCACGATCAGGCACTCCTTCTGCTCGGCGGGAGGTCAACCCGCGGCGTTGTTGCGACCGCGGTGCTCCACTGTGCGCGTGTTCGCATGTGTGCGTACATCATGACATTAGCATCATGCGTCGGCAATGTCTGTCAGCGCGGTGCGCGTGCGCTAGTTTGCGAACATGGCGAGTCGTGGCGCGGGCAAACCGCTCGGTGATCGGGTAAAAGATGCGAGGGTCGAGGCGGGCCTTACCCTGCGCGGCGTTGCGAAGTCGCTAGGCCTGTCGCCGTCCTACCTCAACGACATTGAGTACAACCGACGCACACCCTCGGATGACGCGCTGCAAAAAATCTCAGCTCTGTTTGGTCTCGACCTCGACGAACTGCTGGCCGCCGCAGGGCGTGTCGGCATCAGTAAGGATGCCGAGCAGTATATTCGGGAAAACCCCAGTGCTGGAGTTCTTTTCAGGCGTGTGACCAATGAGCGAATTCCTGAGGCGGAGCTCAAGAAGCTGATCGAGGCCGTTGACGAGTTGAAGCGAGATCGCGGACTGGAGTGAGCGATGCAATGGTATTCCGGCCCCGAGGGCGACCAGCGAATTTGGTACGAGGCTGACGAGATTGAGCAGATGGCTGTCGAGCAACTCCGAAAAGCAGAGCTGTTGCCGAGTCTGACGGATCCAGTAGCCGATTTGGAGCTGCTAGTCGAGGGTTACCTGCGATGCGATCTTGACCTGTATGCAGACCTTCCGTCGGATGTACTCGGTTTGACGATCTTCGACCCTAAACGGAAACCGCGAGTGCAGATCAACAGTGAGTTGACCTGCGCTCGGGATGAGGAGGGTGCCGGCACCGCCGCGATCGGACGTTGGAGAGCAACCATCGCCCACGAAGCGTCGCACGTTTACCTGCATCGGTACCTATACGAACCCGAGTTCGCGCGGCTCGCCGGAGCTGCGCAGCCGTTAACTGAGGCGGGTGCGAGAGTCGAGTGTCTGCACCGCGATATTTCGCCGGAACCTGTAGATGCCGTTTTGACGCGCCGGAGATCCGACTGGCGCGAGGTCCAGGCAAATCGAGGAATGGCGGCGTTATTGATGCCACGCAGATTGTTTAATCGGGTGGCACTCAGAGAAATGGGGCGCCTAGGTCTTGGGACGGCCGTCGCTGTTGACTCTGCTGAGCATCAGACATTGACTTCCGTGCTGGCCAGTACGTTCGAGGTATCGCTGCAGGCAGCCGGAATCCGTTTGAAAACTGCGTCGTTCGTCACCGCGGCGTAGGCGCCGGGACCAATGCCCAGATGCTCTGCCGCGTTTTGGCCGCACCAAAAGGCTGCCGTGGAGATGGTTCCCAACAGAAGCGCGGTTGGTGCTCGACTTGACTGCTCCGCTACGGCACCCGAGGTTCTGCAAAGCGGTGTACTGGCCTGCGGTGTTGCGGGCGAACCGGAAACGTTGTACCGCTGACGGGCTAGCTGACCGGTTCGGCGTCCCGGGCCTCCTGGCCGGTACGAGCAAGGATGTTGTCGCACAATGCCCTGAACTGTTCTTCGCTCGCCAACGCCTTCTTGTGTTGGTCGCCGAAAATCACGTCATCCACCTGTAGTTCGAAAATGGCCCGTCGCATGTTCTGCGCATACGGAACGAGGCTGTGATAGTTCTTCAGATCGCCGAGATCCGCGCCCCGGGCGAGGGCCGGATCAGCCAGGGTGGCATCTGTGCCGGTCCCATCTCCGAATTCGGACAGTGGCAGCAGTAGACCGTCGTGGAATGCGCCGGGCATCTGTTCGATCCAATGCCTGAATGCCCGCGTTGCCTCGCCCCTGTAGATATTGAACTGTTGTCGGACGTAGCCAAGCGTCTTTGGCAGTCCCAACGGAATGTCGAATGCCAACCCACGCGGGCAGACGGTCAATGCGGTGGCCCACTGCCGCACCCAAGTCTCCAGGCTGCCGCCGACGCTGGGTAGGGCCCGGATGGAGAACAGGTCGGCCGCCAGCGGCACAATCAGGTAGTCGCTTCCGAGGAGCACAGCCCTGTTCAGCGCGCCAACATTGGGACCAAGGTCAACAAAGGCATAGTCCGCGTCAACCTGGTCAGCAAGTTGCTGGATCAACCGATAAGGCGCACTCGTGACCCGGAAGCCGCGCTCGTTACCAGCCAACGCTTCGGTCCAGGCACTCGGCATGATGCCTTCGAAGTTGGTTAGACCGAGGTCGCCAGCCGCCAACCAAACTCCGCCGGGCCGTACGACGTGCGCCTCAGGGAGTGCGATGTCCCCGGAGCCGCCGACCAGCGGGTTGAACGCGTGCGCCACAGTCTGGTTTGTCGCACCGGCAACGAACAGCTGTTCCAGGGCTTCGTCGGGAAGGCTGATGGCGGTCAAGTTCGCCTGCGCGTCTAGGTCAACCATGAGCACGCGCATCCCGAGACGGGACATCTCGATGGCCGTGTTGAAGAGCATCGTCGTCTTGCCAACGCCGCCCTTGTGGTTGAAGAAGGAAATGATCTGCACGCGCGCCCCTCCACTGCCCGAGGCCCCTTTGCTGGAGCCGCCCTGCCAATCGACATTACGCGAACATCAGTTCGATGCAAGTGGACCGCAGATGACTCTTGACGGACGGGAGTAGAGACAGGGGTGCCCACCCCGGCGGCGTCTTGCAGGCAGAGCAAGGGACCGTTAAGGGACCGCCGGGCGGGTGAGGTGAGCTGATCGGGCTAAAACCCCTGCTCAAACGTGGAGCCGATGACGGGAATCGAACCCGCGTATTCAGCTTGGGAAGCTGATGTTCTGCCATTGAACTACATCGGCACTGGTGCGCTAGCAGGCTAGCATCCGGGCGCCCAGCCGCTCCGCGAGTGTGCGGAATCGTTGGCCGAACCGCCGAAAACCGAATCAAACCGCACACTCGGTGGCCACCACGGGCTTGGTCATCCGGCCCGGCCCGCGGGTCGAGCGATACGCTCGTGCCGTGCTGCTCTCCGATCGCGATCTGCGGGCCGAAATCGCTGCTGGCCGGCTGGGCATCGACCCGTTTGACGACGAGCTGGTACAGCCGTCCAGCGTGGACGTCCGCCTCGACAGCCTGTTCCGGGTGTTCAACAACACCCGCTACACCCACATCGATCCGGCCAAACAGCAAGACGAGCTGACCACGCTGGTCGAACCCAAACCCGGCGAACCGTTCGTGCTGCATCCCGGGGAGTTCGTGCTGGGCTCCACGCTGGAGTGCTGCACCCTGCCGGAGGATCTGGCCGGCCGGCTGGAGGGCAAGTCGAGCCTGGGCCGCCTCGGCCTGCTGACCCACTCCACCGCGGGTTTCATCGATCCCGGCTTCTCCGGGCACATCACGCTGGAGCTGTCCAACGTGGCGAATCTGCCGATCACGCTGTGGCCGGGTATGAAGATCGGCCAGCTGTGCCTGCTGCGATTGACCAGTCCGGCCGAGCACCCGTACGGCAGTACGCGCGTAGGGTCGAAATATCAGGGCCAGCGCGGGCCGACGCCGTCCCGCTCGTACCAGAACTTCATCAAGTCCGGTTAGCCCTCGGACCTGACGGCCGCCCCGCGGCTGCGATGAAGCCGGTATCGGCCAGCCCTGGTGGGGGTTCGGCCCACATACCTGGCCGATAAGCAGTAACAGGGGAGGTTTCGTGGAGATCGTTCTTGGGGTGTCGGTGGCACCCTCGGCGGTCCGCATGGTGTTGGTGGAAGGCGAGAACGCCGACGGGGTCACCGTGGAGCACGACGACTTCGACGTGATGGATGGCGCCCAAACCGCGCCGGAGCGTGTGGTGTCGGCGATTCTGGGCACCCGTGAGGGCGCCCGCGAGGGCGGCTATGAGCTGAGCTCCACCGGCGTGACCTGGAGCAATCCGGCCGAGGCGAACGCGCTGCGCGAGGCGCTCGCGGGCCGCAAGGTCGAAAACGTGATGCTGGTGTCGGCGTTTCTTGCCGCGGCAGCGCTGGCCCAGTCGGTGGGCAGTGCGACGCGTTACGCCCGGACAGCGCTGCTGTTCGTCGAGCCGGAAGCCGCCACGCTGGCCGTCGTCAATTCCGACGACGGTTCGATCACCGAGATTCACCGTCAGTCGCTGTCGAACGACGATGAGCGTGCGGTCGGCGAGATCACCGAGCTGGCCGCCGGTGCGCAACGGCTGGAGTCGAACCCCGACGGCCTGTTCGTGGTGGGCTCGGGCGTCAACGTGGCGATGATCAAACCGGAGTTGGACAAGGCCACTCCGCTGCCGGTCAGCGTGCCCGAGGAACCGGACATGGCGCTGGCCCGTGGGGCAGCGTTGGCCAGCGCGCACGCCCCGCTGTTCTCGTCCTCCACCCGGGCAGTGGCCTGGGCGCAGGACCCGGGCACCGGCGAAATGGATCCGGCACTGGCCGGTGCCGGATACGCCTACGTCGCGCCCGACGGGGTCAACTACGACGAGGTGGACTACAACGCCACCAGCGATAACGAGCCACTGGCCTACAGCGCGCTTCCGGACAGTGGCGTGGTCCTGGGGGCCGCGCTTCCGGATCTCGCCGACGATCCCGAACTCGTCGACTCCCGGATGCTGGACTTCAGTACCGGCATCCAGCCGCGGGAACGCAAGCCGATGCTGGTCACCGGCGGGGTCGCGGCGATATTCGTGATCGGGGTGCTGGGGCTGGCGATCGCGTTGGCCGTCGGGATGCGGGCGGCCAACCAGCACCGACCTGACGTGCGGGCGAACGTCGTCACCCATCAGGCACCGCCGCCGGCTGCCGTCGTCACGCCCGCACCGGCGCCTCCGCAGGCCCCGCCCGCTCCGGCCGGCGAACCGGCTCCGCCGCGGGCTCCGGCGCCAGCTCCCGCTCCAGTGCCCGAGGCCCCGGCTCCAGCAGCCCCCGCACCGGTGGCACCGCCTCCACCGCCTCCGGCGCTCCCGCCGCCACCGCTTCCCAACCTGGGGATTCCGGGCCTGCCCGGCGGTCCGCCGCTGTTCGGCCCGCCCCGGGGCGGTTGGGGCGGCGACGACGACTGGGGGCCCGGTGGTGGTCATGGCCGCGGTGGCGGTCATGGCGGTGGCCACGGTGGTGGTCACGGCCGCGGTGGTGGCGGGTTCCCGTTTAAGATCCCCGGCCTTCCTTTCTGAGTGGGGATTCACATCCAACAGTCGTAAGATGGGCTAATAATTCGCCGGCCGTAGTGGAGGAGGTGCGGTGGACATCGTTCTGGGGGTCTCGATGGCACCGCCATCGGTACGCATGGTCCTCGTCGAGGGGGAGCGCGCCGGTGGCGTGACCGTCGATGAAGACGGATTCGAGGTGGATGCCGACGAGAAGGCGTTCCCCGACCAGGTCGTGTCGGCCATCCTGGGCACCCAGGAAAGTGCCCGGGAGAGCGGCTACCGGCTGGCCTCGACCGGGGTGACCGTCGCCAACCAGCTGCAAGCCGGCCAGCTGCGTGATGCGCTGGCCGGTCACCGGGTCGAGAACGTGATGCTGGTGTCGGCGTTCTTGGCCGCGGCAGCACTGGCACAGACGGTGGGCGGGTCGATCGGCTACGAGCGGACCGCGCTGATGTTCATCGAGCCCGATGGCGCGACCCTGGCCGTCGTCGACTCCTCGGATGGCTCGATAGCCGAGGTGCAGCGGGTGGCCCTGCCATCCGATGACGCCGCCGCGGTGGGCGCGCTGACCCGTCTGGCCGCCCAGGCCGGCCGCCTGTCGTCGCGACCCGACGGCCTGTTCGTGGTCGGTTCCGGAGTCAACGTCGGCATGGTCAAGCCCGAGCTGGACGCGGTCAGTGCCATCCCGGTGAGCGTGCCCGAGGAGCCCGAGACCGCGCTGGCGCGCGGCGCGGCGCTGGCCAGTGCCCATGCGCCGCTGTTCGACTCCTCGACTTCGGCACTGGCGTGGGCACGCGACCCGGGCACCGGCGTGATCGACCCGGACTTGGTCGCGCTCGCCTATGCCCACCAGGCCGACTATGACGCCACCATGGGCGAGTATGCGCTGGCCTACAGTGCGGTGCGCGACGACACCGCCGACAGCGGCTATCTGAACCTGGTCGACGGTGACGGCTTTGACGGCGCTGTCATCGAGGACGACGACTACCCGCCGAGTTCCGGTGTGGATCTGTTCGAGGACAGCAAACCTCTTCGGCGACGCAACCCCTTCCTGCTGGCCGGCAGCGGGCTGGCGGCGTTCTTCGTGGTCGGGGTCTCCAGCCTGGTGGTGGCGCTGGCGGTCAGCATCCGGCCCACCGCCGCAGATCATCCGCCGCCCGCCGGTCACATCGTGGTCCCCACCCAGCAGGCCCCGGCCCCGGCGCCTGTCCCCGAGGCGGCGCCCCCACCTGCCCCCGCGCCGCCACCGGCGGCCCCGCCCGTCACCGAGGTCCCGGTAGCTCGGCCGGCGCCGGCCGCGCCTGCTCCTGCGCCAGCACCGGCGGCTCCGGCTCCCGCCCCAGCGGCCCCGGCTCCCGCGCCGGTGGCCCCGGTGCCGATTCCGGTGCCCATCCATGTGCCCGCGCCGGTCGAGGCGCCGGCACCTGCTGCACCGGTCCCCGCACCGCCTCCGATCCAGCAACCCGAGCTGCCGCCGATCTTCCGGCCACCGTCCAACAACGGCGGCAACCCTTCCTGGCTGCCGGGCAACAACAACGGTGGCGGCAACAAGGGTGGTAACCCGTCCTGGCTGCCCGACAACGATGGCGGCGGCAAGAAGGGTGGTAACCCGTCCTGGCTGCCCGACAACGATGGCGGCGGAAAAAAGGGTGGCAACCCGTCACCCTGGCTGCCCGGCATCGGCGGCAACGGTGGTGGCGGGAACCCGTGGTTCCCGGGCCTCGGCGGCGGCGGCAACGGCAACGGTGGTGGGCGCGGCGGTGGCGGTGGCGGCGGCTCCTGGTTCCCGGGCCTCGGCGGTGGCGGAGGCGGAGGCGGCCACGGCGGTGGTGGCGGTGGCGGCAAAGGCGGCTGGCCCTTCTGAGCCGGCACAGAATCCACTAGCCTGACGGCGTGGACTACGCCGCAGCATTGCTCGATGAGACGCGCGCGTTCGGGGGGCTGATCCGCGCCGGCGATCCGCAGTTGGCGATCCCGACTTGCCCGGAGTGGAACCTCACCCAACTGTTCCGGCACTTCGGGCGTGGAAACCGTTGGGCCGCACAAATCGTCGCCGATCGAATGGACGGTCCCCTGGACCCGCGTGACGTCGTCGACGGCAAACCGCCCGCCGAGCCCGACGCAGCCCTCGACTGGCTGCACGACGGCGCACAGCGTGTGTTGGACGCGGTGGCCCACGCTGGGCCGGAGACGCCGGCGTGGACGTTCATGGGTCCACGTCCGGCCTCGTGGTGGGTGCGCCGCCGGCTGCACGAGGCAACCGTGCACCGCGCCGACGCCGCGCTGGCGCTCGGCGTTGACTTCGCCCTGTCCCCGGAGTTGGCCGCCGACGGGATCGGTGAGTTGCTGGACCTGATCCCCACGCTCATCGCGCGCAATGGGCAGACGTTGCCGCTGGCCGAAGGCCACAGCGTGCACCTGCACGCCACCGATGACGGCCTCGGGCCGGCCGGGGAGTGGACCATCAGCAGACCGAGCGGTACCGACACGGTGAGCTGGTCGCATGAGCACGGCAAAGGCTCGGTGGCCCTGCGTGGTCCGGCGCGCGACCTGTTTTTGGCGGTGATGCGCCGGGTGCCGATAGCCGATACCGACATCGCGATCTTCGGCGACGCCGCGGTGTGGCAGAACTGGGTCGACCACACCGCCTTCTGATCGGGCGGTAGTTTTGGCGACCATGAGCACATCGGAGATCGCAACGGTCCTCGCCTGGCACGACGCCCTGGCCGCCGGTGATCTGGACACCCTGGAACAGCTGTCCAGCGACGACATCGAGGTGGCCGACGCAAACGGGGCCGGGCAGGGGCATCAGGCGTTGCGCGGGTGGGCCGCGTCGGCGCAGGTGAGCGCCGGAATCGGCCGAATGTACGTGCACGACGGCGTGGTGGTGGCCGAGCTGACCCCGGTGGGAGCGGGCACAGCCCAGGCGGTCGCCTTCCGGGTGGTGCGCGATCACGTCACCGCGGTGTTCCGCCACGACGACCTGGACCACGCCCTGGCCGCCACGGACCTCTCCGAAGCAGATCGGGTCGATTAGCCCGCTGTGTTGATGACGTCGACCCGCTGCGCCCGGCTCCGCCGCGCTTGCGATCGCCGTTAGGCTAGGCGGCATGCGCGGGATCATCCTGGCCGGTGGCTCCGGCACCCGCCTGCATCCGATCACCATGGGCGTCAGCAAGCAGCTGCTGCCGGTGTACGACAAGCCGCTGGTCTACTACCCGCTGTGCACGCTGATGCTGGCGGGAATTCGGGACATTCAGGTGATCACCACCGGCCACGACGCGCCCGCCTTCCAGCGACTGCTGGGGGACGGCAGGGCGTTCGGGGTCGACATCAGCTACGCCGTCCAGGAGCAGCCGGACGGACTGGCGCGAGCGTTCGTGATCGGCGCCGACCACATCGGCACCGACTCTGTTGCGCTGGTGTTGGGGGACAACATCTTCTACGGCGCCGGCTTGGGAACCAGCCTGCGGCGTCACCAATCCCTTTCCGGTGCAGTTATTTTCGCGTACTGGATGGCCGACCCATCGGCCTACGGTGTGGTCGAGTTCGACGCGAACGGGTCAGCGGTGTCGGTGGTGGAGAAGCCGACCTCGCCCCGGTCGCACTACGCGATACCCGGGCTGTATTTCTATGACAACGACGTCGTCGAGATCGCCCGGGGCCTCAAGCCTTCCGCGCGCGGCGAGTACGAGATCACCGACATCAACCAGACCTACCTCGAGCAGGGCCACCTCACGGTCGAGACCCTGGCCCGCGGTACCGCGTGGCTGGACACCGGGACTTTCGACTCACTGCTGGACGCCGGCGATTACGTCCGCACCGTCGAGCGGCGCCAGGGCCTCAAGATCGGTGTGCCCGAAGAGGTGGCCTGGCGGATGGGCTTCATCGACGACGCCGCACTCGCCGCCCGGGCCGCGGCGCTGTGCAAGTCCGGCTACGGCGACTACCTGATGGGCTTGTTGGATCGTCGGTGACGGGTGCTCACTGACGAATGGCGTCGGCCGCACGTCGCAGTGACAGCTCGGCGCTTGTCCGACTGTCGCCCATCCCGACGAACAGGTCGATGGTCATCGGGCTGAGGATGTGAGTCAGCGCCCGGCCGTCCTGCTCGAACGTGCCGACAAGTTCCAGCAGCACCACGCCGTGGATCATGCTCCAGATTCGCCCGGCCAGTTCAACGGCGTCGTCGGCGCGGATCCGGCCGGTGGTGACAATACGATCCACGGCGGCGACGAGTTGGTCGAAGGTCGCTGTCGCTACGGGTATTTCGGGGACGTGAAACTTCTGGGGTGCGGCGAGCCCGAACATCAGCCGATAGCGTTGCGGGCTGGCTAGCGCGAACTCCCGGTAGGCGTAACCCATGACGAAGAAGTCCGCCATCGGATCGTCGGTCTTGGGTGCGGACGCCAGCGCGGCGCCGAAACGCTCGAACGCGGCGGAGACGATTGCCTCCAGGAGCCCGTTCATCCCGCCGAAGTGGGTGTAGACCGCCATGGTGGAGGCGCCGATCTCGGCGGCGACCTTGCGGGCCTGCAGAGACTCGGGGCCCTCGCTGTCCAGCAGTCGGGTACCGGCCTCGATCAGGCGATCGCGCGGGCTCGAATTCACCCTTGCCATCCTGCCATAACAGTGTTATACATGGTCCATAACATTGTTATGGACAGGAGGTGTCCGATGACCAATCCTTACCTTCAGGGCGGATTCGCGCCGATCGCACAGGAGCACACCCTCACCGAGCTGGCGGTGACCGGGACTATCCCGGACTACCTGGACGGGCGCTACCTGCGTAACGGGCCCAACCCGGTCGGCGAGATCGATCCCGCGTTCTATCACTGGTTCATCGGGGACGGCATGGTCCACGGCGTGCGCCTTCGCGACGGCAAGGCCGAGTGGTACCGCAACCGGTACGTGCGGGGCCCGCAGACTGCGGCCGCGCTCGGCGAATCGCCGCGCCCCGGCCGGCACGGCGGGGCTTCCGGGATCGGCGCCAACACCAACGTGATCGGCCACGCCGGGCGGACCCTTGCGCTGATCGAGGGCGGGATCTCCTGCTACGAGCTGACCGACGAGCTGGAGACCGTCGGCACCTGCGACTTCGACGGCACGTTGTCCGGCGGGTACACCGCGCACCCCAAACGTGACCCCGACACCGGTGAGCTGCATGCCGTGTCGTACGCGTTCAACCGCGGAAACACTGTCCAGTACTCGGTGATCGGCGCCGACGGTCGGGCGCGGCGCACCGTGGATATCGAAGTCACCGGTTCTCCGATGATGCACGACTTCTCGCTCACCGAGAACCACGTCGTCTTCTATGACCTGCCGGTCACGTTCGACGCCCGCCAGGTCGCCGAGGGTGCAGCGCCGCCTGGCCTGCGGCTACCGGTGCGGCTGATCATGTCGGCTCTGATCGGCCGGGTGCGCATTCCGGATCCGATCATGGCCCGGTTGCCGATGCCCAAGAGCGGTGTTCGCACCATGCCGTATCGGTGGAACCCGAAATACCCTGCGCGGGTAGGAGTAATGCCACGTGACGGGGGCAACGACGACGTTCGGTGGTTCGAAGTGGAACCGTGCTACGTGTTCCATCCGATGAATGCCTACGACGAGGGTGACACCGTCGTCCTCGATGTGGTCCGGCATCCGAAGATGTTCGACACCGAGATGCGTGGCCCCGCCGAGGGGCTGCCCACGCTGGAACGGTGGACCATCGACCTGGCCGACGGCAAGGTCCGCGAATCTCGGGTTGACGATCGTGGTCAGGAGTTTCCCCGCGTTGACGAACGACTGGTCGGCAAGCGGCACCGGTTCGGCTACGCGGTCAGTATCGGCAACGGCGTAGTCCCCGACGCGACGCTGCTCAAACACGACCTGGTCGGCGGGTCGGCAGCGACGCGTTCATTCGGTGAGGGAAAACAGTTGGGTGAGTTCGTCTTCCATCCGGCAACGGCGGACGCGGCCGAAGATGACGGCGTTCTGATGGGCTTCGTCTACGACAGCTCGACCGACACCAGCGAGCTGGCGATCCTGGATGCGGCCACGCTGGAGGACATCGCGGGCATCCACCTGCCGCACCGTGTCCCGGCCGGATTTCACGGCAACTGGGTGCCTAACGGCCAATAGGGGTGCGACACATGACCACACGATTCGTCACGCCATCGGATTCTGCTGTACGAGTAGGTGACGCGGAGCGGGGCCGCACCGCCGACCATCTCGGTCAGGCGTTCACCCAGGGCTACCTGTCGATGGAGGAATACGAGACACGACTGGCCTGGGCGTTTGAGGCTCAGACAGCCGGAGCGCTCGAGGATCTCCTCACCGATCTGCCTGTCGCGCAGATCATCAGGAGAGACCCCCGCCGTTCTGCGCAACGCAGCGCGGCCGCCCGACGGGGCGTCCAGATTCACCTGGGCGTCTACCTGGCCGTGTCCGTGTTGATGATCGGCATCTGGCTGGTGACCGCGGTGACCGCCGGTGCGTGGTACTTCTGGCCGGTCTGGCCGATCCTCGGATGGGGCATCGGGATCGTCTCGCACGCGATTCCCGTCGGGGCGTGTGCGCGCAGGGCTTCGGGTGCCGTCGAGCCTGTTGTTAGCGAGTTCGGTACTCGAACTTTCTCGCGCTAACTACAGTTTCGGCGCAAGCGCCGAAGAAACTAGGGGCGGTAGCTGACCAGGAAGTTGCCCAGCCGCTCGATGGCGCTGGACAGGTCGCGGGCCCACGGCAGGGTCACGATGCGCAGGTGGTCGGGCGCCGGCCAGTTGAACCCGGTGCCCTGGGTGACCAGGATCTTCTCCTGCAACAACAGGTCCAGCACCAACTGCTCGTCGTTGTCGATCGGATAGACCTCCGGGTCCAGCCGCGGGAACGCGTAGAGCGCACCACGGGGCTTGACGCAGGAGACACCGGGGATCTCGTTGAGCTTGCTCCAGGCCACATCACGCTGTTCGAGTAGCCGCCCACCCGGCAGCACCAGATCATCGATGCTCTGGTGGCCGCCCAACGCCACCTGAATGGCGTGCTGGGCCGGCACATTCGGGCACAGCCGCATGTTGGCCAGCAGGTTGATGCCCTCCAGGAAGCTGGTTGCGTGCTCCTTGGGGCCGGTGATCGCCAGCCAGCCGGAGCGGTAGCCGGCCACCCGGTAGGCCTTCGACAGGCCATTGAAGGTCAAGCACAACAGATCTGGCGCCAGGGTGGCCAGGCTGGTGTGCTCGGCGTCGTCATAGAGGATCTTGTCGTAGATCTCATCGGCCAGCAGCAGCAGCTGGTGCTTACGGGCCAACTCGGCGATCTGGCCGAGGACCTCGCGGCTGTAGACCGCCCCGGTCGGGTTGTTCGGGTTGATCACGACCAACGCCTTGGTGCGTTCGGTGATCTTCGATTCCATGTCGGCGATGTCGGGCTGCCAGCCCTGGGTCTCGTCGCACAGATAGTGCACCGGGGTGCCACCGGCCAGCGAGGTCGACGCCGTCCACAGCGGGTAGTCCGGGGCCGGGATCAGCACCTGGTCGCCGTTGTCCAACAGCGCCTGCAACACCAGCGAGATCAGTTCGGAGACGCCGTTACCGAGGTAGACATCGTCGACGTCGAAGCGGGGGAAGCCTTCCACCAATTCGTAGCGGGTGACCACCGCGCGCCGCGCCGGCAGGATGCCCTGGGAGTCCGAGTAGCCCTGCGCATACGGCAGCGCCTGGATCATGTCCCGCATGATCACGTCGGGCGCGTCGAACCCGAATGGCGCCGGGTTGCCGATGTTGAGCTTGAGGATGCGGTGCCCCTCGGCCTCCATCCGGGCGGCCTGGGCGTGGATCGGGCCGCGGATCTCGTAGAGGACGTCCTGCAGCTTGGTCGACTGCGCGAACGTACGCTGCCGTGGCTGACTGCCGGTGGCAGGCCAGGGCATCTGGTGCGGCAACGAATGAGCGGTCACGTTGGCAATAATCCCATAGCTGTCCAATCAAAATTTGCCCGAGAAACAAGTTGGGGCCGTATGTGCACCCATACGGCCCCAACCTGTTATCTCAGCGTTTGCCAGGCGGTCGTGCTCCGCGCTGGATTCCCAGGCCCTTCACCGGCGGCTGTTCCTTGGGTGCCTCCGCTGCCGGAGCCGCCTCGGGAGCTGCCGGAGCCGTCTCGGGCTCGTCAGCAACCGGCGCGGAAGCCGGTTCGGGGGCGGCTTGCGCGGGCTCGGCGGCCGGAGCGGCCGGGGCGGCCTTCTTGGCGCCGGGCTTGCGGGCGCCTGCTGCCATGCCCAGGCCCTTGACCGGCGCAGCCGGTGCGGCGGGTGCCGCGGGTGCGGCCGACTCAGCGGGCGCCGCGGGAGCGGCGGTGCTGGCCTCGGGCGCGGGGGCCGCGGGGGCTGCGGCCGGGGCCGCCTTCTTGGCGCCCGGACGCTTGGCGCCGCCCGCCATCCCCAGCCCCTTCACCGGGGCAGCGGCAGCCGCCGGTGCGGGGGCGCTGGCCTCGGGCGCGGGGGCCGCGGGGGCTGCGGCCGGGGCCGCCTTCTTGGCGCCCGGGCGCTTGGCGGCGCCGGCCATCCCCAGGCCCTTGACCGGGGCCGCGGCCTTGGCCTCGGCAGCCGGCTTCTCCACCGTCGCGGTGGCCACAGCAGCCGCAGCAGGTGCCGGCGCCTTCTCCTCGACCTTCTTCGGACCCGCCTTGGCGGCGGCCTCGGCGGCAGTGCCCTTGGCCGGCAACGTCACCGAGTCCATGTCGAGGGACTCCAGCAGCAGCTGGGCGATGTCACGCACGTCCACACCGGAACGGCCGGACGCCTCGATGCGGTCGTCGATGCCGTCGCTGACCATCACCCGGCAGAACGGGCAGCCGGTGGCGATGGTGGTGGCTCCGGTGGCCAGCGCCTCGTCCACGCGGTCGTGGTTCACCCGCTTGCCGATGTGCTCTTCCATCCACATCCGGGCACCGCCGGCGCCACAGCAGAACGAGCGGTCGCGGTTACGCGGCATCTCGACCAAGTTGGCACCTGAGGCCTCGACCAGCTCACGCGGCGGCTCGTAGACCTTGTTGTGGCGACCCAGGAAGCACGGGTCGTGGTAGGTGACCTCCCGCGACACCGGAGCGACCGGAATCAGTCGCTTGTCGCGGACCAGCCGGTTGAGCACCTGAGTGTGGTGCAGCACCGTGTATTCGCTGCCCAGCTGCGGGTATTCGCGAGAGATCGTGTTGAAGCAGTGCGGGCAGCTGGCGATGATCTTGCGGTCCGGCTTGTCCAGGCCGTCGAACACCTCGTTGAGCATCTCGACGTTCTGCGAGGCCAACTGCTGGAACAGGAACTCGTTGCCGGCACGGCGGGCCGGGTCACCGGTACAGGTCTCGCCGGTGCCCAGCACCAGGAACTTCACGCCGGCAGCGGCCAGCAGCTCCGCGGTCGCCTTGGTGGTCTTCTTGGCGCGGTCCTCATAGGCGCCGGCACAGCCCACCCAGAACAGGTACTCGAACCCGTCGAAGCTGTCGACGTCCTGGCCGTAGACCGGGATGTCGAAGTTGAGCTCGTCGATCCAGGAGGTGCGCTCCTTGGCGTTCTGCCCCCACGGGTTGCCCTTGTTCTCCAGGTTCTTGAACAGCACACCCAGCTCGGAGGGGAACTCCGACTCCACCAGCACCTGGTAGCGGCGCATGTCGACGATGTGGTCGATGTGCTCGATGTCCACCGGGCACTGCTCGACGCAGGCGCCACAGTTGGTGCACGACCACAGCACGTCGGGGTCGATCACGCCGCCTTCTTCGGCGGTGCCCACCAGCGGGCGGACGGCCTGCTCCGGGCCGGAGCCGCCGATACGCTCGAAGCCCTTCTCCGGCACGTGGTGGCCGGGCAGCGGCTGGGCGTCGGCCAGGTCGACCTCACCGGTCGGCATCGGCTTGTCGCCGAGCAGGTAGGGGGCCTTGGCCATCCAGTGGTCACGCAGGTCCATGATGAGCAACTTGGGGCTCAGCGGCTTGCCGGTGTTCCAGGCAGGACACTGCGACTGGCAGCGGCCACACTCGGTACAGGTGGCGAAGTCGAGCATGCCCTTCCAGGTGAAGTCGTCGATCTTGCCGCGACCGAACACCGCGTCTTCCGGCGGGTTGTCGAAGTCCAGCGGCTCGCCCTGGTACTCGATCGGCAGCAGCGGGCCCAGGGCGTTGGGCAGACGCTTGAAGGTGACGTTGATCGGGGCCAAGAAGATGTGCAGGTGCTTGGAGTTCAGCACGATCAGCAGGAAGCCCAGTGCCACGGCGACGTGCAGCAGCAACGCGGCGGTCTCGATGTTCTCGTTGACGGCGAGCCCCAGCGGCGCCATGACCTTGCCCATGAGGTGCGACAGGTAGGCGCCCTTGCCGTAGGGCAGGGTGCCGGTGTTGGCCGCGGCCCCGCGCAGCAGCAGGAAGGTCCAGACCACGTTGAGGATCATCACCAGGATCAGCCAGGCACCGCCGTTGTGCGAGCCGTAGAACCGCGACGACCGGCCGTGCTCGGTCGGGTTGCGCAGGACCCGGATGACCATGAACACGAAGATCGACAGGGTGACCGCGGTGATGAAGAAGTCCTGCATGAAGCCCAGGAAGTCCCAGTGCCCCACGAGCGGGATGGCGAAGTGGGGGTTGAACATCTGGCCGTAGGCCTCGATGTAGACCGTGATCAGGACGAAGAACGCCCACATGGTGAAGAAGTGCGCGATCCCGGGGATATTCCACTTCAGCAGCTTGGCCTGGCCGGCGACTTCACGGATCTGGGTCTCGATCCGGGACTTGATGTCGTTCGTCCGTTCGGCACCGACCTTCTGACCGGACATGACCAGTCGGAAGAGCCAGAACACCCGGCGTGCGGCCAGCAGGCCGACGAGCCCCGTCATGGACAGGCCGACCACCAGCCTGATCAGCATCTGGGTATTTTCGGTCACGGAGAGCCTCTCCCATCCACAAGTTACCGGCCAGTAACTTAGCTATGGTTACTGACGGGTAACTTACCGCCAATCTTGCGCAGCACCAGTTCAAGCCCTGCTCGGTGCTCGCTCATAGTGCCACTCCGAGGCCGTTCAGCGCGACAAAGGCTGGCCTAACTGTATCGGCCGGCGACTGTTCGGCCGGGCTTTTGCGCCCGGTCAGGCGGTCGGAATTCAGAGTCCGGGCAGCGGGATGACGATCGCCGGTGGCTGTCGCGTCGACGTCGGGGTGGCGGGGGCAGCCGTGGTGCTCGGGGCCGTCGTAGTCGGGGCCTCGGACGTGGTCGGCGGCACCGTGGTGGTGGTCGGCGGTTCGGTGGTTGTCGTGGTGGTCGGTGCCTCGGTGGTGGAAGTGGGGGACTCCGACTCCGTCGCCGGCGGCGGGTTTTCGGCGGTGGGGGCGTCGGACGGGGCCTGTTCTGGGCCCGGGGCGGCGGGCGCTTCGGCGGGCGCGGTGGTGGTGGACGTCACCGGGGTGGTCGCCGGCGCGGTGGGGCTCGGTTCCTTGTTCACCAGCCGGACCATGCCCCACACCAACAGGGCGATCAGGATTGCGGTCACCACGCCCAGGCCGACCAGCGCGACTGGTCGCAGATACCAGGGGGTCGGTGGTGGCGGCTCGGTCCACTCGGGCTGGCGTCCCGTGGGCTCGCGGTACTCGCTGTAATAGGCCGGCTCGCCGTAGTTACCGTTGCCGCCGTAGTCGTAGCCGGCCATCTGGGTCGGCTCGTTATTCGGGTCGTCCGGCGATCGGTTCACACGAACCGAGGGTAGGGGCCGCGCCTGACGAAATCCCGCGACGACACTGGCGGAAACCCGTCAGCTGTCCGAGCGGCGACGTGCGACAAGCTCGGAGACGGCTCGCCAGCCGAGCAGGAACACGGCGGTCACCGTCGACGCGACCAGGATGAAACTCCTCGCCACGCCGGCCGAGGTCGCTTCGCGCAGCAGCATGCCGACCAGCACCGTCGATACCCAGACCGTGACCCCGGTGGGCCAGAGCGCGGTGGGATTGCGCCAGGCGCGCGATAACAGCCAGCCCAGCGCTGTGCCGCTCAGAAACGGCCAGGCCGTGGTCGCCAAGCCGCTGAGAGTGAGGCCTTCGTCGTGGCTACGCCGGCCGAGAGCGCAGAAGATCAACACGGCCACCACGTCAATGCCGAGCCAAGCCGGCTTCCGGGGTGGTTGCATGCGGCGAGAGTACCGGGCCGGTGGACTACCGGCGCGGCGGCAGTGTGATCACCGTCGGCAGCTCGGGAACCTTGGGGATCGGCGGGATGGTGATCACCGACGGCAGATGCGGCAGATGGCGGTGCGGCGGCTCGCTCGGCGGCGGCGCCTGCTGTGCCGGCGGCTGCTGCGGCGGGGCCTGTCGGGGCGGGGCGGCCGACGGCGCGGTGGTGCTGGGCGCACTGGACGAGGCACTGGTCGTGCTGCTGGTCGTACTACTGGTCCAGCTGCTGGTGGTGCTGGACGAGCTGGTCGCCGGGGTGGTGCCGCCGCCGGGTCCGTGGCTGGTCAGCTGGATGATTCCCCAGACCACCAGCGCGATCATCACCGCGATGAGCCCGAACCAGGCGATCAGCACCGATCGGCGGCGAAACCAGGGGATGGCCGATGGCGCAGCGAAATCTGCGCCCGTCGGATCGGTCGGTTCGTCGAAGGCGTTGTAGGAGGCGTACTGGGTGGGTGCGTTGCCCGGCTGGTAACGGGCATCGCCTGGGTTGCGTCCCGGGTTGGCGGGGCCGAAGGGGGCCGGGGGCGGCCCTGGCGGCCGTGGGCCGCGCTGGGCGGCGGGCATGGACCGAGTCTGGTCCTCGCTGGGTTTGCCGGAACCGTCCGAAGATCCGAAGCGCGCCATTTCACCGATCGTATCGGAAACTACTAGCAGGCGACGTGGCCGAAAAATCAGAAAGTATCGATGTTCTCGATGCTGACGACCATGCCGTGGCCGGTGCGGTCGTTGGTGAACCGCGTGCCGTTGATGTCGGCGTTGATCGTCCAGCCTTGAGCTTGGTAGGTGAGGTAGTCGATGGTGACGACCGGGATGTCACCCAGGTTGCCCAACACCCATTTCACGGACCCGTCGGTACTGATACTGACCCCGTTGGCGTGCTGTCCGTCCTTGAGCGGGGTATTGGTGAACTGGGCCTCGCAGTCGACCTGCGCCGACGAGATCTGGCAGCGGGTCCGGCCGGATTTCGTCTCGATGAAGACGTAACCGTTGTCGTCGGGAGGCAGCGGGATGGCATCGGCCGGCCGGTTGGGGGTGGCCGACTTGGTGGGGCTCGGCGAGCTCGTCGGGCTCGGCGGTGCGGTGCTGGTGCGGGGCGGCCGAAACGACGGCTCCGGCGGTCCGCCTCCCGGAACCGCGGTCGGGTGGCCGTCGACGGTGCTACTGCAACCCGCCAGTAGTAGCGCAGCCGCCAGCGCCAGTTTTCCGGCCGTCCGGCGTTTCGTCTGGTCTGGTACCCGCACTCATTCCCCCGCTGACATATGTTGCGGCCTAGCGTACGCATCCAGTGACATCAGTGGCTGTAGTGACGCGCGGTACCACCGGAGCGACGTCCGGTGCGCGGCCTGCGGTCAGGAAAAGTCGCGGAAGGCCAGCGCCGTACCGGCGACCGCCGTCACCGCGGCGAGCGCATAACCCACCAGCGACCACCAGCCGGCGTGCAGGTAGGCGGTGACGGCGACGATCGCGATGGCGCAGAAGACCAGCACCATTCCATACAGCGGGGGTCTGGCTGCGTAACGGTTGCGGGCCATCTGGTTTCGGGCCTTCTACTCGTCGGGATCCGGCTGCACGGCCATGGCCGGGGTCTGCTCGGGGGGCGTCGTTTCGGCGAGCGCTGCGGCGGCCTGCACCCGCCCGCGCACCAGGAACCAACCGACGATCAGTGCAGGTGTGCCGATGAGCAGCACTCCCCACACGAACGGGCCGCTGCGGTGATCGAACAGCATGAGCACCAGCACGCCCGCCAGGAACAGCAAGGTCGTGTACCCGCTGTAGGGGGCCAGCGGCATTCGGAACGACGGACGTTTCAGCACCCCGGCATTGGCCAGCCGGAGCAACCGTAATTGGCAGGCCACGATCGTCGCCCACGCCGCCATGACTCCGACCGCGGCGATGTTGAGCACGATCTCGAAGGCCTGGCCGGGACGCAGCGCGTTGAGCACGACGCCCAGCAGCCCGACGCCACTGGTCAGCAGAATGCCGCCGTAGGGCACCCCGTTCTTGGAGATCTTGGCGGTGAACGCCGGGCCGCTGCCGTTGACGGCCATCGAGCGCAGGATCCGACCGGTGGAGTACAGCCCGGCGTTGAGGCTGGAGAACGCGGCGGTCAGCACCACCAGGTTCATCAAGCTGCCCGCGCCGGTGAAGCCGACCTTGGAGAAGAACGTGACGAAGGGGCTCTGGTGCTCCTTGAACGCGGTGTAGGGCAGCAGCAGTGCCAGCAGCACTACCGATCCCACATAGAAGATCCCGATGCGCGCTACCACGGAGTTGATCGCCCGCGGCATGACCTTCTCGGGGTTGGGGGTTTCGCCGGCTGCGGTGCCGACCAGTTCGACCCCGGCGTAGGAGAACACCACTCCGGAGGTCACCAACACCAGCGGGAGCAGGCCCGTGGGCAGGAATCCGCCGTTCTGGGTCAAGAGGTGCAGGCCGGTTTCCTGACCGTCGACCTGGTAGCGGCCGCCCAGAAAGATGGTGCCGACCACCAGGAACGTCATCAGCGCGAGGACCTTGATCAGCGCTGCCCAGAATTCCAGCTCGCCGAAGAGCTTCACCGAGATCAGGTTCATCGACAGCACCGCCAACAAGGCGATCAGCGCCAGCGTCCACTGTGGGATCACCTCGAACAGGTGCCAATAGTGGAAGTAGCTGGCGATCGCGGTGGTGTCGACGATGCCGGTCATCGACCAGTTCAGGAAGTACAGCCACCCCGCGACGTATGCGGTTTTCTCCCCGAAGAATTCGCGCGCGTAGGAGACGAACGATCCCGGCGACGGCCGGTGCAGCACCAGCTCGCCGAGCGCGCGCAGGATAAGGAAGGCAAAGGCGCCACAGACCGCGTAGACCACGAACAGGCCCGGTCCGGCCGAGGCGAGCCGGCCGCCGGCACCGAGGAACAACCCGGTCCCGATGGCACCGCCCAGGGCGATCATCTGCAGCTGTCGGGGTGCCAGGTCCTTGTGGTAGCCCTCGTTCTCACGGGTCAGTGCAGCCGTGGAAACCGGGTGCGGGGCGGGGGAAAGTGACATCGGTGCGAGGGTAACGCACCAGGGTTGCTGGTCAGGACCAAAGCCCATGGCGCTCGGGCCCTGCTGTTTCGCTACGACGAGCCGACCCCGGTGCCGTCATCCAGCGAAGGCGACCATCGCCGCGGCGGCCAGGTAGAGGATCTCCTCGGCGGTGCGCACCGGCAGCCTCGTCGTCATTGCTTGGGGCGGATCAGGCATCCGGGCGGCGTAGATGTTGGCCGGGAACATCGCCAGCATCAGCACCAGCAGGCAGACGGCGGCGGCGACGCGGGTGGCCGGAAGCAGCAGGCCCACTGCACCCAGCAGTTCGAGCACGCCGGTGACGCTGACCAGCAAACCCGGCGCGGGCAGTGCCGGTGGCACGATCGCGATCAGCTGGCCGCGCAGCGGTGGTGCGAAATGGGCCACACCGGTGAGGAAGAACATCGCCGCGAGGCCGATGGCGATCGCGCGAACCCACGAGTCCACGTAGGCGATGCCGCACCAGCCGACGATCCGGGCGGCCAGGCTGCCCGCCAGCAGCGTGATCAAGGGAGCCATGACAACCTCCGGATCTAGGCAATGACAAGTTATGGCGCCGAGCGTAAATCCGGTATCTAGTCGGTGTCAAGATTGTCTTGTAGGGTGACCGCTATGGCCCGTTCGACCTACCACCACGGCGATCTGCGTGCGGCGATCCTGGCCGAGGCGGCGCGCCTGGTGGCCGAGCAGGGGGCCGACCGGGTGTCGCTGCGTGAACTGGCGCGCGCGGCCGGGGTGTCGCATGCCGCCCCGGCGCATCACTTCACCGACCGGCGGGGCCTGTTCACCGCACTGGCGACCGAAGGATTTCAGCTGTTGAGCGCCGCGCTCACCGCAGCTCGGGGCCGGTTCGTCGACGCCGCGTTGGCCTACGTGCGGTTCGCGCTGGATCATCCAGGCCACTACGAAGTGATGTTCGACAAGTCGCTGCTGGATCCCGCCGATGCCGAGCTGGTCGCTGCGGAAATGGCTGCCGGAGCTGAACTTTCCCGGGGCGTGGCGACGTTGGAGGACGTGGCTGCGCGTGCGGATCCGGCCGGTGCCGAGTTGGCGGCCTGGTCGTTGGTCCATGGCTTTGCGACGCTCTGGCTCAATGACGCGGTAGCCGACGGCGTGAAGGTCGCTGATCCGATGGTCACGGTCGAGCGGATCGCGCGCCTGCTGTTCGACGGGTGACTACGGTTGCGGTTATGGCCGATCGACCCGCGCGAGTCGCAGACGTGCACGAGGTCGCCGCGTCGATGCCGCACGTCACCAGAATCGAAGGGCCGAAAGGCAATCCGATTTACCAGGTGGGCGGCAAATCGTTCGTGTTCTTCCGCACCCCGCGGCCCGACGCCAAGGATCCCGTGACCGGTGCGGCCTACCCCGATGTCATCGTGATCTGGGTGGAGTCCGACGCCGACAAGCAGGCCCTCATCCAAGACCCCAGCACACCGTTTTTCAGCACTGACCATTTCAACGGTCATCTGTCCGTTCTGGTTCGGGAGGCAGACCTGTACGCGATCAGCAAGAGTGAACTGGCCGAAGTGGTTCAGGACGCCTGGCTGTCTCGAGCTTCGAACAGGCGGCGGACAGCCTGGCTGGCTACCCACGACACCGACGGTCCGGCCCGATGAGCAGGCGGATCGGCGTGGTGGGGGCCGGCATCGCCGGGCTGGCGACCGCGATCGGGCTGCAGCGACGCGGTCACCAAGTCACCGTCGTCGAACAACGGACCGACACCTCATCGGGCGCCGGCATCAGCATCTGGCCCAACGCGCTGGCCGCGCTGGACCACCTCGGTCTGGGCGATGAGGTCCGCGCGGCCGGGGGCCGGATCACCGCCGGCGCGGCGCGCTGGTACGACGGATCGTGGCTGCGCCGCCCGGCGGCCGAGCGGATGGTGCGGGCACTGGGTGAACCGCTCGTGGTGGTGCAGCGCTCGGTACTTCGCGACATCCTTGCCGAAGCGTTGGGGGAGGGCAGCCTGCACTACGGGGTCGCCGCCACCGACGTGGCGATGGCGGGAGACGGTGTCGCGCTGCAACTCTCGGATGGCACGGCAGAGAACTTCGATGCCGTCGTCGGCGCCGACGGCACCCATTCGGTTCTGGCCCGCCACCTCAACGGCCCGCTGCGCCGACGCTACGTCGGTTACACCGCATGGCGAGGAATCGCTGCCTACGCCTTGGACCCCGACCTGGCCGGGGAAACCATGGGGCCCGGAGTCGAAACCGGCCATGTGCCGATGGGGCCGGACCTGACCTACTGGTTCGCCACCGAACGGGTCCCGGAGGGACAGCGGGCGGGCGAAGGAGAACTGGCCTACCTGCGAGCCAAATTCGCCCATTGGTGTGAGCCGCTCCCGAGCATTCTGGCCGCGACCTCGCCCGCCGACGTCTTGCGCGACGACCTCTACGACCGCGCGCCCGCTCGGCACTGGGCGCGCGGACCCATCGTGCTGGTCGGCGACGCGGCCCATTCCATGCGTCCGCATCTCGGCCAGGGTGGCTGTCAGGGCTTGGAAGACGCCGCCATCCTGGCTGAGTTCGTCGACCGGGCACCGGATCTGCCCACCGCGTTCGCCCGGTTCGTCGCGTTCCGGCGGCCACGGGTGGCGCCGCTGGTCCGAGAGTCGGCGTGGTTCGGGAAGGTGGTCAACATGCGGCCCGACTTCCTCAGTGCCGCCGCCAGTCGCGCCACCGGTCTGATTCCGGAAGCGCTGTTGATGAGGCACCTGGCAACGGTGGCCGCAGGGTCGGCGTTCGTGCTGCCGGCGATAGGTGCGCAGCGATGAGACCAAAATTGTGGCTTCGGTGGGTGCTGTTGCAGGGGTTTCCGCGCGCGTTCCTTGCGGTGCAAGCGCGGCGCGGCGACCCGATGGCACGTTTGCTCATCGGCCCGGTGCGTGGCGGCGACCCGGAAGCGCTGACCGAACAGATCCGTGCCCGCGGTCGGTTGACGCGCACGCCGTTCGTCTCGGTGACCGCCGACCATGAGCTATGCCGCGCAATCTTGCGCGACGACAGGTTCGGGGCGAGTAACCCGGCCAATATCAATCTGCCGAGAACGACCCGCTGGCTGATCAGCCGAACGGATCCCCAGCTGCCGAATCCGGCTGAGCCGCCCTCGATGCTGGTGGTCGATCCACCCGACCACACCCGTTACCGGCGTGCGGTGGTGCGCGCGTTCACACCTCGTGCGATCGACAGACTGCGGACCCGGATCGTCGAGATCACTCATGAACTGCTGGATCGGGTGGAATCGACAGCACGCCCGGATCTGATCGCCGATTTCGCCGGGCCCTTACCGGCTTTGATCATCGCCGAGATTCTCGGAATCCCCGAGGAGCAGCGGCCGCAGATGCTCGACCGGGGTGATCGTGGCGCACCGTTGCTCGATATCGGGGTGTCCTGGAAAACCTTTCGGGTTGCCATGGAATCCCTGCGGGAAAACGATCACGAGTTCAGCGACCACATTGAGCGGTTGCGCAACAACCCCGGTGACGACATCTACAGCCAGATCATTCGCGACGGGGACCTGGACCGACGCGAGCTGGGCGTGACGGCACTGCTGCTCGCCGGCGCGGGTTTTGAGACCACCATCAACCTGATCGGCAACGCGATCGTGCTGTTGCTGCGCCACCGCGAACAGCTGGCGATGCTGCGCCAGGACCCCGAGCTGTGGCCGGGCGCGGTCGAGGAAGTCCTGCGCTTCGACAGCCCGGTGCAGATGACGTCACGCAACGCCCTCTGCGACCTCGAGCTGGCGGGCTACCACGTCGCCGCGGGCGAAACGGTGGCGCTGCTGCTGGGCGGCGCCAATCACGACCCCGACGTGTTCGAGGAGCCCGGCCGCTTCGACGTCACCAGGGCCAACGCCAAAGAGCATCTGTCGTTCAGCAGTGGTATTCACGCCTGCCTCGGGGCCAACCTGGCTCGCATGGAGGCCACCATCGCGCTGCGGGCGCTGTTCGAACGTTTCCCGGACCTGCAGCTCGACGGACCCCCGACGCCACGTGGACTGGCAACTTTGCACGGTTTCCGGCACATCCCGGCGTCCACCTGATCGGGCGTGTCGTCGCGCGGGTGTCATTCAGGACGTGGCGCCTTCGACCTGACCAGCCGTGCACCCAGTTCGCCGGGCTCGACGCGGTGACCTTCGGTGCAGCGGATCTCGACCAGCGCGTCCGCGCCGCAGTCCAGATGCGTCAGGCGTAGCCGACCGCGGTTGGGCAGGTGGCGTTGTCCCCACTGGAACATGGCCCAGACCACCGGCATGAAATCGGTGCCGGCCTCGGTCAGGACGTATTCGTCGCGGCTGCGCTGGCCGGGCTCACGGTAGGGCCGGCGGGCCAGCAATCCGAGGTCGACGAGTTCGGTGAGCCGTGTCGCGGTCGCGGCTTTGGTGATGCCAACCCGGTGCGCGAAGTCGTCGAAGCGGGTGGTGCCGTAGTAGGCCTCACGCATGATCAGCATCGCGGACTTGGTGCCGACCACCGCCATGGTCTTTTCGACGGGGCACTCGCCGATCGCCGACCAGCCATCGCGATCCGCCAGCGGGCCCTGCAGGAAAGTCATCTCCATCCACCTCACTCCTGAGTTGACTCTACTATACCCAGGGTGTATAGCTGAGTATAGAAAGCAATACTCAGATGTCAGGAGGTTGAGTGATGTCCGGATATCAAGGCCGCGACGCGGTCATCGTCGGGGCCGTCCGCACTCCCATCGGCAAGGGCAAGCCCGGCGGGGCCTTGCACGATGTCCTCCCCGCGGACCTGCTGGCGCACAGCCTGCGCGAGGTGGTGCGGCGAACGGGTATCGATCCGACCCGGATCGACGACGTCATCGTCGGTGCTGTCACACAGGTAGGCGATCAGGCTGTCAATATCGGCCGCAATGCCCTGTTGGGCGCGGGTTTCCCGGAGTCGGTGCCCGGCACCACGATTGACCGGCAGTGCGGCAGCAGTCAACAGGCAATCAGCTTCGCGGCCCAGGGTGTATTGGCGGGCGCCTACGACGTCGTCATTGCCGCAGGGGTCGAGTCGATGAGCCGCGTACCGATGGGCGTGTCGCTGTTGCCGGGCAGCAGCCCATTTGGTGAGGGGATGGCGGAGCGCTATCCGGAAGGCCTGGTGCCGCAGGGCATCAGCGCCGAGCTGATCGCGGCCCGGTGGGGTTTCTCCAGGACCGAACTCGACGAGTTCTCCGCCAACAGTCACGAGAAGGCGGCGCGTGCCACCAAGGACGGGCTGTTCGGCGATGAGCTCGCCCCTATCGCCGGCCTGACCACCGACGAGATCATCAGGCCCGGAACCAGCGTCGCAACCTTGGCGGCCTTGAGTCCGGCGTTCTACAACGAAGCGATGAAGGTGCGCTTCCCGCAAATCAATTGGGAGATCACCCCCGGAAATTCATCACCGCTGTCGGACGGCAGTGCAGCGGTGATGATTACCAGCTCTGAGTTCGCCAAGACGATGGGCCTGCGGCCGCTGGCGCGGATCCACACCACCACCGTCGTCGGGTCCGATCCGCTGTACATGCTCACCGGGGTGATCCCGGCCACCCAGAAGGTGCTGCAGCGGGCCGGTCTGAGGTTGTCCGACATCGACCTGTTCGAGGTCAACGAGGCGTTCGCTCCGGTGGTGTTGGCCTGGGCGAAAGAAACTGGCGCAGATCTGGCCAAGACGAACGTCAATGGCGGCGCGATCGCTATCGGGCATCCGTTGGGCGCCAGTGGTGCGCGCCTGATGACGACCCTCGTCAATGCGTTGCAGCACAGCGGAAAACGCTACGGACTGCAGACGATGTGCGAGGGCGGCGGAATGGCTAACGCCACCATCATCGAGCGGCTCGAGGGCTGAGGACGATGAACACAATTCGAGCCGCCGCCGTGCAGATCAGCCCCGTGCTCTACAGCCGGGAGGGGACCGTTGAGCGGGTGGTCGGCAAGATTGCGCAGCTGGCGCACCACGGCGTGCGATTCGCGGCATTTCCCGAAACGGTGATCCCCTACTACCCGTACTTCGCGTTCGTTCAGCGCCCTTTCGAGATGCGACCGGAACACCTCAGATTGATGGAGCAGGCCGTGACGATTCCGTCGCCGGAGATCGACGCGATCGCGGCGGCGGCCCGGCAGGCCGAAATGGTCGTCTCGATCGGCGTCACCGAACGGGACGGGGGATCGCTGTACAACACCCAGCTGCTGTTCGACGCCGACGGGAGCCTGCTGCAGCGCCGGCGCAAGATCATGCCGACCTACCACGAACGGATGATCTGGGGGCAGGGCGACGGCAGCGGGCTGCGCGCTGTAGACAGCACGGTCGGGCGGATCGGGCAGCTCGCTTGCTGGGAGCACTACATCCCGCTGGCGCGGTATGCCCTGATCGCCGACGGCGAGCAGATCCACTCGGGGATGTGGCCGGGGTCGTTCGCCGGTGACCTGTTCGCGCAACAGGTCGAGATCAGCGTGCGCAATCACGCGCTTGAGTCGGCCGCTTTCGTCGTGAATGCCACCGCGTGGCTGGACCCCGATCAGCAGGAACGAATCATGGCCGACACCGGGTGTCCGCCCGGTCCCATCTCGGGCGGGTGTTTCACCGCGATCATCAACCCGCACGGCGAAATGCTCGGTGAGCCACTGCGCTCCGGCGAGGGCGAGGTGATCGCCGACCTCGACTTCTCCGTGATCGACGCCCGTAAGTCCCAGATGGATTCGCGCGGTCACTACAGCCGCCCGGACGTACTGAGCCTGCTGGTGGACCGCACACCACGTGCACACGTCCAGGACCGATTCGAGCAATGGGCAGACCTCAACACCTTGGAGGCGGATCGTGTCGCAGTCTGAACCGCGTGAGACCCGGTTCTCCGGAGTCCGGGTGCGCTACGAGAGCGTCAAGAGCTATGACGAGCTGGTTGCTGCATTGCTGGCCGACGTCGGTGATCGACCCGTCCCGATCGATGACTTTCCGAAGGACTTCGTCAGTTGGGACTCTTACCGGGCGAAGGTCGAATCCTATGTTGGCCCCAGTGGATTCATGCTGTTTGCGACTTTCGACCATGGGGGCTGGATCACGAAGGCCGGCATCGACCGGAAAGTGCTGCGCGCCATCGTCGGCAACCCGTTGATCGCGATCGCCATGTTGCGCCATGACGTGACTGCGGGATTGTTCGCGCCGGTGGAACTGCTGCTTGTCGGTGAGGCGGACGGCCGCAGCAGCCTGACCTACGTCAAGCCGTCCTCGCTGATGGTCGTCGAACCCAATGCAGAGCTGCTGGCGGCTGCCGAAGAGCTCGACGCCAAGCTGGCCGTACTGGCGGAGCGGGTAGCGGACATTTGACGGTCGTTGACAGCTGACCGATCCTCCCGGGAACAAACCCGGGCTCCCTCCCGTTGACCACTTCGACAAGTTGAGTCATAAGCACTCAAGTCTGGGTTGACAGCCAAGCCGCCCAAGGAGCATCCTTGAGCGCAGTCCGCTCAGACTAGGGATATCGTCTACCAGGGAGGAACCACAATGGCTCGTGCGGTCGGAATCGACCTCGGGACCACCAACTCGTGCGTCGCAGTGCTGGAGGGCGGCGACCCCGTCGTCGTAGCCAACTCGGAGGGCTCGCGCACCACCCCATCGGTCGTCGCGTTCGCCCGCAACGGCGAAGTGCTGGTCGGCCAGCCCGCCAAGAACCAGGCGGTCACCAACGTCGACCGCACCATCCGCTCGGTCAAGCGCCACATCGGCACCGACTGGAAAGTCGAGATCGATGGCAAGGACTACACCTCGCAGGAGATCAGCGCCCGGGTGCTGATGAAGCTCAAGCGCGACGCGGAGGCCTACCTCGGTGAGGACATCACCGACGCCGTGATCACCGTGCCGGCTTACTTCAACGACGCCCAGCGCCAAGCCACCAAGGAAGCCGGCCAGATCGCCGGGCTGAACGTGCTGCGCATCGTCAACGAGCCGACCGCGGCCGCGCTGGCCTACGGCCTGGACAAGGGCCACAAGGAACAGACCATCCTGGTGTTCGACCTCGGTGGCGGCACCTTCGACGTCTCCCTGCTGGAGATCGGCGAGGGCGTGGTCGAGGTGCGGGCCACCTCCGGTGACAACCACCTCGGTGGCGACGACTGGGACGACCGTGTCGTCGACTGGCTGGTCGACAAGTTCAAGGGCACCTCGGGCATCGACCTGACCAAGGACAAGATGGCCATGCAGCGGCTGCGCGAAGCCGCCGAGAAGGCCAAGATCGAGCTGTCGAGCTCGCAGAGCACCTCGATCAACCTGCCCTACATCACCGTTGACGCCGACAAGAACCCGCTGTTCCTCGACGAGCAGCTCACCCGTTCGGAGTTCCAGAAGATCACCCAAGATCTGCTGGACCGCACCCGCAAGCCGTTCCAGTCGGTGATCAAGGACGCCGGCATCTCGGTGTCGGAGATCGACCACGTGGTGCTGGTGGGTGGTTCCACCCGCATGCCCGCGGTCACCGAGCTGGTCAAGGAGCTGACCGGTGGCCAGGAGCCCAACAAGGGCGTCAACCCCGACGAGGTTGTCGCCGTGGGCGCCGCCCTGCAGGCCGGCGTGCTGAAGGGCGAGGTGAAAGACGTTCTGCTGCTTGACGTCACCCCGCTGAGCCTTGGTATCGAAACCAAGGGCGGTGTGATGACCAAGCTGATCGAGCGCAACACCACCATCCCGACCAAGCGCAGCGAGACCTTCACCACGGCCGACGACAACCAGCCGTCGGTGCAGATCCAGGTCTTCCAGGGTGAGCGTGAGATCGCCTCGCACAACAAGCTGCTCGGCTCCTTCGAGCTCACCGGTATCCCGCCGGCCCCGCGCGGTGTCCCGCAGATCGAGGTCACCTTCGACATCGACGCCAACGGCATCGTGCACGTCACCGCCAAGGACAAGGGCACCGGCAAGGAGAACACGATCAAGATCCAGGAGGGCTCCGGCCTTTCCCAGGAGGAGATCGACCGGATGATCAAGGACGCCGAGGCGCACGCCGAGGAGGACCGCAAGCGTCGCGAAGAGGCCGACGTGCGGAATCAGGCCGAGTCGCTGGTCTACCAGACGGAGAAGTTCGTCAAGGAGCAGCGCGAAGCCGAAGGCGGCTCGAAGGTTCCCGAGGACACCCTTGCCAAGGTCGACGCCGCTATCGGCGACGCGAAGAAGGCGCTGGAGGGTACCGACATCGGTGCCATCAAGTCCGCGATGGAGAAGCTCGGCGTCGAGTCGCAGGCGCTGGGCCAGGCGATCTACGAGGCCACCCAGGCCGAGCAGGGCGTCGGTGACGCCGGCGGGCCGTCCGGTGGCGACGACGACGTCGTGGACGCAGAGGTGGTCGATGACGGAGACACCAAGTGAGCGAAGAGAACTCGCGCGAACAGTCTCCGGAGACCATCACCGTCACTGACAAGCGGCGCATCGACCCGGAAACCGGTGAGGTGCGGGAGGGTTCCTCCGGGCCGGCCCCTAGTGGGCCGGCACCGGAGGAGCCGGCCGCCGACGAAGGGCAGGCCGCCCAAGCCGACCAGGTCGCCGAGCTGACCGCGGACCTGCAGCGGGTACAGGCGGACTTCGCCAACTACCGCAAGCGGGCGCTGCGCGACCAGCAAGGCGTCGCGGACCGGGCCAAGGCCGCAGTGGTGACCGAATTGCTCGGAATCCTCGACGACCTGGACCGCGCCCGCAGCCATGGCGATCTGGAATCGGGTCCGCTGAAATCGGTGGCGGACAAGCTGACCGGTGCGCTCACCGGCATGGGGCTGACGTCGTTCGGCGCCGAGGGCGACGAGTTCGACCCTTCGCTGCACGAGGCGGTGCAGCATGAGGGCGACGGGACACACTCGGTGATCGGTAGCGTCCTGCGGCAGGGCTACAAGCTCGGTGAGCAGGTGTTGCGGCACGCGATGGTCGGGGTGGTCGACACCGTCCCGGACGCCGCGGCCGACGGCGCGGTTGTCGACGGTGACACTGCTGAAGAGAATTGACAGGTAAGGAGGTGACGCGTCATGGCTCAGCGTGAATGGGTCGAAAAGGACTTCTACAAGGAGTTGGGCGTCTCCTCCGACGCCAGCGAGAAAGAGATCAAGAGCGCCTACCGCAAGTTGGCCTCCGAACTGCATCCGGACCGCAACCCGAACAACCCGGCCGCCGCCGACCGCTTCAAGGCGGTGTCCGAGGCCTACAGCGTGTTGTCCGACGAGGCCAAGCGCAAGGAGTACGACGAGACCCGGCGGCTGTTCGCCGGCGGCGGCTTCGGGCGGCGCTTCAACGGCGGCAGCGGGTTCGGTGGCGGCAACTTCGATCGGTTCTCCACCGGCGGTGACGGCAACGAGTTCAACCTCAACGACCTGTTCGGCGCGGCCGGACAGACCGGCGGGGCGAACATCGGTGATCTCTTCGGCGGCCTGTTCGGACGCGGTGCGCAGCAACGGCCCAGCCGGCCGCGGCGGGGCAACGACCTGGAAACCGACTCCGAGCTGAGTTTCCTGGAGGCCACCAAGGGTGTGGAGATGCCGCTACGGCTGACCAGTGCCGCACCGTGCACCAACTGTCACGGCAGCGGCGCCCGGCCGGGCACCAGTCCGCGCGTGTGCGTCTCCTGCAACGGCTCCGGGGTGATCAGCAGTAATCAGGGCGCCTTCGGGTTCTCGGAGCCGTGTACCGACTGCCGTGGCAGCGGGTCGATCATCGAGCACCCGTGTTCGGAGTGCAAGGGAACCGGGCGGGCCGCCCGGACCCGCACCATCAACGTGCGGATTCCCCCCGGTGTCGAAGACGGCCAACGGATTCGTTTGGCGGGCCAAGGCGAGGCCGGCCTGCGCGGCGCGCCCTCGGGCGACCTCTACGTGACGGTGCGTGTGCGTCCGGACAAGGTCTTCGGGCGGGACGGCGACGACCTGACGGTCACCATCCCGGTGAGCTTCTCTGAGCTTGCTTTGGGTACCACTCTCTCGGTCCCGACGCTGGACGGCAAGGTCGGCGTGCGGGTGCCGAAAGGTACCGCCGACGGCCGGATTCTGCGGGTCCGCGGGCGTGGTGTGCCCAAACGTGGCGGCGGTAGCGGCGACCTGCTGGTCACCGTAAAGGTCGCGGTCCCACCGAATCTGGAGGGTCCGGCGCAAGAGGCGCTCGAGGCGTACGCGGCGGCGGAGCAGTCCAGCGGATTCGACCCGCGGGCCGGATGGGCGGGTAATCGCTCATGAGCAAATCGGACAATGCCCGCACCTTCCTGATCTCGGTGGCCGCCGAGCTGGCCGGGATGCACGCTCAGACGTTGCGGACTTATGACCGGATCGGTTTGGTGAGTCCGCAGCGCAGCTCCGGCGGCGGACGCCGCTACTCCGAGCGGGACGTCGACCTGCTGCGCGAGGTGCAGCGGCTATCGCACGACGAGGGTGTCAACCTCGCGGGCATCAAGCGGATCATCGAGTTGACCAACCAGGTTGAGGCGCTGCAGTCGCGGGTCAAGGAGATGAACGCGGAGTTGGAGATGTTGCGCGCCAACCAGCGTCGCGAGATCGCGGTGGTGCCCAAGAGCACCGCCGTGGTGGTCTGGCAACCGCGTCGCTAGCCGTTTGTCTCGTTGACTCTGCGTCCACGGCGTGCCCTACTCGCACTTTTGCGCCGTAGGCGCAGAGTCAACGGACGTGGATCGAGAATTGGGCCACGCCGGGCTGTCCTAAGCGTGCTACCGCATAGCCGCCGCGGCGCAGTGCGTCGGTAGGTGCGGCCATCGGCTCGAAGCAGACCACGTCTTCAGTGGCCGGCGCGTAGATCTGCGCCGCCGGATACCCCTGGTCGAACCGCACCTCGATGCGTCGGCCGTCGCCGGAGAGCGCGAACACCGCTCCCGGCGCCACCTCGTCGAAACCGTGATCGAAAACCTCCTCGCCCAACAGCTTTGCCGATGCCGGGTGCGGCTCGATCGCGCCGGTGGGGAGGCCGTGCGCGTCGACGATCCGCGACCGCATCGGCGGGGTCTCGACGAGCCATTGCGCCCTGGGCACACCGGGAAGCTGCAGATACGGGTGGAAACCGAAGCACAGCGGCACCGCCGTGGCGCTGGTGGCGGTGACCGTGGTACGCACCGTCAGGGTGCGGTCCGCCAGTGTGATGGCCAACTCCAGCAGGTGCGGGAACGGGAACGAAGCCAACAGGTCCGGGCGGGCCCCGAAGTCGAGTTCGGCGGTCAAGGCCGACGGCGATCGCGCGCTCACCCGCCAACCGGCATCCCCGGCCAGCGTGCCGTGGATCGGTGCGCCGAATTGGTCGGCGTGCACTCCGCCGATTCCCGGGATGAGCGTCACCTCCGTAGCGTCCACCTGGTAGCCGTTGCCGCTCAATCGATTCGCCCACGGATACAACAGCGGAATGCCCATGGTCTTGTGCTCGGCGACATAGCCGGCGACACCCCGGCGCTGGCCGAGCAGTTCCACGCCGTCGTCGCACAGTGACGTCCCGATCATGCCGGCGTTCGGGACGAACGTCGCCGTCAGCGACGACGACGGATCGGACAGTACGCAGGGCTCGAGATCAGTCATGCTCACTCCGACAATGGGTCGTGTTGAATGCGTTGTGGGGGAGCTCCTTTGGCGACCAAAGCCGACACGGTAGCCCGCGTCATCTCCGGACCGCCGCAGACCAGAATCTGGCGATCGCCCCAGCTGCCGTACCGGGTGACCACCTCCGCCAGCCGCCCGGTCTGCCGCACATGCAATCCCCGCGGCGGGGTCACGTCGGGGTAGTCGGCGGCCCATTCCGGATCGCGTGCGTACTCCGACACAGGGGTCACCGACAGCCACGGGTTGTGCGCCGCGATCTGCCACAGGGTGGGCAGGTCGTAGAGCTCGCAGGGATAGCGGCCACCGAAGAACAGGTGCACACGAGGATTCACGCCCCACCGGGTCAGGTCCATGATGATCGCCCGCAGCGGGGCCAAGCCGGTGCTTCCGGCCACCATCAGCACGTCACCGGCGTCGCGATCGACATGCAATCCGCCGTGGGGACTGGACAGTCGCCACCGCTCGCCGGGCCGTGTTTCGTTGACGATGGCGGTGCTGACCAGACCGGCGGGGACCGCGCGGACGTGAAACTCGATGGCCCCGGTCTGGTCGGGGGGCATGCTCGGGCTCAAGTAGCGCCACGATCGCGGGCACTGCGGCACCTCGACTTTGACGTACTGGCCCGGGTGATAGGGCAGCGGTTGGTCCAGCTGGATCCGCACGACTGCCATGTCGCGGGACACCCGCAGGTGCTCGACGACGGTGCCGTCCCACCACGCCGGGCCCTCTTCGGCGTCGGCGGCCCCGCCCATTACCCCGATGATCAGGTTCAGCGCTTCGCGGGCGGCGTCGTCGATGGCTGCGGTCCACCGGTCGGCCAACTCGTCACTCAGCGTAGCCAGCAGCACTCGGCCCACCACCTGGTAATGGCGTTGCGTCACACCGTACTTGCGGTGGTCACGGCCCAGTTGAGCCAAAAGCGCCACGGGTTCCTGGGCCCGTTGGGCGATGAATTCGCCGAGCACCCAGCTGATGGCATGCGCGAAAGCGGACCGCTGGGCGGTCAGGTCGGCGGGGAACAGGTCACGCACCGACGGGTCGGTGCCGAACCATCGGGTGAAGAACTGCGCGACAACACCGGAACCGTCGGATGGCACGGCAAACGCGTCATGCAGCACGCGCAGCGCATCGCGATCGTCCAGTCCCACGGCCGCGATCTTAATGCTGGCCGGCGGCGACGCCGGCTATAGCGCGTGAATACCGTTGTAGACCACCATCGCACCGATGAGGACTAGGACGACGGCGGTCAGCGCGGCGTGCTGCTGCTCCATCCAGTTCTTGAGCCGGTTCAGTGCCGGGTCGAGTCGGTCGCTGGCCGCCAGGTAGCCCAGAATCGGGATCAGCACCGAGGATGCGGAGAGCACGACAAAAAATACGGCCGCGGGCCAACTGTCCTCTCTACTCAGTCCGGCGCTGCCGATGGCCAGGCCGGCCGCCGCACACATGAACAGAACCTCGGGCCGAATCACGGCGAGCGCCGCGGCCGTCAGGCCCGCGCGGAGCGGGGACATCGAGGTGAATGAGCGCATCCAGCGCGGCATCTCGCCGTGCCCGTGCCGGGTCGCCCACCGGTAGACGCCGAACGCGATCAGCACCGTACCGACGACGATCCGCAACCAGGACGCCCAGGTCGGCGGGGTCGTGTGCAGTCCGCCCAGCAGTCCGGATATCGCGATGAAGGCGGCGTCAGGGCCGCCAGGCCCACCAGCCAACCGAGCAGGAAGGCCAGTCCGGTCTCGCGCGGGCGTGCGGTGTGCAGCACCAGTACGGCCGGGATGACGGTGATCGGCGAGAGGGCCACCACCAGCGCGAGCGGTATCAACGCGGTCCATAGCGAAGCCAGGCTGGTCGTCATAGCTGCACCGTATCGGACCGGGCGGCGCGTGCCGGGTCATGCAGAACCACACCCTTGCTAGATACCCATACGGGGTATAGGTTCACAAGATACCTACGGAAGGCGGAGATGTCACCCACGTCAGAATGTCGCGACCGGCCCCGCTCGTCGAAGCCCGCCGGGCGCCGATTCGGGGCGGCGGGAGTGGTTGCCGCACTGACCTGCACGCTGGCCTGTTGCCTGCCGGCGATCCTGGTGGCGCTTGGCGCCGGCGCATCGGTTGCGGCCGGTGCGGGGCACGCCGGGCACGGCGCCGGCGGATCCCAGGGGTGGCTCGCCACTGTGCTCGACACGCTGCACCGGATCAGTCCTGTGCTGCTGATTGCGTCGATCGTGCTCGTCGCGGTTGCATTCGCGCTGCGGCGTCGCGCGGCAGTGCTGCCGGCGCTGATTGCCGGTGTTGTGCTCTACCTCAGCGTGCACGGCCAGGACGATCCCCTCGTCATGTACGCGGGGATGGCTCTGGGCTACGGCGCCTGGATCGTCCTGTACCTGTGGACGCGTCCGCGGCCCGGCGCAAGCTCATGTCAGAAATCAACTCTGTGATGGGCTTGCCAGGCTCAGCTCGGCGCGCACCAGGTCTGCTGCGAACTTCACCAGTTCGGCACGGCTGACGTGCAGACGGCCATCGGCCCAGTCGAGAACCAGCGTGGTGAGCGCTCCGGACAGGGCGCTGGCACTCATGGCTTGTGCGGCGGTGGCGGGAGACGAATTGCCGGCGCCGGATGTGCCGATCAGCGCGCCCAGTAGGCCAGGCAGGACATCGGCGCGATGATCGGCCAACAGGGTGCTGGACTGCGGCTCGCGCAACAGGATCCGGAGCCGACGGGGATCCTCCTCGAAATAGGCCGTCGCCCTGTCGAGTGCCACGCTGATCGGAGCCGCTTTGCCTGCGACACCGGCCATGGTGGCAAGCAGCTCGGCATTGCAGTGGTCGTACACGGCCAGGATCAGCTCGTCTGTGTCACTGAAGCTTTCATAGAAGTAGCGAAGGCTGAGCCCGGCGTCGCGGCATGCCGCGCGCATGGTGACCCCGGCCGTGCCCCCGGTGCCCAGCAGCTCCACCCCTGCCTCGATCAGCTGAGCTCGACGTGCTTGGGACCGGGCATCGTGGGTCTGGCCGCGCCACACCCGCGGCGCCCTTTCGCCACCCATGCGCACCTCCGAATCGTGGGGACGCTTGAGGATACGTTCCCGGGCCTGCTTACATAGAGGAATCAGGCGATTCCAGTTGGTCGGAGGGTTGGGATATGTTCGACGAAGCGCTATTTCGGGAGGCGATCACCAAGCCGAGGCTGCGTCAGCCGTTGCCGGAATTCCTTCCCGGCAACAGGGCCGGCGGGAAGGTCAAGGTGCTCACCGAACCCGAGCTCAATGCCATGACCCAGCAGTGGTTCGTCGACCTGGACCGCAAGATCGCCCACTACGCCGACCGCGGGATCGACGTGGCTTTCGCGGCCGAATGGGCCAAAAAGTATTGGTGGAGTTGGCTGATGCGGGACATGTCGCTCAACCACGAGCTCTATGTCCCAGACCTGCGCTACAAGGACCCCACCACCTTCGGTCGGATCATCGTCGGGCTTGAGGAATTCGAGCGCTACAACTTCTCCTTCCTCGACGCCATCCCGGACTGGCGCTACGACCCCCTCCCCGGGCAGGTGTATTTCGACGTCACCCCGGAGGGTGAGACCCGGATCGTCGTTCGCTACATCGGCAGTGGGCACTTCAGCGGCACCCTGCGCTTCTACCCCTACGACGAGTCGGCCCCGGCGATCCACGGTGTCGGTACCTTCGTGCAGTGCACTGCGGTGGACCGCTACCACTTCAACACCGACGGGCTGATGTATGAGGGGGAGACGCTGTTCGACCTGCTCGATGCCACCCAGTCGGCAGGAGTGCTGCCCTCGGACGACAGTTGGTTGTTCCGGGCGTTGATGGGCGCCTCCCGGTTACCGCGGTTGGTTCAGAACGCGCGTCGCACGCTGCGCCTGGGCTGAGGCGGAGCGCCGCTCGGCAGAAAAATAAACTTGAGCGGAACAGACTCAACCTTGACGGCGTTGAACAACACGACAAGCATTTTTGGCGGGACCTTCTCGGCCCGCTCTGACCCCGAATGGAGGTGTCGTGGACTCGTTCAACCCGACCACCAAGACGCAGGCAGCACTGACCGCGGCTTTGCAGACGGCCACCGCCGCCGGCAACCCCGAAATCCGGCCCGCGCATCTGTTGCAGGCCCTGCTGACCCAGAACGACGGGATCGCCGCGCCGCTGCTGGAGGCGGTCGGTGTGAACCCGGCGACGATCCGCAACGAAGCGCAGCACCTGATCGATCTGGCGCCGCAGGTCGCCAGTTCCAACGCGCAACCGCAGCTGTCCCGCGACTCCCTGGCCGCGATCACCGTGGCCCAACAGCTGGCGACCGAACTCGACGACGAGTACGTCTCCACCGAGCACCTGATGGTGGGGCTGGCCACCGGCGACTCCGATGTCGCCAAACTGCTGACCGGCCACGGCGCTTCACCGCAGGCGTTGCGGGAGGCGTTCGTCAAGGTGCGTGGCAGCGCTCGGGTCACCAGCCCCGACCCGGAGGCCAGCTACCAGGCGTTGGAGAAGTACTCCACCGATCTGACCGCGCGTGCCCGCGAGGGCAAGCTGGACCCGGTGATCGGCCGTGACACCGAAATCCGCCGGGTGGTGCAGGTTTTGAGCCGGCGCACCAAGAACAACCCGGTGCTGATCGGCGAGCCGGGCGTCGGCAAGACCGCGATCGTCGAGGGCCTGGCCCAGCGCATCGTCGCCGGCGACGTCCCGGACAGTCTGCGCGACAAGACCGTCGTCAGCCTGGACCTGGGCTCGATGGTGGCCGGGGCCAAGTACCGCGGCGAGTTCGAGGAACGCCTCAAGGCCGTGCTGGACGAGATCAAGAACTCCGCCGGGCAGATCATCACGTTCATCGACGAGCTGCACACCATCGTGGGCGCCGGTGCCACCGGCGAGGGCGCGATGGACGCCGGCAACATGATCAAGCCGATGCTGGCCCGCGGCGAGCTGCGGTTGGTCGGCGCCACAACGCTGGAGGAGTACCGCAAGTACATCGAGAAGGACGCCGCCCTGGAGCGTCGTTTCCAGCAGGTCTACGTCGGCGAACCGTCGGCCGAGGACACCATCGGCATCCTGCGCGGACTCAAGGACCGCTACGAGGTGCACCACGGTGTGCGCATCACCGACTCCGCGCTGGTGGCCGCGGCCACTCTTTCCGACCGCTATATCACCGCAAGGTTCTTGCCGGACAAGGCCATTGACCTGGTCGATGAGGCCGCGTCGCGGCTGCGGATGGAGATCGACTCGCGGCCCGTGGAAATCGACGAGGTCGAGCGACTCGTGCGCCGGCTGGAAATCGAAGAGATGGCGCTGAGCAAGGAATCCGATGACGCCTCCAAGGACCGGTTGGAGAAGCTGCGCAGCGAGCTGGCTGATTACAAGGAGAAGCTGGCGCAGCTGACGACCCGGTGGCAGAACGAGAAGGGTGCCATCGACATCGTCCGCGAGCTCAAGGAGCAGCTGGAAGCGCTGCGCGGCGAGTCCGACCGAGCCGAGCGCGACGGCGACCTGGCCAAGGCTGCCGAGCTGCGCTACGGGCGCATTCCCGAGGTGGAGAAGAAACTCGAAGCCGCGCTGCCCAATGCGCAGGCCCGCGAGGATGTCATGCTCAAGGAAGAGGTCGGCCCGGACGACATCGCCGATGTGGTGAGCGCCTGGACCGGCATCCCCGCCGGCCGGCTGCTGGAAGGCGAGACCGCCAAGCTGCTGCGCATGGAAGAGGAGCTCGGCAAGCGCGTCGTCGGACAGCACAAGCCGGTGCAGGCCGTTTCGGATGCGGTGCGGCGCAGCCGGGCCGGGGTCGCCGACCCCAACCGGCCCACAGGCTCGTTCCTGTTCCTGGGTCCCACCGGCGTTGGCAAGACCGAGCTGGCCAAGGCGCTGGCCGACTTCCTGTTCGACGACGAACGGGCCATGGTCCGCATCGACATGAGCGAGTACGGCGAGAAGCACTCGGTGGCTCGCCTGGTCGGTGCGCCCCCCGGCTACGTCGGCTACGACCAGGGCGGTCAGCTGACCGAGGCGGTTCGCCGCCGGCCCTACACCGTGGTGTTGTTCGACGAGGTCGAAAAGGCTCACCCGGACGTGTTCGACGTGCTGCTGCAGGTCCTCGACGAGGGCCGGCTCACCGACGGACAGGGCCGCACCGTGGACTTCCGCAACACGATCCTGATCCTGACCTCCAACCTGGGGTCCGGTGGCTCCGAAGAGCAGGTGATGGCCGCGGTGCGGGCGGCGTTCAAGCCGGAGTTCATCAACCGGCTGGACGACGTGCTGATCTTCGAGGGCCTGGACCCCGAGGAACTGGTGCGGATCGTCGACATCCAGCTGCAGCAGTTGGCCAAGCGGCTGGCGCAGCGGCGGCTGACCATCGAGGTGTCGCTGGAGGCCAAGAAGTGGCTGGCCCAGCGCGGATTCGACCCGGTCTACGGGGCACGTCCACTGCGGCGGTTGATCCAACAGGCGATCGGCGACCAGCTGGCCAAGATGTTGCTGGCCGGCGAGGTGCACGACGGTGACGTGGTGCCGATCAACATCAGCGCGGACGGCGAGTCGCTGGTCCTGGGCTGAGATTCCCCTCACGATAAGGCCCCCCGGAAGCAGTTCCGGGGGGCCTGTCGTTGTCCAGCGCTCCTTTGCGGATGCGGTGTCGAAGCTGATCGGTTAGCCTAGCGGTTACTGAGAAATTCCGGTGTATTCCTGCACCGTTGTTCATCCGGAGGGTAGCCATGTCAGCTCGTCGCCATCGCCTAGCGGGTGCCGTCGGTGCCGTGGGGGCGGTCCTGGCATTGGGTGCGCCCGCACCGGCCGCTCAGGCTGACTGGGACGACCTGTTCCAGCCGATCATCGACGCGATCAGTTGGGTTGACCCCGGCCTCGCCGCAGACACCGACCCGGGTTCTGCGCTGTCCTCGTTGGACACCCTGTTCAACGGCTGGTACCAGGACCTCGTCTACAACCCGCTCAACAGCATCGCGCCGTGGCTGTTCGGTGACGCCCTTCCTGGCAGTGCCGTTGCCTACGGCCCGGACAGTGACAACCTGCCCGACAGCTTCACCGTCCCGATGGAAGTCAATCTCAACACCCAACCGGTGATCAACGTCTCGGTGGGCGGCGGCGCACAGACCGAGGTGCTGGTCGACACCGGCGCCGCCGGGCTGGTCATCCCGATCTGGAACATCAACCCGTTCGGCATCACGGGCCTGCCCACCGGTTTCAACATCGGTCAATTCGGCGGTGCGCTGAATTACTTCTATCTGGAACTGCCCACCACGGTGACCTTCACCGGTGAGAACGGCGACACCCTCACCGCGGACACCACCGTGGATGCGGTGCTGTTCGCGTTCCCGGCGGACTTCAACCTGTTGGGCCCGTGGTCCATTGAGAGCTACCTGGCCGGCTCCTCCACCGGAATCTTGGGCATCGGACCCAACGCGCTCGGACCCACCCCCGACCACATTCCGACCGCCGATCTGCCGGGCAACCTCGGCAACGGCGTGCTGATCGACCAGCCGGGCGGCAAACTGATCTTCGGGGACAACCCGTATGAGGGCGGAACCGTCATCCAGGGTGCACCGTGGGCGGACCTGAAGGTGCAGCTCAATGACGGACCGCTCACGAATGTCCGCGGGGTGATCGACTCCGGCGGGGTGTACGGCACCATGCCGTCCTCGGCGCTCGGGGGCATCACGCCGACCGCCGACGGAAAGCTGCCTGACGGGACGATCATCTCGGTCTACGCCAAGGACGGCACGACGCTGCTGTACGAGTACAAGGTCAACTCGATGCTCCCGTCGCCAACGGATGAAGCCACTCGCAGCCCGTTCGTGGTGGGCGGTAACAACATGAACACCGGTAACTGGCTCTTCGGCCAGCAGCCCGTCTACATCAACTACGGCGTACCCGGCGGGCAGACCATCATCGGCGGCACCCCCATCGAACCCTGATGAGGTGGTGGCCGGGAGTCGGGTGAGCTTCCCAACCGATTTTTGGCTCTTTCTTGGCTGAATCCCCTGGTGTTCTGCGCCCCTGGGTGGGTTAGCTGACCGCGGTTGGTTACGGCTCAGCGGGTGTCCGTGACCTCACGCGGGGGAGGTTTCGGAGATGGCAGCTCGTCGACGGATGATCGGTGTCGCCGCGGCGGCCGGGGTGTCCCTGGCGCTGGGAATTCCCGCGCCGCCGGCTCACGCCGACATCGATGACCTGTTCCAGCCCATCATCGACGCCCTCAGTGCGATGGACCCCGGTATCGCCGCAGACACCGACCCCGGTTCCGCCCTGGCCTCGATGGACACGCTGTTCGACGGCTGGTACCAGAACCTCGTCTTCACCCCGATCAACGATCTTGAGCAGTGGATCTTCGGTGGGGCCGCCGACGCGAGCGTGGCCGGCAGTGCCGCCGCCTCCGGCTCAGATGTCAGCATCCCGGACAGCTTCACCGTTCCGCTGCAGATCAACAGTGATACCGAGCCGGTGGTCAACGTCTCGGTGGGCGGTGGCCCGGAATCGTCGGTGCTTGTCGACACCGGCTCGGCTGGTCTGGTCATGCCGATCTGGGACATCAACTGGTCCGGCATCAACTGGTCGGATCTCTCCGGGCTCCCCACCATCCAATATGGCGAGTACGGCAACTCGCTGGGCTATCTCTATACCGAGCTGCCCACCACGGTGGGCTTCACCGACGCCGCCGGGGACACGGTCACCAGCGGCACGACCGATGTCGATGCCGTCTTGTTCGCGTTCCCGGTCAGCCTCACTTCCCTGCTCAATGGGGACTGGACTCTCAGTTCTTACCTCGGCGGCAACGCCGACGGCATTCTGGGCATTGGGGCGAATGCCGTCGGTCCCAGTCCCGGCAGCATCCCGACCACCGCGCTACCGGGTGCGCTCGGCGACGGGGTGCTGATCAACCAACACGCCGGCACCCTGACGTTCGGCGCCGACCCGCTGACCGGCGGAGTCACGGTCGAGGGCTCGCCGAATGCGCCCCTGTACGTGTCGTTCGACGGAGGCCACACGGCCACCCAGGTGAGCTCGGTCATGGATTCCGGCGGGGTGAACGGGACGATCCCGGTAAGCCTGACGAACGGAAGCGCGGGAGACGTACTGGCCCCCGGCCAGCAGGTCAGCGTGTACACCGGCGACCCCACCAAGGGCGGCACCCTGCTGTACGACTACACGGTGAATTCGACCTCGTCGAACAGCCCGACGATCGTGTCAGGTAGCTCGATGAACACCGGTAACTGGCTGTTCCAGCAGAACGAGGTATACGTCTCGACGGCCGGTGACGGGTCCATGCACATCGTTCCGAACAACATCGTGACGCCGTAGCGCCGCGGTGATACAGGGTTGTGACCTGAGGACATTCGTCGATCGCGCCGGAGAACAGATACGCTAGGCCCAATGGTCCCGCTTTGGTTCACGCTGTCCGCGCTGTGTTTCGTCGGCGCGGCGGTATTGCTGTACGTGGACATCGACCAGCGGCGCGGCCGCAGTCGGCGCCGTAAGTCCTGGGCTCGTTCGCACGGTTTCGACTTCGAACCGGAATCCGCCGAGATCCTGCACCGCTGGAAACGCGGCGTGATGTCGACGGTGGGCGAGGCGCCGGTGCGCAATGTCGTGCTCGGCCAGATCCGCGGTGAGGCCGTCTACATCTTCGACCTGGACGAAGTGGCGACGGTGATCGCCCTGCACCGCAAGGTCAGCACCAACGTGGTCGTCGACGTGCGGCTCAAGGGCCTCAAGGAGCCGCGCGAGAACGACATCTGGCTGCTCGGGGCCATCGGCCCGCGGATGGTGTACTCCACCAACCTCGACGCGGCGAGGCGGGCCTGCGACCGGCGGATGGTCACGTTCGCCCACACCGCCCCGGACTGCGCGGAAATCATGTGGAACGAGGCGAACTGGACGCTGGTGAGCATGCCCATCACCAGCACCCGCGCCCAGTGGGACGAGGGACTGCGCAGCGTCCGCCAGTTCAACGACCTGTTGCGGGTGCTGCCGCCGAACCCGCGGCGCCAGCCCGCCGAAGCCGCTGCCGCCGCAACGGGCCGCCGCAACGGCCAACCCAGCCGTCCGCTGGGCTCGTCGGCGAGTGCCGCGGAGGCGGCGGACGACAGCGAAGCCGAGCAGCTTCCGTCGGCGCCGCGAGCTGCCACGCCGGCACCGGGCAACGCCGCCTCGGCCGCCGAGCCGCAGCAGCGCCGCCGGACGAGCCGAGATAGTTCCTCGGACGTGCTGCACGCACCCGGCGGTCGCAACGGACGCCAGACCGCGCACTATCAGCGCTGACATCCGACGACGGCCGACACCGCCGGCTTCGCTACTCTGACGGGCATGTCTCGCCCCGTCGCCGTGGTCACCGGGCCCACCTCGGGGTTGGGCGCCGGCTATGCCCGCCGCTACGCCGCCGACGGATATGACCTGGTCTTGGTCTCCCGCGACGTCGAGCGCCTGGAGACCCTGGCAACCGAACTGCGTGGCAGCCACGGCGGTGCCGTCGAGGTGCTGCCCGCCGACCTGGCCGACGCCGCCGGCCGCGCCACAGTGGCCGAGCGGCTGCGCGCCGGGGTGCGGGTGCTGGTCAACAACGCCGGGTTCGGCACGTCCGGTGAGTTCTGGACCGCCGACCCCGCCCTGCTGCAGTCGCAACTGGACGTCAACGTCACCGCGGTGATGCAGCTGACCCGAGCCGCGCTGCCCGCGATGGTCGAGGCAGGCGCCGGCACCGTCATCAACATCGCCAGCGTCGCCGGGCTGCTGTCCGGACGCGGTTCGACGTACTCGGCCTCGAAGGCCTGGGTGGTGTCGTTTACCGAAGGACTGGCCGGCGGCCTGCAGGGCACCGGCGTCGGAATCCACGTGGTCTGCCCGGGCTATGTGCACACCGAGTTCCATGAGCGCGCCGGGATCGACATGGCCACGTTGCCGTCGTTTCTGTGGATGGAGGTCGACGACGTGGTCGCGGCCAGTCTGGCCGACGTCGCGCGCGGTGAGGTGGTCAGCGTTCCGGGTCTGCAATACAAGACATTGGTAGGCGCCAGTCGGCTCATTCCGCGCGGGCTTTCGCGCACGCTGACCAACACGTTCGGGAGGGGCCGTGGCCGCACTTAACAACGACGAACGCGATGAGCTCGCCGCGCTGGTGCGCCAGCTTTCGGTGGTGCACGGCCGCGTGACGCTGTCCTCGGGCGCCGAGGCCGACTACTACGTCGACCTTCGTCGTTCCACCCTGCACCATCGCGCCGGCGCCCTGATCGGGCGGTTGGTCCGCCAACTCACCGATGACTGGGACTACGCCGCCGTGGGCGGCCTGACCCTGGGTGCGGACCCGGTGGCGACCGCCGTCATGCACGCCGCGGGCCGCCCGATCGATGCATTCGTGGTGCGTAAGTCGGTGAAAGCCCATGGCATGCAACGCCTTATCGAAGGGTTCGACGTGGCCGGCCAACCGGTTCTGGTGGTGGAGGACACCAGCACCACCGGTGGGTCGGCGCTGACCGCGGTGCGCGCCGTGCGTCAGGCAGGCGGACACGTCGTCGGCGTGGTCACCGTGGTCGATCGCGCCACCGGCGCGGCCGAGGCCATCGAGGCCGAGGGCGTGCCGTACCGCAGTGTGCTCGGCCTGGCCGAGCTGGGCCTGGACTGAACACCCCGAGGACGGTCGTGCGGAGACTCATCGCGCTGATATCGGCGTTGGCCGTCACCTGCGCCGCGGCCTGCTCGGGCTCCGGCCCGACCGGTCCCTTCGGTGCCGAGGGCGCCCGAATCGGTTCGGAGATCACCGTTCTGGGCTGGCAGATGACCCTGTCCAACCTGCGCTGGGAGCTTGACTACGCGCTGATCGACGTCAAGGCCCAGGTCGCCGACGCCGACGGGGGACACGCAGCGCCCGGCGATCTGCGGTTCGGGGTGTATGGCACCCCCGCGCACCCGGTCGAGGTCACCGGGGTGGGCAGCTGCAAACTGCTGGGGGAGTTCGTGCCGACACCGTTGTCGGGCAAGGAATCCGACCGGTTGAACGGGACCGTGTGTCTGGGTCCGCTCAAAGAGCGCAGCGCGGTGCGCGGGGTGTATGTCTACTCACCCGCCGACCGGATCAAAGACACGACGGTGGCCTACGCTGCCGCGTTCCCGGTGGGCCTGGCGCCGGTCAACCCGGGTGACACCGGTCTGCTGCTCACCGCGCAGGGCGTGGCGGCCTATCGGGCCGACGGCGTGCCGCTGGCGCCGACGGCCCTTGGCGACCCAAAGGCGTTCACCGGCAACGGTTATATGGTGCTGAACCTGTCCGTCGACGCGGTGGCTACGCAGTACCGCGACGACGCCCAGGCGCGTGGTGGACCGTTGATGCTGATCGCCGGGCCGTCGACGCCGATGCCTGGGCTGGGGGCGGACTGCGTCGCGGCCGGGTCGTCGGTGTTGATCCTGCCGGAGGCGTCGCTGAACTCGGTGCACGTGCCGACCTCGCTGTGCACGCACGGGGAGATCAACGCCGCGCTGCTCTACCCCTCGGTGTCGGTGGTGGGTACGCACGCCGCCGTGTGGACCACCTCGTGAACGAGTCGTCGGACCATCCCGATTCATGCGGCGGTCCCAGCTTCGCCTCTCCTCCGTCGAGCCTCGCTGAACCGCCGGGCCCTACCGAGTGGTTCTCGCCGGCCAACGGCGTCGGCCCCTGGCAGGGACCACCGCCGAGCGACTCCCGCTACGACCCGGAACTGCTGCGCGAGGGTGACCGCCGCAACGTCGTCGACGCCTACCGCTATTGGACCCGCGAGGCGATCGTCGCCGACATCGACCGCCGCCGGCACCGGCTGCACATCGCGATCGAGAACTTCGGGCACGACGCCAACATCGGTTCGGTGGTGCGCACCGCTAACGCGTTTGCTGTGCACACCGTGCACATCGTCGGGCGTCGGCGTTGGAATCGGCGCGGAGCCATGGTCACCGACCGCTACCAGCGGCTGGCCCATCACGAAACAGCCGCCGATCTCCTGGAATTCGCTGCCCAGCAGGGGCTCACCGTCGTCGCGGTGGACAACGTGGCCGGGGCGGTGCGCCTGGAGCAGACCGCCCTGCCCGTCGACTGTCTGCTGGTGTTCGGCAGTGAAGGCCCCGGTATCAGCGACGAAGCTCGTGCCGGCGCGGACCTGACGGTGTCCATCGCCCAGTTCGGCTCGACCCGCAGTATCAATGTCGGGGTGGCCGCCGGGATCGTGATGCACGCCTGGATCAGCCGTCATGGCCACCTCGATCAGGCCTGGTAGGGCAGGATCAACGGCTATGGATCTCCTCTGGGCGAATCGCGCCGAAAGCGCCGAAGCTGCCGTCATCGCGAGGCATCTCAAGTCGCTCTGGCATCTGCCAGGCACCCAGCTCGGTGTGGTCGCCTGGCCGCCGATCCGGCGCGCCCCGCACTGGCACTACTGGTGGCAGGCGCACCTGATCGATTGCCTGGTCGACGCCCAGCTGCGTGACCCGCAACCCGAACGGGTGACCCGGATCAAACGGCAGATCCGCACGCACCGTCTGCGCAACGTGGGCCGCTGGACCAACGCCTACTACGACGACATGGCCTGGCTGGCGCTGGCAATCCAACGGGCCTGCCTGGTCACCGGCCTCGACCGGCACCGTGCCCTGGGCACCCTGACCCGCGAGCTGACCGACTCATGGATGCCCGAAGCCGGCGGCGGCATTCCATGGAGGAAGGAGCGTAAGGACGCCGAGCCCCCCTTCTTCAACGCCCCCGCCAACGGTCCGGCCGGGATCTTTCTGGCCCGCGAGCCCGGGTGGCTGGAGCGCGCCCAGCAGATGGGCGACTGGATCGACGCCACCCTGATCGACCCGGACACCGACCTGGTGTTCGACGGCATCAGGGAGGGTTCGCTGGTGCGCGCCGAGTACACCTACTGCCAAGGCGTGGTGCTCGGGCTGGAGACCGAACTGGCGGCGCGCACCGGAGCGCAGCGGCACGCCGCTCGCGTGCACCGGCTGGTGGCCGCGGTCAGCAAGCAGATGGCCCCGGGCGGGGTGATCAAGGGCGCCGGCGGCGGCGACGGCGGGCTGTTCGCCGGGATCACCGCCCGCTACCTTGCGTTGGTCGCCACCGCGTTGCCGGGCGAGTCCGCCGCCGACGCGCAGGCGCGCGACACCGCCGGCAAACTGGTGCTGTCGTCGGCGAAATCGGCGTGGGATTACCGGCAATCGGTCGACGGGCTGCCGTTGTTCGGGGCGTCCTGGGACCAGATCGCCGAGGTGCCCCGGGCCGACGGCGCGGTGGCCACTTCCATCGCCGGTGCGGTGCGTGAGTCCGAGATCCCCGAACGGGACCTGTCGGTGCAGTTGGGCGGCTGGATGCTGATGGAGGCTGCGCACAACGTCGCGGCCGGCCCGCCGGCTCGTTGACTCTGCGCTGAGGGCGCGGTCTACTCGGACTTTTGCGCCGTGAGCGCAGAGTCAGCGTCGACAGACGGGGCGCGGCGGCTGCGGTAGGCCTTCGCCGCGGCGATGAACGCCGGGATCATCGACACGAACAGGATCACCAGGATGATCTTTTCCAGGTTCTCGTGGACGAACGGCACGTTGCCCAGGAAGTACCCCAACGTCGTCACCCCGGCGCCCCACAGGATGCCGCCGACAATGTCGAACGCCAGGTACACCGGGTAGCGCATGTAGGACACTCCCGCCACCACCGGCACGAACGTCCGGACGAACGGCGCGAACCGGGCCAGGATGATCGCCCACGGCCCGTACTTCTCAAAGAACGCGTGCGACTCGGTGACGTAGTGCTTCTTGAAGAAGCGAGAGTCTTCCTTTTTGAACAGCGCCGGCCCGATCCGCCGGCCGATGAAGTAGCCGCACTGATCGCCCAGCACCGCCACCACGGCGACCGCGGGCGCCAAGATCCAGATGTCGGGGGCCAGCCCCTTGGCGGCCAGCAGGCCACCGGTGAACAGCAGTGATTCGCCCGGCAGCAGCGGGAACAGCAGGCCGGTCTCGATGAAGACCACCACCAGGATGGCCGGCAGTACGGCGCCGTGGAAGATGCCCCCGGCACCCAGCCAATACATCGGGTCCAGCAGGCCCGGCATCGCGACCGCGGTGGTGCTCATGACGCACCAACATACCGGGGGCCACCGGTGAAACCGCCCCTGCGATACTCGAGGGCAGTTTCGGACAGCTCAGAGGAGAGAGTTCCCATGCCCATCGCCACCCCCGAGATCTACGCCGAGATGCTGGGCCGCGCCAAGGAGAACGCGTACGCATTCCCCGCGATCAACTGCACGTCGTCGGAGACCATCAACGCGGCGATCAAGGGCTTCGCGGACGCGGGCAGTGACGGCATCATCCAGTTCTCCACCGGCGGCGCCGAATTCGGCTCCGGCCTGGGCGTCAAGGACATGGTGACCGGTGCGGTGGCGCTGGCCGAGTTCACCCATGTGATCGCCGCCAAGTACCCGATCAACGTGGCCCTGCACACCGACCACTGCCCGAAGGACAAGCTGGACGGCTTCGTGCGGCCGCTGCTGGCGATCTCAGCCGAGCGCGTCAAGGCCGGCGAGAATCCGCTGTTCCAGTCGCACATGTGGGACGGCTCGGCAGTGCCGATCGACGAGAACCTGGACATCGCCCAGGAGCTGCTGGCCCAGGCCGTGGCCGCCAAGATCATCCTCGAGGTCGAGATCGGCGTGGTCGGCGGTGAAGAGGACGGCGTGGAAGCCGAGATCAACGAGAAGCTCTACACCTCGCCCGAAGACTTCGAGAAGACCGTCGCCGCCCTGGGCGCCGGTGAGAAGGGCCAGTACCTGCTGGCCGCCACCTTCGGCAACGTGCACGGCGTCTACAAGCCGGGCAACGTCAAGCTGCGCCCGGACATCCTGGCCGAGGGTCAGAAGGTGGCGTCGGCCAAGCTGGGCCTGGCCGACGGCTCCAAGCCGTTCGACTTCGTCTTCCACGGCGGCTCGGGCTCGCTGAAGTCCGAGATCGAGGAGGCGCTGCGTTACGGGGTGGTGAAGATGAACGTCGACACCGACACCCAGTACGCGTTCACCCGCCCGCTGGCCGCGCACATGTTCACCAACTACGACGGCGTGCTCAAGGTCGACGGCGAGGTGGGCAACAAGAAGGTCTACGACCCGCGTAGCTACCTCAAGAAGGCCGAGGCCGCCATGACCGAGCGCGTCATCGAGGCCTGCAACGACCTGCACAGCGCCGGCAAGAGCCTGGCCTGAGTCGTTGACTCTGCGTCCACGGCGGGAAAGTTCGAGTAACCCCCGCCGTAGGCGCAGAGTCAACGAAGCATGCTAGCTGCCGTGCGACTGGCAGATCTTCCACTGGTCGTCGCGGAACTGAAGGTCGAAGCTGCGGGTTGAGCGGACCCGCGGCTCGTAGGCCATGAAGGCGGTGACGTTGGCTTCGGCTTGACCGTCGTTGACCACCACCTCGTCGATGCTGGCGACCACCGGGTACTGCTTGGCTGCCGCAATCCGGCGGTAGGTGTCGTCCCAAGCCTTTTGGTCGTAGTTGACGTAGCGGTCGCGGATGTCGCCGCAAGTCAGGCTGCGCAATGCGGCCAGGTCACCGTTCTGCATGGCGACGTCGAAGTTCTGAATGGTGGCGCGGACGTGCTCTTCCTGCGAGGCGGCCTGCCGAGTGTCGCGAGTAAGCCACAGCGTGCCCAGCACCGCGATGACCGCGAGCGCCAGGATGATCAGGATCACCGCCATCACCCAGCCCCAGCTGCGGGAGACGGTAGAGGGCAGTTTGCCGCCGACCCGAGCCGGAATCTGTTGCGGGATGGCCTTTCCCGCGTCATCGCTTTGCTGGGCGATCAGTTCGGTGTCCGCATCGCCCACCGACGGTATGACTTCGGTGTGCCCCGCGTCGAACCCGGGTGCGGTGAACCGGCGCTCCGGTGATCCATCGGGCCCGGGTTCCTGGGGCGTGGCCTCGGTGGTGATCACCTCGGTGACGGCGTCGGCTTCCGCGGGTGTTTCCGCGAGGATGGCCGTCGCGGTCTCGTCGTCCGCTGAGGTGACGGGCTGGATCTCGGTGACCTGATCGTCGCCGTCGGGTTGCTCCGTGGGAGCGGCGTCGTCGGTCGGCTCGGTGGCATCCGGTTCCGGTGGGTTTGGCATGAGTGGCTGATCCTCCAATGTCCGCCGGCTGTTTCGGATCGGCTGCCGCTAGTTTACTGAGCGAGGCGCCGGCTTGCTGGAGTGGCTGGCCATGGACGGCACGGCAGAATGGACGATGTGACTCTCACCGGTGATCTCCTCAGGCCCGATCCGATCTTGCTGCCCGGCGACCCCGAAGCCGAGGCCGGCCTGCGGGCCAACCAGGATCCCGCGATTGTCGCGGCCGCGCATCCGGCGGCCTCGGTGGCGTGGGCGGCGCTGGCCGAAGCGGCACTGGCCGAGGGCAACGCGGTCACCGCCTACGCGTACGCACGCACCGGCTACCACCGGGGCCTGGACCAGCTGCGCCGCAACGGGTGGAAGGGCTACGGGCCGGTGCCGTACGCACATGAACCCAACCGGGGCTTTTTGCGGTGTGTGGCCGCGCTGGCGCGTGCCGCCGACAGCATCGGGGAGACCGACGAGGTGACGCGTTGTCTGGCTCTGCTCGACGACTGCGACCACACCGCCCGCTCGCCGCTGGGCCTGAGCTGACCCGCTAGGGCATCAGCAGCCGAGTGGGCAGCGGCCACCCTGCCCGGCAGGTTCCACCTGCACGGTGGCGTGGGTCAACCCGCGAGCGGCCAGCACGGCCCGAGCCTCGGCCAGTACGCGCCCGGTGTCGGCGCTGGTGCCCAGGTGGGCGGTGGCCATGTCCTGGCCCGGAACCAACGTCCACACGTGTAGGTCGTGCACGTCGGTCACGCCGTCGACGGCGGCGAGCGCCGCGCGGAGTTCGGCTACGTCGATGTGGCTGGGTGAGGCCTCCGACAGGATCCGCAGTGCCGCCCCAGCCAGCGCGAACGCGCGCGGCAACACCCACAGCGCGACGAAGACCGCGACCACCACGTCGGCGTAGGGCCAGGTGGTGGTGAGGGTGACCACGCCGGCGATCAGCACGCCCACGCTGCCGACGGTGTCGGCGACCACCTCCATGTACGCGCCGCGCACCGCGAGACTCTCGGCAGACTGCGAACGCAGCAGCAGGGCGACGCCGATGTTGACGGCAAGCCCGGCCAGGGCGACCACGACCATCGGTACACCCGGCACGTCCGGCGCAGTGCCGATGCGGCGGATCGCCTCGGTGAGGATGAAGGTCGCTACCCCGATCAGCAGCACCGCATTGGCGACCGCAGTGAACACCTCGGCGCGGTGCCAGCCGTAGGTGCGCGACGGTGACGTACTGCCGCGCCGGGCCAGCATCACCGCCGCCACTCCCATGAACAGGGCGGCCAGGTCGGTCAGCAGATGGCCCGCGTCGGCGAGCAGTGCCATCGAGTTGATGGTGATGGCGGTGGTCAGTTCGATGACGAAGAAGGCGCTCAGGATGGCGGCGCCGACGACCATTCGAGACAGGCGGGAGTCGGTGTGACGGTGATCGTGACCGGCGCCCATGGGAGGTGAATATAGGCGGACTGGCCCGCTGCCGGGCGTGAAGTCGGGTTCACGCCCGCCGGGATCACGGCGGGGAACTCAGAACCAGGTGCTCCAGAACTGCGTCAGGCTCAGACCCCACGACACCAACAGGCGCGGCACGTCGAACAGGTCGAAGAACCACAACACCAGTGCGAAGAACTTCTGGTTCAGCACCGGCGAGGCAAGCAACAACACCAGCAGCACCAGCAGGCCCCATTGCTGGAAGGGCGCCACGGCGCGGCGGGTCGCCGGACTCAGGTGCGGCTCGAGCGCCCCATAGCCGTCCAGCCCCGGTATCGGCAGCAGGTTCAGCACCACCGCGGTCAGCTCCAGGAAGCCCAGAAACGCCACCCCGGACCAGAACACCGGGTGCGCGGGGTCGTAGAAGGCTCGCGTGGCGCCCAACAGCAGCACGGCCAGCACCAGATTGGCCGCCGGACCCGCCAGGCTGACCAGGGTGCGCCGTCGCGGCGTCATGAACGACGTCTGCACGAAGACCGCCCCGCCCGGTAGGCCGATGCCGCCCAGCACGATGAAGAGCATCGGCAGCACCAGCGACAGCCCCGGATGGGTGTAGCGCAGCGGGTTGAGGGTCAGATAGCCGCGCATCTGCGCGCCGTGGTCACCGAACCGCCAGGCGGTGTAGGCGTGGCCGAACTCGTGCAGACACAACGAGACCAGCCAGCCGGCGATGACGAACACGAACACCCCGGCGTAGGCGAGCGGCCGGATCTCTTCACCGGCCCGCCACGCCAACACACCGCCCAGGGCGGTCAAGGCCACCAGCGCCAGGAACACCGGGCTGGGCCGTACCGCCTGGCCGCGTAGGGGATGCACGTTCACGCAGTAGAAGCTAGCCGACCAGCAGCCAGTCCTCGATGTGCCGATAAAAGGTAGACCGCTTCACCGTCCGGCTGCTGTAGCTGCCGTCGCGCACCACCAGGGCACCGGTGGTGCCCAGTTGGGCCGCGCGCCCAGCCACCCAGCGTCGTACCCGGCCGCGCCGGTCCGGGACGCCGGCGCGCACGCCCGGTGCGGCGCCCATCGGCTCGATCAGCACCGCGCTCACCTCGCCGTCGAACAGGGCGGCGTCGTCGACGATTCCCTCACCGCGCAGCACGGCGGCGCCGTCCACCGGCAGCCACCGGCCAACGCCCACCAGGACGGTGCCGGCGTCGTCGCGGATCAGTGGCACTGGCGCAGCGGTACCCCGCCGGGACCGCCGCGCGGCCCGCCACCCGGCCGGCAGCCGGTAGGCCGCGGTGGCCGGCGTGCGCCGTCGCGGTGCGTAACCGAGCTCGACGTCGAGCCGGTCGGTGCGCAGCAGCCGGGTCAACGTCTTCGCCAGGTCCGCGTCGCCGCCTACCACCACCAACCTGCGATAACGGGCGATGGCGGCATCCAGGTCACCGTCGCTCGCATCGTCGCCGACCGGCACTGTCGGCAGCCCCCGCAAGGGGCGTGGCAGTGGCCGTCCGGCAAACAGCAAGACGGCGGTTTCGGGCGGCCTCTTCAGGCTCCTGGTGCCGTTAGTGGCGTTCAACACGCTCCTTGTGAATCTCTTCAGATAGGCTCAGTCACCGGCTGGACCACAGTAAGCCAAGACAGTTAGCGAGAATTCCATGCCGGCAATCGTCGTCATCGGCGCCCAGTGGGGCGACGAGGGCAAAGGTAAAGCGACCGACCTACTCGGTGAACGAGTGCAGTGGGTGGTGCGCTACCAGGGCGGCAATAACGCCGGCCACACGGTGGTCCTGCCCACCGGGGAGAATTTCGCGCTGCACCTGATCCCGTCCGGGGTCTTGTCGCCGCACGTCACCAACGTCATCGGCAATGGCGTGGTGGTCGATCCGGGGGTGCTGCTCGACGAGCTGGCCGGCCTGGAACGCCGTGACGTGGACACCTCGCGGCTGCTGATCTCCGCCGATGCGCATCTGCTGATGCCCTATCACGTGGCCATCGACAAGGTCACCGAGCGCTACATGGGCAGCAAGAAGATCGGCACCACCGGTCGCGGCATCGGGCCCTGCTACCAGGACAAGATCGCGCGGATCGGGATCCGGGTCGCCGACGTGCTCGACCACGAGTCGCTGGCCCAGAAGATCGAGGCCGCCCTGGATTTCAAGAACCAGGTGCTGGTCAAGATCTACAACCGCAAGGCACTGGAACCCGAACAGGTGCTCGAAGACCTGTTGGAGCAGGCCGAGGGTTTCAAGCACCGCATCGCCGACACCAGCCTGCTGCTGGGCGCCGCGCTGGACCGCGGCGAGAACGTGCTGCTGGAAGGCTCGCAGGGCACCCTGCTCGACGTCGACCACGGCACCTACCCGTACGTGACGTCGAGCAACCCGACCGCGGGCGGCGCGGCGGTGGGCTCCGGCGTCGGACCGACCCGCATCACCACGGTGCTGGGCATCCTGAAGGCCTACACCACTCGAGTCGGCTCGGGGCCCTTCCCCACCGAGCTGTTCGACTCCTACGGCGAATACCTGTCCAAGACCGGTGGTGAGGTCGGGGTGACCACCGGGCGCCAGCGGCGATGCGGCTGGTTCGACGCGGTGATCGCTCGTTACGCCACCCGGGTCAACGGCATCACCGACTACTTCCTGACCAAGCTCGACGTGCTCTCCAGCCTGGAGACCGTGCCGGTCTGTGTCGGCTACACCGTCGACGGCAAGCGCACCGACGAGCTGCCGATGACCCAGGAAGAATTTGCGCGTGCCGAGCCGATCTATGAGGAACTGTCGGGCTGGTGGGAGGACATCTCCGGGGCCCGCACCTTCGAGGACCTGCCCGCCAACGCACGCGACTACGTGTCACGGCTCGAGGAGATCGCCGGCGCCCAGGTCTCGTGCATCGGGGTCGGTCCCGGACGCGAGCAGACCATTGTGCGACGCGACGTCGTGAGGGGCGGCGGCGCGTGAGCGAGGGACAGCCGCTGGCCGGCGCGGACGACCCGGCCACCGATCCCGACTACGCCAACCACGGCGGTTTCCCCGACTACGGGGTCGTCGACCCGAGCCCTGGTTTCGAGCGGTTCGTCACCACCATGCGGCGCCTGCAAGACCTGGCGGTGTCGACCGACCCCGACGACGCCACCTGGGACGACGCCGCTGACCGCGTCGAAGCGCTGGTCGGGTTGTTGGAGAAGTACCCGGCACCCGCGGGCGTCGCCCCGGCCGGGCGGGCACCGTCGATGCCGGGCATGGGCAGCCTGCTGCTGCCGCCGTGGCGGATCAGCCGGTTTGAGGCCGACGGCGTCTCGATGACGGGATCGTTCAGCCGTTTCCACGTGGGCGGGAACTCCGCGGTGCACGGCGGCGTGCTGCCGCTGCTGTTCGACTGGATGTTCGGGATGGTGGTGCACGCCGCGAACCGCCCGATCAGCCGGACGGCATTCCTGCATGTCGACTACCGCAAGGTCACCCCGATCGACACCCCGCTGCTGGTGCACGGCCGGATCGACAAGGCCGAGGGGCGCAAGGCGTTCATCACCGCCGAGCTCACCGACTCCGACGGCACCGTGCTGGCCGAGGCGCAGGGGCTGATGGTGCGACTGCTGCCGGGGCAGCCCTAGCGTCGATCGCAAGCGCGGCGGAGCCGGGCGCGGCGGGTCGGCGCCGTTGAGCTCAGCCGTCTCGGCGCGGCCCGCGCAGCGTCATCGCCGCGAACAGGGCCAGGAACGACGCGGCCGGCACGGTGTTGACGATGCTGTCGCGCACCCGGATGTGCGCACCGACCGCCAGGACGAAATACAACGTCAACGCCGCGGTGGTCAGCCGTGCCAGGCCCGGAAACCGGTGCACCGACAGCAGGCCGACCGCGGAAGCGGCTTTGACGATCGGCAGGACCGGCCGGATCTCTTGCGGGACCTGCACGGTGTCGAGTGCTTTGGCGATGTAGGGCACCGAGATGGCGCACAGCACTGCGTCGGCGGCTTGGAAGGCTGCCAGGCCGGTGTAGGTCTTCGGTGACGTCAGCGCGCTCATGGGACCAACTGTATGCCGATGTGCCAGGCCCGCTAGTCCAGGTTCAGTGTCGCCTCTTCCAGATCCAGCCGGTGCAGCACAGTGCGCAGCACCTGGTCGTCGATGCGGCCGATGTCGCGTTCATGGATCAGCGCCGCCCGCTCGGTAGCCAGCATCTCCAGCCGGAGCCGGCGAAACGCCGCGGCGGCGGTCTCGTCGCTGTCGTCGTGGTCGGGGTCGAAACGTCGCAGCCGCTCGCGAGCCGCGTTGCGCCGCCGGGTGTTCAGGCCGCGCAACGCGTCGGCGGCGCGCTCGCTGGCCGGCGACGGCTCGGTCGAGGCGAGCACTTCGTCGAGCCGTTGGGCCGCGGCCAGGGCCGCCTTGTCCTGCGCGGCGGCCGCGGCTACCGCATCGGCGTGGTCCTGGTTGGTGGGAACGCCCAGGTGGCGGATCACCCAGGGCAGCGTCAGACCGTGCAGCAGCAGGGTGCCGACCACCACCACGAAGGTCAAGAACACCAGCTGTGGACGCCCCGGAAACGGTTCTCCGGACAGCGTTGTCAGCGGCACACCGAATGCGGCCGCCAGCGACACCACACCGCGCATGCCGGCCCAGGCCAGCACGAACACCTGCCCCGGGGTCGGTGCGGATTCGCGTTGCCGGACCTTCGCCGAGAGCATCCGGGGGGCGTAGGCGAAGATCACCACCCACAGCGCCCGCACTGCCAGCAGCGTCCCGAACACCGCCAGCGACGCAACCGTGAGGGTTGAGAAGCGCACGCCCTGCATGTTCTGCACGACCGCCGGCAGTTGCAGCCCGATCAGCAGGAACGCCAACGACTCCAGCACCAGTTGCGCGGCACGCCAGACGGCCTGGTCCTGCAGGCGGGTGGCGTAATGGGCGCGGGTGAAGCGCTGCCCGAGGATCAATGCGGCGACCACCACCGCGAGTACGCCAGAGCCGTGGATCTCTTCGGCCGCCAGGTAGATGACGAACGGGGCCAGCAGCCCGACCGCGCTCTCCACCACCGGATCGGTCAACCGGGCCCGGATGACCACGATGACTGCCCCGAATGCCACGCCGACCGCCACGCCGCCCACCGCGGCCAGTGCGAAGGTCAGCAGACCCATTCCCCAGCCGGTCGCCACGCCGATCGCCGTGGCCAGCGACACCTTGTAAACCGTCAGGGCGGTCGCGTCGTTGAGCAGGCTCTCGCCGCCCAGCAGCGTCATGATCGGACGTGGCAATCCGACTCGACGGCCGATGGCGGTGGCCGACACCGCATCCGGCGGCGCCACGATCGCGCCCAGCGTCAGTGCGGCGGCCAGGGTCAGCGCCGGCACGGTGTAGTAGGCGACCACGCCGACGGCGACGGTGCTGGCCAGCGGTAGCCCGACGGCCAGCAGGATGATGGGTCGCTTGTTGCGGCGCATGCTGATCACGGAGCTTTCCAAACCGGCCGACCACAGCAGCGGCGGCAGGATCACGAACAGCACCAGCTCGGGCCGCAGGACGATCTCCGGCACCGCGGGGATCAGTCCGACCAGCAGGCCGGTGATCACCAGGACCAGCGGCGCGGACAGCTGGCGGTGCCGTGCGATGGCCGCGACCAGCACTGCGGCCACCAGGGGGCCCAACAGTGCGGCGTTCACCGTCGCTGCACCTCCGTTCGCGTTCACCCCTATCCTGGAGCAGCATGCAACATTGCCGTGGCGCGGGGAGGGTGGGGCGGTGAACGGCGAGGCGGGTGAGTTTGCGACCGACCGGTTGTCCGCCGACGGTCCTAGCCGTACCAGGGTTGTGTTGCTGGGGTCCGGTGATCTCGGGCGGGAGCTGGTGACGGCGCTGCAGCGCCTCGGTGCCGAGGTGATCGCCGTCGACCGCTACGCCGACGGCGCGTTGCACGGCGTCGTCGATCGCTCGGTGGTGGTCGATCTCAGTGACAAGGACGAACTGGCGGCGACCCTGCGATGGTTGCAGCCGAAATTCGTGGTGGTCGCCGCCGAGGTGGTGGCCACCGATGCCTTGGCCGACTCCGTTGACACCGGATTCACCCAAGTGGTGCCCGGGATCCGCGGGGCCCGGTTGGCCGCAGACCCCGAGGGCATGCGGCGGCTGGCCTCCGACGAGCTGGGCCTGCCCACCGCGCCGTTCTGGTTCGCCGGCTCGGTCGAGGAACTGCGCGCGGTGGCCGAGCGGGCCGGTTACCCGATGTCGGTCAAACCGGTGGGCGGCGCGCTCGGCGAGGGCCGTTCGGTGATGGTCCGCGACAGCGACATCGAACCCGCGTGGCAGCGCGCAGTGGCGGCAAGCGTCGCGGAGATGCCGCCGCGGGTGCTGGCCGAGACCGTGGTGGAGTTCGACAGCGAGGTCACCCTGCTGGCCGTCCATCGTGACGGTCCGGACGGACCGGCGCTGGACTTCTGCGCGCCGATCGGTCACCGCAGTGTCGAGGAGCCGAACGGGCAACTGACAGTGGAGTTCTGGCAACCTCACCCGATGAGCGCCGTGGCGCTGGATGCGGCCAAGTCGATCGCCGCGCGAGTCGCTCGCGCCCTCGGTGGACGCGGGTTGTTCGGGGTGGAGCTGCTGGTATACGGCGATGAGGTGTATTTCGCCGGGGTCGATGTGCGCCCGTACGACGCCACGCTGCTGACGTTGCGCACGCAACGGCTCTCCGGTTTTGAGCTGCAGGCGCGCGGGATCCTCGGACTGGCGACCGACACCATCATGGTCTCGCCCGGTGCCGCCCGGCTCATCTACTCGCGCCGCCGCACCGGCACCGCGGCCGAGGCCACACCGGACAGCGTGGCGGTGGTCGCCGATGCACTCAGCGTGACTGAAAGTGATGCGGTGGTGTTCTCCCACCACGAGGGGCACCCCCGCCGGCGGCTGGGTTTGGCGCTGGCCACCGGGCCGGACGTGGTGGTTGCCCGCGACCGTGCGGCGCAGGTGGCGACCGTTCTGGGCAAGCTCTGGCCGTGAACCCCCATGGCGTGAACCCGGCCGGAGGTGGGAGACTTCCGCAGGTGAGCTACGCGGGAGATATCACCCCTGAGCAGGCCTGGACGATACTGCGCGATGACTCGGCGGCGACGCTCATCGACGTGCGCACCGACGCCGAATGGCGCTTCGTCGGACTGCCCGATGTGTCCGGTCTGGGCCGCGACGTGATCTGCATCGAGTGGGTTCACTCCGACGGAACACCCAATCTCGACTTCTCCCGCGAACTGGCGGCGCGCGTCGCCAGCGGGCCCGCGATCTTCCTGTGCCGCTCGGGCAACCGCTCCATCGGGGCCGCCGAAGCCGGTACAGCACTGGGTTTGACGCCGTCCTACAACGTGCTGGACGGCTTCGAGGGCAACCTCGACGAGCACGGCCACCGGGGTGGTACCGGGTGGCGGGCCGTCGGACTGCCCTGGACGCAGTCATGAGCGAGCCGGAACCGACCCGCTCCGTCCGCATCCCGAAACCGCTGCCGGACGGTGTCAGCGCGGCAACCATCGGGGTGCGCGGCGGCCTGCTGCGCACCCAGTTCGAGGAGACCGCCGAGGGTCTGTTCCTGACCTCGGGATACGTCTACGACTCGGCGGCCGCTGCCGAGCAGGCGTTCACCGGGGAGGTCGACCGGTTCGTCTACTCGCGATACGGCAACCCGACGGTGTCGATGTTCGAGGAACGGCTGCGCCTGATCGAAGGGGCTCCGGCAGCGTTCGCAACTGCCAGCGGCATGGCGGCGGTGTTCGTGGCGCTCGGCGCGCTGCTGAAGGCCGGCGACCGTCTGGTGGCCGCGCGCAGCCTGTTCGGATCCTGCTTCGTGATCTGCAACGAGATCCTGCCGCGCTGGGGCGTGGAAACCGTCTTCGTCGACGGCGAGGACCTGACGCAGTGGGAGCAGGCACTGTCGGTACCCACCAACGCGGTGTTCTTCGAGACGCCGTCCAACCCGATGCAGTCCCTGGTGGACATCGCCGCGGTCACTGAGCTGGCGCACGCCGCCGGCGCGAAAGTGGTGCTGGACAACGTGTTCGCCACCCCGCTACTGCAGCGGGGCCTACCGCTTGGGGTGGACGTGGTGGTGTATTCGGGCACCAAACACCTGGACGGGCAGGGGCGGGTCCTGGGCGGGGCGATCCTGGGCGACCAGGACTACATCGACGGACCGGTGCAGACCCTGATGCGGCACACCGGACCGGCACTGAGCGCCTTCAACGCGTGGATCTTGTTGAAAGGTCTTGAAACGCTGGCCATTAGGGTTGACTACGCAAACTCCGCGGCGCTCAAGATCGCGGAGTTCCTCCAGCAGCATCCGGCGGTGAGTTGGGTTCGCTACCCCTTCTTGGCGTCGCACCCGCAATACGATCTGGCGCGCAAACAGATGTCCGGCGGTGGCACCGTCATCACCTTCGAACTCGACGGCCCCCAAAGTGGCGCCAAGCAGCGGGCATTCGCGCTGTTGGACAAGCTGAAGCTGATCGACATCTCCAACAATCTGGGGGATGCGAAGTCGTTGATCACCCATCCGGCAACCACCACCCACCGGGCGATGGGGCCCGACGGGCGCGCCGCGATCGGCCTCGGTGACGGGGTGGTGCGTATCTCTGTCGGTCTCGAAGGCACCGACGATCTGATCGCCGACCTGGATCAGGCGCTGGCGTAGCGCCGGTCGCTCAGTCGCCTTCGACGACGCCGGTGGCGTGCTGCGCGCGATCCTCGTACGCCTTGCGGGCCGCGGTGTCCAACTGCAGGAACACGGTGTCGTTCTGCGTCTTCTTGTTCAGCCAGCGACGGGCCCGATCCGGGAGCAGGGTTGCCATGATCGCGGCACGACGCCCGAAACCGGGTACTGAGACCAGGGTCTTGGGCTTGTCGAGCACCTTGATCACCCCGGCGGCGATGTCTTCGGGCTCCACCGGCTTCTGCGCCGCCGACGGCGAGGTGCCCGAGATCAATTCGGTGTTGGTGAACGTCGGTAGCACGGCGGAGACCGAGACGCCCTGCGGGGCGAACTCATCGGACATCGCGGTGCTCAGGCCGACGACGGCGAATTTCGTTCCGGCGTACAGCACTTGGCCCGGCACCGCGACGATCCCGGCCATCGAGGCGATGTTGATGATGTGGCCGCTGCGTCGCTTGATCATCTCGGGCAGCACCAGCTGGCAGCCGTTGAGCACGCCGTAGAAGTTGACCTCGGTCGCCGAGCGAATGGTCTCCTGCGTCTGGTCCAGGAACGGCCCGACCGGCATGACGCCGGCATTGTTGATCAGCACGTCGATGTGGCCGTCGCCGTCGGCGCGGGCCTTGTCCAGGAAGGCCGAGAATGATTCGCGGTCGGTGACGTCGAGGGGGTGGCCGCTGACCTGGCCGCCCGAACTCAGCTGCTTGACCGCTTTGTCGAGAATCGCGACGTCACGGTCGCCGATGACGACGCGAGCGCCACGCGCCAGCAGGGCGGTGGCAGTGGCCAGCCCGATGCCACGGGCGGCGCCGGTGATGGCGATGGTCTTACCGCGAATGTTGTCCACGACGACGAACTTAACAGGTGTCAAATTCGGTGTCGACGGTCGGGAAGGCTGCGCTCAGGCCCAGCGGGCCAGGACCTCATTGGCGTGCTTGCCGAGGGCGACCTGCAACAGCGGTCCGAAGCTGATCCGCGCGATGCCGAGCGGTCCGAACGAGGCAGGGTCGGCGGTGTCGGGTGCGGCGAGCGCGTTGACCGGCTTCGGCAGGGCGGTGGCCAGGACACGTAGTGTCTCTGCGTCGTGGAAACCGACCGGGTAGAGCACATCCGCTCCCGCGTGTGCGCATTCGGTCAGCCGCGCAATGGCGCGGTCGATGCGGTCGGTGTCGTCACCGTCTTTGCGCAGGAACAGGTCCGTGCGGGCGTTGATCACCAGATGGGGGCCGGCCGCCTCCCGTAGCGCGCCCACATACTCCGCGTGCTCGGACGATGACCGCAGTCGCTTGTCTTCGCTGTGCACCGTGTCCTCGATGTTGCACCCGACCACACCGGCGTCCAGCAGGCCGTCGACCAGGCGGTCGGGGGACTGGTCGTAGCCGGACTCGATGTCGAGTGACACCGGCACATCGACCGCGGCGGTGATCAGGCGTGCTCGGTCCAGGACTTCGGCGAACGACATACCTTCGCCGTCGGTCTTGCCCAGAGATTCGGCGACCGGCTTGCTGCCGATCGTCAGCGCGGCGAAACCGGCGCCGGCGGCCAGCTTTGCCGACCACGCGTCCCACACCGTTGGCAGGAACACCGGGTTGCCCGGTTGGTGCAGCGCCAGGAATGCCGCCGCCTGTTGCCCAAGAACCTCGCGACTCGTCATTTTCACAAGCCTGCCATGTGAGAATTATTCGGCCGTCATCGGCCCTCGGTCCTGGCCGATCGTTGATGAACCCGGGCTGGCGGTCCCCCTTCTGCGAAGATCGCGCCCTAAGTCGATACCGGATGCATCGGATGTCGACTCCCCTCCATCGAGATAGATCGAATTCCATTGCGGGCCTGCTGGTTACGGGTTCCGTTCGTACCGGTAGTGGGTTAGTCTGGCCATATTCCGGGCGGGGGGTATGACAGGCCCGTGAGTCACCAAAAGACCTGCAGTGCCGCAGGCCGACGATCCCGACACAACATTGCGTGTTCGGTCAGCACGTAGGGGGAAATGTGCAGATGTCCGGTCAATTTTTCGTGAGAAGCCTCGGTGCCGGAGCTGCCGCGGCGGCGTTCACGGCGGTCAGCCTCAGCTCACTTTCCTCAGCGCCGACGGCCCATGCCGACGAGCTGGACTGGCTGATGGACCTGTTCACCCCGGCCGACTGGGCGGCGCCGGCCGCAGATACCGGAACGACCACCTTCGACTGGGATGCACTGGCCGCCCCGATGAACTCGCTGGCCGGCTCGGCCGACGCCAGTACGTCCGGCGCCGACGCGTCGCTTCAGGCCACCGCTGACAGTCTGTTCGGCATCTTCCCGGTCGACGCGAACACCTACGACATGATCCACAGCTTTGAACAGGCCTGGATCACCAGTGATCTGGGTCAGTTCGTCGACAACTCGATCAACACGCTGGCCGGTCAGTTCTTGATCGGCAACGGCGCTGACGGCGTCGACGGTGGCACCTTGGCCGAGGCGGCCGGCGGAAACGGCGGGTTGTGGTTCGGTGACGGCGGTGCCGGTGGCACCTCTGCGGACGGCATCGGCGGGGTCGGGGGAGACGCCGGAATGATCGGCAACGGCGGCATGGGAGGTGCCGGGGCCGACGGTGGTATCGGCGGCGACGGCGGCGCCGGTGGAACGCTGATGGGTGTCGGCGGTGCCGGTGGCACCGGCGGCACCGGGTTGGACGGCGCGCTGGGTGGTGACGGCGGTGTCGGCGGTGTCGGTATGGGCTCGATGTTCGGTGCGGGCGGCGTCGGCGGGACCGGTGGCAGCGGTGGCGTGGGCGTGGCGAACGGCTCCGGCGGCGACGTCACCGCGGGTAACGGCGGCAGTGGCGGCCTCGGTGGCGTGGGTTCGGACATCGGTGGCAACGGCGGGGTCGGTGGCGCCGGCGGTGAGTCCACCGCCAACGGTTCGGACGGGACGGCGGTCGGCGGCAATGGCGGCCAAGGCGGCAACGGCGGCGTCGGTGGTCAGACGATGGGCGACGGCGGCGTCGGCGGGGCCGGTGGAGAGGCCACCGCGAACGGTTCCGGCGGAAACGCCACCGGCGGTGACGGTGGTCAGGGCGGCGTGGGCGCAGGCACCGCCGCCGGGACGGCCGGGCCGGTCGGCGGTGCCGGCGGTGACGGTGGAGCAGGCGGCGACGCGACGTCGCACGGCGAGGGCGGCACCGCTACCGGCGGGACGGGCGGCACCGGCGGAACCGGCGGTGAAGGCGGGACCGGCAATAACGGCGGTCCCGGCGGGAACGGTGGAGTCGGTGGGGGCGCTAAGACCACGGGCTCCGACGGTCACCCGACCGGCGGGAACGGCGGCGACGGCGGGACCGGTGGAGCCGGTGGTACGGGCGCCGAGGGCGGTGCCGCTGGTGAGCCCGGTCAGCCCGGCCCGACAAGCGCGAACGGTGGCAGTACGGGAACGCCCGGCACACCCGGTCAGCCGGGCCAGCCCGGCGACGACGGGCCGCCCGCGGCTACCGGTTCCTGACCGCGCGGTCCCGGCCCGTCTTAGCGGAAGGCGCCGAGGCCGGTGAAGGCCTGGCCGAGCACCAGTTGATGCATTTCGGGGGTGCCCTCGTAGGTCAGCACCGACTCGAGGTTGACCATGTGCCGAATCACCGGGTATTCCAGTGATATCCCGTTGCCGCCCAAGATGGTTCGCGCGGTGCGACAGATCTCCAACGCGGTGCGGGTGTTGTTGAGCTTGCCGAAGCTGACCTGCTCGGGGCGCAGCCCGGCGCTGTCTTTGAGCCGGCCCAGGTGCAGGGAGAGCAACTGTCCCTTGTGCAGTTCGAGGGCCATGTCGACGAGTTTGGCCTGGGTGAGCTGGAAGCCGGCGATCGGCTTGCCGAACTGGGTGCGTTGGGTGGCGTAGTCGCGGGCCGCCTGCCAGGCCGAGCGGGCCGCACCCATTGCGCCCCAGATGATTCCGTAGCGCGCTTCGGACAGGCTGGCCAATGCGCCCTTGACGCCGCGGGCTTTGGGCAGCATGGCCTCGGCCGGCAGACGTACGTCGTCGAGCACCAGCTCACTGGTGATCGAGGCGCGCAGCGACAGCTTGTGGTGGATGGTATTGGCGGTGAACCCCGGGGTGTCGGTGGGCACAATGAAACCGCGGACACCGTCGTCGGTGGCCGCCCAGACCACCGCGACGTCGGCGATGGAGCCGTTGGTGATCCACATCTTGCGGCCATTGAGAACCCAATCGGATCCGTCACGCTTGGCCCGGGTGGTCATCCCGGCCGGATCGGAGCCGACGTCGGGCTCGGTCAGTCCGAAGCAGCCGATCAGTTCACCGGCGGCCATGCCCGGCAGCCACTGCTGCTTCTGCTCTTCGGAACCGTTGTTGTAGATCGAGTACATGGCCAGCGAGCCCTGCACCGACACCAGGGAGCGCAGGCCGGAGTCGGCGGCTTCCAACTCCACGCAGGCCAATCCGTAATGCACCGCCGATGCCCCGCTGCAGCCGTAACCGTCCAGGTGCATGCCCAGCAGCCCGAGCTTGCCGAACTCCCGGGCCAGTTCGCGCGCCGGTAGGTCGCCGATCTCGAACCATTCGGCGATGTGCGGCATGACGTGTTCGGCGCAGAACTTGGCCACGGTGTCGCGCAGCGCGATTTCGTCGTCGGAGAGCAGGGTGTCCAGGCTCAGCGGATCGATCGGGTCGAAGGGCGCGGTGCTACCGGTTGCCATCCGTTCATCCTGCCACCTGGAGGGTGGCGTGGATCAGGTCAGCTTGCGCTGTCGGAAGTCGCGCTGGGCGTCCCGGGCGCGCCCGGGGTTCCGTCGGCGCTGCCGTTGCCGCCGGTCCCGCCGGCCTCACCAGCCGCGCCGTCCGCACCGCCGTCGGCGCCGTTGCCCCCGACGCCACCGCTACCGTCGCCGTTCGGGCCGATCTGGCCCCCGGTGCCGCCGGCGCCGCCCGCGCCGCCGGCACCGCCGGGGCCGGACTCGGTGGCGTTCGCACCGTTACCGCCGTTGCCACCGGCGCCGCCGTCGCCGCCATTAGCGGTCGCTGTGCCGGTGCCTCCGGCGCCGCCCTTGCCGCCGGCACCGCCGGTACCGCCGGGTTGGGTGGTGGTGTCGGCCGGGTCGTCACCCCGCGTGGTGTGGTCGGAGCCGCTGGTGCCCGCGTCGCCGCCCTGCCCGCCGTTGCCGCCGGTGCCGCCATCCAGCCCGGTGCCGCCGTTGCCGCCGGTGCCGCCCTGCACGGTGGTGCTGCCTCCGCCGGTGCCGCCGTTGCCGCCCGTGCTGCCTGCACCGATGCCGGCACCGCCGTTGCCGCCGGAGCCGCCGGCGACCCCGCCGGATACGTAGTTGGTGCCACTGCCCGCGGCGCCTGTGCCGCCGCTGCCGCCGGTGCCGCCGTCGACTCCGGCACCGCCGGTGCCGCCCTGGCCACCGTTGGACATGCCGCCCGCGCCGCCGGCGCCACCGTCACCACCGCTGCCGGCATTCCCGGCGCCGCCGCCACCGCCGCCGCCACCGCCGGCGGCACCGGCGCTGGGCGATGTGTCGGGAATTCCGCCGGGGTTGTTGAAGCTGTTGAACAGGCCGCCCAAGCCGGTACCGCCGGCTCCACCGGCACCGCCCTGGCCGGCGACGCCGCCGCCGCTGGTGCCCCCGGCACCGCCGGCACCGCCGGCGCCACCGCTGCCGCTGAACGGGCTGCCGGCCCCGCCGCTTCCACCGCTACCGCCGTAGCCGGCCAGAGCTCCTTCGGAGCCGTTGCCACCCACACCGCCGACGCCGCCGACGCCGCCGTTGCCGCCGATCGGCGAGGCTATGGCGCCGTTGCCGCCCGTACCGCCGTTGCCGGCGACGGCACCGCTGCCGCTGGCGTTGCCACCGTTACCGCCTGCACCAGCATTACCGGGCGTACCCGCGCCACCTAACATGCCACCGCCGCTGCTGTCGCCGCCATGGCCGCCGTCTCCCGCGAGACCGTCGGCGCCGCTGGCCATGCCCCCGGTTCCACCGGCACCGCCGTCGGCGCCGTTGCCGCCGAAAATGCTGCTGGCCGAGATCAAGTTAGCTAGCGGATTCCCGGATAGTTCGGCGAGCCTGTCGAGCTGGGCCTGCAGTTCCTCAGTGGACTTACCGGTGAGGGCGGCGAGCTGGGTGATGGCCGCACCCCACTGACTGGGCGAGCCGTAGACACTGCCCAGCGAACCGGCACTGCCGCCGTCGCCTCCGTTGCCCGCGATGCCACCGGTACCGGTGCTGGCGCCGCCTGTTCCGCCGGTGCCGCCCGCGCCGGCGAGGCCACCGACAAGAATGCTGCCAAGTCCGCCGGTGCCGCCGTCACCACCTGCACCGGCGACGCTGCCGACGCCGGAGACCGCGCCGCCGACGCCACCGACTCCACCGGCGCCGCCTGTGCCACTGAAGATCGTCGTCATGGCAATGCCGCCGGCGCCGCCGGTGCCTCCAGCACCGGCGATGCTGTCGTCGCCGGTCGCGGCTCCACCTGCGCCGCCGTTGCCGGCCGCACCGCCAGCGCCGCCGAAGATCCCAACGACGGTACCGCCTTGACCACCGGCGCCACCGGCTCCGCCGATGGCCTGGTCACCGTCGCTGGCTCCGCCGGCGCCGCCCAGGCCGCCGCTACCGCCGGTCAGGCCGAAGACGGAGGTGGCGCCGCCACCCATTCCGCCGTTTCCGCCTGCACCCCCGGTGTCGCCGTCGCCGCCGGCGCCGCCCTGTCCGCCGGAGCTGCCGACGACCCCGGGCACCTGAGATGTTGAGAAGCCTCCGCTGCCTCCGTTACCGCCTTCGCCGCCGGTCAGCCCGGTACCGCCGGCCCCGCCGTTACCGCCCTCGCCGCCGATCTTGAAGAGGTAGGCGCCGCTGTGCTTGACGCCGCTGTCGGGGCTACCGGCCACGGCCAGGGAACCGCCGTTGCCACCTAGGCCTCCATTGCCGCCGGTGCCGTCCAAGGCGTCGCCGCCGGCCCCGCCGTTTCCGCCGACGCCGCCGAAGGAGAACCACTTTCCGGTCGCGTCGCCGCCGTCGCCGCCGTTGCCGCCGTTCGCACCGGCCAGGCCCGCGCCGCCGTCGCCGCCCGCGCCGCCGATACCGATCAGCGTCCCGCTGGTGCCGCCGTCGCCGCCGTCGGCTCCGGCGCCGCCGATACCGCCGGCGCCACCATTGCCGAACCAGCCTGCCGCGCCCCCGTTGCCGCCGGCCAGGCCAGCCACATCGGAGTCATAGCCCGCGCCGCCGTCGCCGAACAGCCAGCCACCGCCGCCGCCGGTCGGGTCGTCCTCGGTGCCGGCGAGACCATTGCAGATCAGCCCGCACACGGAGTCGGAGGCGAACAGTGGGTTGATCAGATCGCCGAACTGCTGCCCGAACGAGCTGGACATCCAGTCCTGCATGCCGGCGTGCAGATCCAGGTAGATGCTCTGCGTGAAGTCATCGAAGCTGAACGCCGAGAAGCTGAAGTCGGCCGCTCCCACACCGTCGAACCAGGTCGACAGATCCCCGAGGCCCAGGGCATCGGGGTCGAAAACCGCGCTGCCGACATCGCCCGGCTCGAACCAGCTGGTCGGGTCCAACCAGTAGCTCGGGTCGAACAGGTCTTCCAGATCGGCGCTGGCGGTCGGGGCGAATCCCAGGGGGCTCAGCCCCAGTGCCAGCGCGGCGCCTGCTGCCAATGTGCGGTGACGGCGTTGGGGTGCAACGGATTTGCGCTGGCGCGACATCAGGTGCCTCTCGGTGCAGCGGTCGCGGCCGTAACGCCGAACCAGATTTAGGGGTCTCAGATCCGGAATTTACCGTAACTTAACAAAGTCCGCAGTCCACTGGAAGATGACTGCGGATCACCTTGAAGAAATCTGTGAGGTCACTGTCCGTCTGGTCGGTCCGAAAGCACGTCGCGGAGCTGGTACTTCACCACTTTCCCGGACTGCGTTCGGGGTAGGGCGTCGACGAACTCCAGCCGGATCGGCAGTTTGAACGCCGCGAGCTTGTCCCTGGCGTGGTCGCGTAGCTCATCGAGCTCTAACGTGGCGCCCGGCCGCAGGACCACCACGGCCGTCACCGCCTCGCCCCACTTCGCGTGCGGGGTGCCCAGCACGGCCACTTCGGCGACAGCCGGGTGTCCGTAGAGCACGTCTTCGACCTCGGCTGGATAGACGTTCTCGCCGCCGGAGATCACCATGTCCTTCACCCGGTCGAGCACCCAGACATAACCGTCGTCGTCGGCCTGGCCGATATCGCCGGTGTGGAACCAGCCCTCGGCGTCGATCACCGCCGCGGTGGCGTCGGGATTTCGCCAGTAGCCGGCCATCACCTGCGGCCCCCGCACACAGATCTCTCCGCGCGTGCCGGCGGGCACCGGCTGGTTCTCGAGATCGACAAGCCGCACATCAGACAGCGGCAGCACCTGGTTACCCGCGGCACCGATCTTCACGCCGACCTCATCGGTGCGCAGCACCAAGGCCAGCGGGGCGGTCTCGGTGAGCCCGTAGCCCTGCGCGAACGGGATACCGCGCTCTGCGTAGCGGCGGATCAGCGGCTCGGGCACCGGCGCGCCACCACAGACGAAGCTGCGCACGCTGGACAGGTCGGTCTCGGCGAACTCCGGCCGCTGGCTCATGAACAAAAACATCGCCGGCACCCCGAACATGGTGGTGATCCGCTGGTCGGCGATGAGCCGCAACGCTTCGGCCGGATCGAAGGTGGGCATCAGCACGATCCGGCCACCCTTCTGCAGGGTCACCAGCGTGGTGACGTTGAGCCCACCGATGTGAAACAGCGGAGCGCAGACCAACGACACGTCGTTCTGGCTGGTGTCGAAGGTGAGCAGCGCATTGACGTTGTTCCAGAACAGGTTTGCGTGGGTGAGCATGGCGCCCTTGGGGTGCCCGGTGGTGCCGGAGGTGTACATGATCACCGCGACGTCATCCGGGTCGGCGAACACCGGGTCGGTCAGTGGCGCCCGCCCGGCCAGCAGTTCGTCGAGCACTTCCCAGCCCGGGGTCGGGGCCAGCGCGATCACCCGGCGTAGCCCGGCCTGCGCGCGCACCGGATCGATCACCGTCGCGCGCTCGGCGTCGGCTACCAGGGTGTGTACCTGCGCATTGCTCAGGATGTAGCCGAGCTCGTCGGTGGTCAGTCGCCAGTTCAGCGGCACAAAAGAGGCGCCGATTCGCGCGGCCGCGAACAGGGTGACCAGAAAGTCCGGGTGGTTCAGGCCTGCGTAGCCGACCCGATCCCCGCGCTGCATTCCCCCGGCGGCCAGTTCGGCCGCCAGCTGGTCGATGCGATTCGCGAATTCTCGGTAGTTCCAAGTGCTTTCGCCGTAGGTGATGGCTGGGAGGTTCGGCGTTGCGGCGGCCCGCCGGGAGATCCAGGAGCCGAGATCGATCGGGGGAATGTCCACCTCATGAACGCTAACCCGCGAGGTGTCGGCGCAGGTGTGGTTCGCCGCAGGGACGCCTTGAACAGCGTTGCCCCGATTTATCGATCGCGCTGATTTTATTGCCCCGAAGGTGATCGAACTTCAATAAAGGATAGGAACCGGGGGAGCTTTTATGTGGATCGCTGAATTATTTGCCGTGTATTAGGTTCCGGCCTTTGTGACGCCGGTCTCAATTATGGGCTCGAACAGGGGAAATACCGTGTTTTCTGAGCGCGGTGACTGGAGTGGTGACGGAAAGTGAACGGTCCTTGAACATTGTTATTCACAGGGCTTTGGGGTCGCCCAATTGAGGGAGAAACGGCTACGTTCGTCTTCGCCCGAGCGGAGCATCGACGGGCGAGGTTTTCGAGGAAGGTCTGGGCGGATGAGCGGTCCCCGAGGTGGCGGCCTAGGTGTACTGCCCAGGCAGGTTGGTCAACCTGGTGATGGGCGGAATCTTGCCGATCGCGGAGTGTTGCCGATGGT
>NZ_JBJIAJ010000015.1:0-141583 GCF_045310925.1 Mycobacterium sp. SMC-15 | reverse complement strand
CTTCACCCATCAACGACTCTTACAGCGTGTCGTCACACTTTCTCAACCAACCTGCCTGGGCAGTACACCTAGCGCGCCCCCCTAGATCTTGGCGTCCCGACCCTCCCAGTACGGGTCGCGCAGCTTGCGCTTGTAGAGCTTGCCATTGGGGTCGCGCGGCATCTCCGTGATGTAGTCAATTGACTTGGGCAGCTTGAACTTCGCCAGCCGTGCCGCCGCGTACTCCATCAGCTCGGCGGTCAGCGCGTCATCGCCCACAACACCCTCGGCCGGCTGGACGACGGCCTTGATCGCCTCGCCCCAGTCCTCGTCGGGCACCCCGAACACCGCGACATCGAGCACCTTCGGGTGAATGATCAGCTCGTTCTCGATCTCGGCAGGGTAGACGTTGACCCCGCCGGAGATGATCATGTTGGTCTTGCGGTCCTGCAGATACAGGTAGCCGTCCTCATCGAGGTAGCCGACGTCACCGACGGTGAACAGGTCGCCGGCACGGTTTTCCTCGGTCTTCTTCTTGTCGTTGTGGTAGGCGAAGGTGGAGCCGCCCATCTGCATGTAGACGGTGCCGACCTCACCGGCCGGCAGCTCGTTGCCTTCGTCGTCGAGCACCTTGACCACCGAATACGGCCAGGCCTTGCCCACCGAGCCCGGGTGCGTCAGCCACTCGGCGCCGCTGATCTTGGTGCCGCCGCCCTCGGTGGCGGCGTAGTACTCGGTGATCACCGGACCCCACCAGTCCAACATCTGACGCTTGACCTCGGGCGGGCACGGCGCCGCGCCGTGAATCATGTTGCGCAGCGAAGACATGTCGTAGCGCTCGCGCACCTCGGCGGGCAGCGCCAACAGCCGACGGAACTGGGTGGGCACCATGTGGCTGTGGGTGACTTTGTGCTGGTCGATCAACGCCAGCATCTCCTCGGGGTCCCACTTGTCCATCAGCACCACCTTGTGGCCCAGCTGGATGGAGATCGACGAGAAGTTCAGCACCGCAGTGTGATACAGCGGCGAACCACAGATGTGCACGTGGTTGTCGAACGGCAGCAGGTCATACAGCGCGAAGAAGCCGGCCGAGGCAACCGGCACCGCGTCGGGGTCGGCGCCAGTCAGCGGACGCTTGACGCCCTTGGGCTTACCGGTGGTGCCGGAGGTGTAGAGCATCGCCGCACCCATGGTGCGCACATCGGGCCGGCCCTCTTCGCCCGCGCCCAGCGTGGACAGCGGGGCGAACCCCTCGATGTCGCCGACGGCGAAACGCCCAGCCGCGGGCAGACCGGCCTCGTCAGCGGCGATCTTGGACGCCTCAGCGAATCGCTCATGGGCGACAACAACTTTCGCGCCACTGTCGGAGAGGATGTAGCCGATCTCCGGACCGGTCAGGTGCCAGTTGATGGCCACGATGTAGAGCCCGGTCTGCATGGCGGCGAAGTACACCGCGAGCGTGTCGACGATGTTCGGCAGCACCATCACCAGCACGTCGCCGGGCTCCAGGCCCATCGCCTGCAGGCCGCGGCCGTAGCGGTCCGCGCGGGCGGCCAGCTCCCCGTAACTCAGCTGACCGCCGTGGACGTCGACCACGGCGGCGACGTCGGGGGTGTCACGGGCAATGTTCCACAGGCCGGCTTCGTTCATTCGGCCAATCTAGAACGCGTTCTAGTCTGCCCGCAAGGCGGAACCAGCGCCGCGCGCCGAACCGGACTAAACCAGCGAGGCCAGCTGCTGAATCTGCTCGGTGCTGCGTCCGGTGACCACCATCATGGTGACGCCGGCGGCCTCCCAGACCTTGATCTGCTTACGGACGTAGTCGACGTCGCCCACGATCGCGGCGTCGTCCACAAGCTCGTCGGGGATGATCTCGCCGGCCTTGTCCTTCTGCCCGCTGCGGAACAACTTGGTCACGTCGTCGACCACCTCGCCGTAGCCCATCCGGCGGTAGACCTCGGCGTGGAAGTTGGTGTCCTCCGAGCCCATGCCACCCATGTAGAGCGCCAGGTAGGGCTTCATGGCCGCGAACGCCGCGGCGCGGTCCTCGGTGATGACGATGTTGGCCGTCGCACAGATCTCGAAGTCTTCGCGGGTGCGCCGCGCGCCCGGTCGGGCAAAGCCCTCGTCGAGCCACTCGTTGTACATGTCGGCCAGCCGCGGGGCGTAGAAGATCGGCAGCCAGCCGTCGGCGATCTCGGCGGCCATCGCGATGTTCTTCGGGCCTTCGGCGCCGAGCATCACCGGGATGTCGGCACGGCGCGGGTGGGTGATCGGCTTGAGCGCCTTGCCCAGTCCGGTGCTGCCCTCACCGCTGATCGGCAGGGGGTAGTGCGGGCCGGCGCTGGTCACCGGGGCCTCGCGGGCCCACACCTGGCGCAGGATGTCGATGTACTCGCGGGTGCGCGCCAGCGGCTTGCCGAAGCGCTGGCCGTACCAGCCCTCCACCACCTGCGGCCCGGACACGCCCAGGCCCAGGATGTGGCGGCCACCGGAGAGGTGGTCCAACGTCAAGGCAGCCATCGCGCAGGCGGTCGGGGTACGTGCCGACAGCTGAACCACCGAGGTGCCCAACCGAACCCGTGACGTCGACGAGCCCCACCAGGCCAGCGGGGTGTAGGCGTCGGAGCCCCACGCCTCGGCGGTGAACACCGCGTCGAAGTCGGCGTTCTCGGCCGCGGCCACCAGTTCGGCGTGGTTGGTCGGCGGCTGCGCGCCCCAATATCCGAGTTGCAGTCCCAGCTTCATCCTTGGCTCCTCGCTCGCCTGCTTGCCACCATTGTTAGAACCTGTTCTACTCGATGCCGTGACTGCCAGCCAAAGCAACCGCGCGCAGATCGATGACCATGAGCCACCCCTCTCTGCGCCGCTGAAGTTGTCCTTCGACTACACACGTTCAGTCGGCCCCGTTCTAGGCGCGTTCTTCACCGCTCTGCGTGAGCGCCGCATCGTCGGCGTCCGTGGTTCCGACGGTCGGGTGTACGTGCCGCCGGCCGAGTACGACCCGGTCAGCTACGAACCGCTCACCGAGATCGTACCGGTGGGCAGTGTCGGCACCGTGGTCTCGTGGTCCTGGCAACCGGCCCCGTTGGAGGGCCAGCCGCTTCAGCGCCCGTTCGCCTGGGCGCTGATCAAGCTCGACGGCGCCGACGTGCCGCTTCTGCACGCGGTGGCGGCCGAAAGCCCCAAGGAGATCAGCGTCGGCACCCGCGTGCACGCGCACTGGGCCGACGAGACCGTCGGCGCGATCACCGACATCGCCTACTTCACGATCGGTGAGGACGCCGAACCGGTGGCCGACACCCCTGACGAGCGCGACCCGGTGAGCATGGTGGTGATCCCGTCCAGCCTGGAGATCCAGCACACCGCCTCGCTTCCGGAGAGCGCGTACCTGCGCGCCCTGCAGGAAGGCAAGCTGCTCGGGGCCCGCACCGGCGCCGAAGGAAAGCTGTACTTCCCGCCCAAAGAGGCCGACCCGGCCACCGGCCTGCCGTTGGACAATTTCGTCGAGCTGCCCGACAAGGGCACGGTGACGACGTTCGCCATCATCAACATCCCGTTCGCCGGGCAGCGCATCAAGCCGCCGTACGTGGCCGCCTATGTGTTGCTCGACGGCGCCGACATTCCCTTCCTGCACTTGGTGTCTGACATCGACGCACACGAGGTGCGGATGGGTATGCGCGTCGAGGCGGTGTGGAAGCCCCGCGAGGAGTGGGGCCTGGGCATCGACAACATCGAATACTTCCGGCCCACCGGCGAACCGGACGCCGACTACGACACCTACAAGCACCACCTGTGAGGGGCAGCATGACGCAACGCGATGTCGCGGTGGTGGGTTTCGCCCACGCCCCGCACGTTCGCCGCACCGACGGCACCACCAACGGCGTCGAGATGTTGATGCCGTGTTTCGCTCAGTTGTACTCCGAGCTGGGCATCGCCCAGACCGACATCGGCTTCTGGTGCTCGGGTTCCTCGGATTACCTTGCTGGACGGGCTTTCTCGTTCATCTCGGCGATCGACTCTATCGGCGCGGTTCCGCCGATCAACGAGTCGCATGTGGAGATGGACGGCGCATGGGCGCTGTACGAGGCCTACATCAAGGTGTTGACCGGCGAGGTCGACACCGCATTGGCCTACGGCTTCGGCAAGTCCTCGGCCGGCCAGCTGCGCCGGATCCTGGCCCTGCAGACCGACCCCTATACCGTCGCTCCACTGTGGCCGGACTCGGTCTCGATCGCAGCACTGCAGGCCCGGCTCGGTCTGGACGGCGGCCAATGGACCGCCGAGCAGATGGCGCGGGTGGCACTGGATACCTTCGCGGTCGCCGACCGGGTGGATTCGGTAGAGCCGTCCGCCAGCCTCGATGAGCTGCTGGAGCGTCCGTTCTTCGCCGACCCGCTGCGCCGGCACGACATCGCACCGATCACCGACGGCGCCGCCGCGATCGTGCTGGCCGCCGGCGACAAAGCCCGCGAACTGTGCGAAAACCCGGCCTGGATCACCGGTTTCGAGCACCGCATCGAGTCTCCGGTGCTGGGCAGTCGGGACCTGACCCGGTCGGCGTCCACCACCGCTTCGACGCGCGCCGCCTCCGGCGACGACATGCCGGCGGTGGACGTCGCCGAGATCCACGCGCCGTTCACCCATCAGCACCTGATCCTGACCGAGGCGATGCGGTTGCCCTCGAAGACGAAGGTGAACCCGTCCGGCGGCGCCCTGGCGGCCAATCCGATGTTCGTCGCCGGTCTGGAGCGCATCGGCTTCGCCGCGCAGCACATCTTTGACGGTTCGGCGGGCCGGGTATTGGCCCACGCCACCAGCGGGCCTGCCCTGCAACAGAACCTGGTCGCGGTGATGGAAGGACGCAACTGATGGGCCAACTCGCTGCAGTGCTGGGCACCGGGCAGACCAAGTACGTCGCCAAGCGCCAAGACGTGTCGATGAACGGCCTGGTGCGTGAGGCCATCGACCGTGCGCTGGCCGATTCGGGCTCGACGTTCGACGACATCGACGCGGTGGTGGTCGGTAAGGCACCGGACTTCTTCGAGGGCGTGATGATGCCCGAGTTGTTCATGGCCGATGCTGTTGGCGCCACCGGCAAGCCGCTGATCCGGGTACACACCGCCGGTTCGGTGGGCGGGTCGACCGCGATCGTGGCGGCCAGCCTGGTGAAGTCCGGCAAGTACCGGCGGGTGCTGGCGATGTCGTGGGAGAAGCAGTCGGAGTCCAACGCGATGTGGGCGCTGAGCATCCCGGTGCCGTTCACCAAGCCGGTCGGCGCCGGCGCCGGCGGCTACTTCGCGCCGCACGTGCGCGCCTACATCCGCCGGTCCGGGGCACCGAACGACATCGGCGCGATGGTCGCGGTCAAGGACCGGCTCAACGGCGCCCGCAACCCGCTGGCGCACCTGCACCAGCCCGACATCACCGTGGAGAAGGTGATGGCGTCCCAGATGCTGTGGGACCCCATCCGTTTCGACGAGACCTGCCCGTCTTCAGACGGCGCTTGCGCGATCGTGATCGGTGACGAAACGGCAGCACAGGCTCGGATCGACGCGGGCGAGCCGGTGGCCTGGATCCACGCCACCGCGCTGCGCACCGAGCCGTTGGCCTACTCCGGGCGCGACCAGGTCAATCCGCAGGCCGGCCGGGACGCCGCCGCCGCGCTGTGGAAGGAAGCCGGGATCACCAGCCCGATCGACGAGATCGACGCCGCGGAGATCTACGTGCCGTTCTCCTGGTTCGAGCCGATGTGGCTGGAGAACCTGGGCTTCGCAGCGCCCGGCGAGGGCTGGAGGCTCACCCAGGCCGGCGAGACCGCGATCGGCGGCAAGCTGCCGGTCAACGCCTCCGGCGGGGTGCTGTCCTCCAACCCGATCGGCGCCTCGGGCATGATCCGGTTCGCCGAGTCGGCGATCCAGGTGATGGGCAAGGCCGGCGATCACCAGGTGCCGAATGCCCGCAAGGCACTGGGCCACGCCTACGGCGGTGGCTCGCAGTACTACTCGATGTGGGTGGTCTCCGCTGACAAGCCCGCCGACAAGCCCGCCAACTGAGAAGGACATCCGCATGAACGCAGATCACCCCGCCCACGTTGCCGGCAAGCGCTCCCGTGACGCGGTCGCGGCCCGCGACAAGGACGCCTGGCTGGCGAACTTCGCCGACGACGCGATCGTGCAAGACCCGATCGGGCCGTCGCACTTCGACCCCGAGGGCAAGGGGCACCGCGGTCGTGACGCGATCTCGAAGTTCTGGGACAACGCGATCGCGAGCACCGACAAGATCGAATTCAACTTCTCCGACACCTTCCAGTGCGGCGATGAGGAAGCCAACACCGGAAACATCACCATCACCATGGGCGGCCACCAGATCGTCACCGAGGGTGTGTTCACCTACCGGGCCAATGAAAAGGGTGAACTGGTGGCGCTGCGCGCCTACTGGGAGTTGGACCGCGCCGCCAAGACCGCCAAACCCGTTTAAGCGAGCCAGTTCAGCGGCACCAATAGCCGCGTCGAACGTGTAATCAGACCGAGTTTCCCGGCAATTTTTCGGTCTGAGTATACGTTCGGCGAGAACTGCATCAATCGCCCAGTTCAACCGGCTCCAGGCCTTCGCGGTAGCGCTGTGCGAGGTTGCGGTAGTACGGCGGGTTGGCGTTGATCCACATCTCGGCACCAGTGCCGGCGATCGGACCCTTGACGACGGCGGGCGAGCCGGTCACCAGCACCCCGGCGGGGATCTTGGTTCCGGCGAGCACCGTCGCTCCGGCCGCGACCAGGCTGCGGCTGCCGATCACCGCACCGTCGAGCACGGTGGCGTGGTTGCCGATCAGCGCCTCGGCGCCGATGTTGGCGCCATGGATCAGGCACATGTGGGCGATCGTCGCGCCGGGGCCGATGTCCACCGGAACGCCCGGCGGCACATGCAGTACCGAGCCGTCCTGTACGTTGGCGCCCTCGCGCACCACGATGGGAGCGTCGTCGGCGCGCAAGATGGCGCCGAACCACACCGAGGCCCCGGCTTCGATGGTGACGTCGCCGATCAGCGTGGCGGTGGGAGCGACGAAGGCGGTGGGGTCGATCCGCGGCGAGCGACCATTGAAGGAAAACAGCTGCATCGTTCACATATACCAGGGACGAAAGACCCCGAACCAGCAGGGCTTATTGCGCAAACAGCTGTCAAAACTGTAACGTGTTCTAGTTAGAAGCAAAGGGTTGGAGGCAACAGGTGAGCACTGACAACGCCGAGGTCGGCGTCCGCCACATCGATACCGGAACACTGCCGGACCGCTACGCGCGTGGCTGGCACTGCCTGGGCCCGGTGAAGGACTTCCAGGACGGCAAGCCGCACTCCATCCATGCGTTCGGCGCCAAGCTGGTGGTCTTCGCCGACTCGCAGGGTGAGCTGCACGTGCTCGACGCCTATTGCCGCCACATGGGTGGCGATCTGAGCCGCGGTGAGATCAAGGGCGACACGGTCGCCTGCCCGTTCCACGACTGGCGCTGGGGCGGCGACGGGCGCTGCAAGCTGGTGCCCTACTCCAAGCGGACCCCGCGGGTTGCGCGCACCCAGTCCTTCCCGACCGACGTGCGCGGCGGGCTGCTGTTCATGTACAACGACCCCGAGGGCAACCCGCCGCCGGACGAGGTGCGGATCCCGGAGATCGAGGAGTGGTCCAGCGGCGAGTGGACCGACTGGCGCTGGAACTCGATGGTGATCGACTCCAACTGCCGCGACATCATCGACAACGTCACCGACTTCGCGCACTTCTTCTACATCCACTACGGGCTGCCCACCTCGTTCAAGAACGTCTTCGAGGGCCACATCGCCTCGCAGTACCTGCACAACGTCGGGCGTTCCGACGTTCCCGGCCTGGGCACCAGCTACGGCGGCTCGGAATTGGACTCCGAGGCCTCCTACTTCGGTCCGTCGTTCATGATCAACTGGCTGCACAACAGCTACGGCGGTTTCAAGGCCGAGTCGATCCTGATCAACTGCCACTACCCGATCAGCCAGGACCAGTTCCGGTTGATGTGGGGCGTCATCGTGCAGAAGCCCAAGGGCCTGGACGACGCGACCACCGAGAAGATCGCCGACGCCATGACCGACGGCGTCAGCAAGGGCTTCCTGCAGGACGTCGAGATCTGGACGCACAAGAGCCGGATCGAGAACCCGCTGCTGGTCGAGGAAGACGGTGCGGTCTACCAGCTGCGCCGGTGGTACTCGCAGTTCTACGTCGACGCTGCCGACGTCACCTCGGAGATGACCGATCGCTACGAGATCGAGATCGACGCGACGGTGGCCAACGAGAAGTGGAACGCGGAAGTCGCCGAGAACCTGCGGGTGCAGGAAGAGGAAGCCAAGGCCCCAAAGGCTTCCGAAACCGTTAACGCCGAGTAGGGCGGCCGCCATGGCCCGCGAGGTTCCCGACGCCGGCGAGCTGGCCCGGTCCATGCTGATGCTCTACGGTCCGCATGACGAGCACGGCGACCACCCCGACGACCGGGACGATGAGTCGGGTCCCGACACCCGCTACTCGCGACAGCCACTGTTTCCGGTCGACCCGGAACGCTACGAGGCGATTCGTGCTGCGACCGAACGGGATACCGACCGCTACCTGCATTCAGGCTTGATGCCGGTGGAATGCCGGCACTGCACCGCCACCGTCGAGGTCAAGAAGCTGGGACCCGGATACACCTCGGTGCAATGGAATTCGGCGGCGGTGCAGCAGTGTGCCCACTTCGCCGCTGAGCGCGAAGCCGGCCACACCAGCAGCCGCAACCGCGGCTGCCCGAAGCTGGCGAAGAGCATCCTGCACGCGGTTGCCGAGGGCCACCTGGAGGAGCGATCCAGCGCTCCCCCGCCCGGCGACGGTATCGACTGAGCGACGCGAAAGCCCCCTCCATCATCGGAGGGGGCTTTCGCGTCGGGGCAACTCACAGTCCGGCGAAGCGCTCCCGGACCTGCTCGGCGGTCAACCCATAGTCCGCCAGCGAGTATTCGTGCTTCGGCGCACGCGGGCCGGTCTTGCTTGCGGCATAGTCGTCGGCCATGGCCTGGCGCGCCTCATCGGACAGCGGCAGGCCGAAGCGTTCGTAGATGCTCGCGGCGGTGGCCAGCGGGTCGGCGACGAAATCCTTGTAATCGATGTCGCAGAACTGAGCCTGGTCGTATTGCGCGCGTTGGCTGTTGAACAGCTCCAACCCGCGAGCCCAGGTCTCCATCTCGTCGGCGCCGATCCGCGCGCCCACGAAGGTGTTCGACTGACCTTCGGTGGTGTGCCGAGCCAGCGAACACATCGACGCCAGGATGGTCTCGGCCGGCCGGTGGCACTGCACGATGAGCGCATCGGGGTAGACCGCCATGATCGCGTCCAGCGCGAACAGGTGGCTGGGGTTCTTGAGCACCCAGCGCTTGCCGGGGTCGTTGAGCCCGATCAGTTGCAGGTTCCGGCGGTGCCGCTGGTACGACGGGACCCAGTCCCGTTCGGAGAGCCAGCGCGAATAGCTCGGCAGGTGCGCCAGCGTCTCATAGGACACCGAGTGCAGCGACTGGCGCAGCAGCTGCCAGCACTCTTCCAAGCCGTCGGCGGTCATGAAGTGCAGCCCGGTGTAGTCCGGGTTCTCGTCATGGTGCCGAGCGAACTGAGCTGTCATCTGCTGGAAAACCGGGTTGCTGTCCCAGGTTTCGCGTGGCGGTCGCGGCTGCGGGAACTCGGCCAGCCACATCTCCAAACCCTGGTGCGCCGGGTCGGCGCCCAGCAGCCGGTGCAGCGCGGTGGTGCCGGTGCGGGGCAGCCCGGTCACGAAGATCGGCCGCTCGATGCCGACCTGGATGTACTCGGGGTTGGCATTCCAGCCGGCCTGCGACAGCAATCGGGCCACCAACGCACCGCGCAGGAAGAACCGGTTCATCTTGCTGCCCAGCTCGGTGAGGTCGGCCTCGGTCCGATACGAGTCCAGCAGCACGCCGAGCGCTTCGCGGTAGTTGTCGTCGTCGGGACCGAAGTCGTCCAGACCCACCATCTTGGTGGCCGAGGCGTGCAGATCCTCGACGGTGCCGACGTTGGTACGAGCCGTCATCAGTTGTGGTACTCCCCGCAGTTGACGTCGATAACCTGGCCGCTGATGCCGCTGGCCAGATCGCTGGCCAAGAACAGCACCGCCGACGCCACCTCGTCCTCGGTGGGCAGCCGCCTCAGGTCGGAGTTGGCGGCGGTGGCCGCATAGATCTGCTCGACGGTGGTGCCGTACTTACCGGCCTGATGGGCGAAGTAGCTCTGCAAAGTGTCACCCCAGATGTATCCCGGCGCAACGGAGTTGACCCGGATGCCCTGCTCGCCCAGTTCGGACGCCAACGACTGCGACATCGCCAGCAGGGCGGCCTTGGCCATCTTGTAGGCGCCGTACTTGGGCTGTGAGTGCCGGATCACCATCGAGTTCAGGTTGACGATCGAGCCGTTAGCCGCGGCCAGCGCCGGCGTGAAGCCCTGCGTCAGGCGCAGCGCGCCGAGACCGCTGAGCTCGATGGCGTCGCGAATGTGCTGAAACGTAGTCTGCGCCAGCGGCTTCATCGACGGCACCCGGAAGGCGTTGTTGATCAGGACGTCGATGTGGTCGAACTCGGCCGAGGCCGCCTCCACCAGGTGCGCCACCTGGTCGTCATCGGTGATGTCGGCCGGCACCACCAAGGCGCGACGCCCGGCGGCCCGGACCTGCTTGGCCACCTCTTCCAGGCGATCCGCACTGCGCGCGACCAGCACCAGATCGGCACCCTCGGCCGCGAACCGATTGGCCATCGTGCTGCCGAGCCCCGGCCCGACACCACTGATCACAACGACTTTGCCGTTGAGCATTCCGGTCATCTTCACCCCAGCATTCTGTTAGCGATTTGCTGCTGCCGCTGCGCGATACGCGCTCGCCAGCTGTCTTGGGAAATCTTGTTGTGGTCGTAGAAGGGCAGCGCCGCCTGCACCGCATCGACGTCGATGAGCTCGACGGTCGGGCCGTCGGCCTCGGTCAGCTGCCGCGACACCCGCTGCCAGCGGAACTGCAGGAAGCCGCGCCGATGCCCCAGCGTCTCGACCCAGTTGGTGACCCCAGGATCGGTATCGGAGACCACGATCCGGATCTTGCCGTCCGGATCGGCTTGCGCCTGAGTGCCGTTCAGCGAGGTCTGGTGGTTGATGTAGTCCAGCGAGATGTACCACAGGCTGCCCAACTGGAAGCCCAGGTACGGCGCATCCGACACCGGCAGGGTGATGACCAAGGCCTGCCCGGGCTCGAGCTCGTAGTGCCCGGCCGACGAGTACTGAGTGGCCAGACCGCCCGGCGTGAGCCGCGGCGCCACCATGGTGTTGACCGGGAGGTTGAGGTAGAACCACTGCGGGAACGCCAGCCAGGTCTTGATGCGGTTGATCAGCTGCTTTCCCGCTGCGGCATAACGCTTCTCGATGAGCCGTCGGGTCAGCTCCGGCGGTGCGGTGCCTTCGGTATCGGTCCGGGCGATCGAGAGCGTGCCACGCTGCGCGGCCCAGTCGTTGTAGACCTCGCGGATCACCAGTTGCGCCGGTGTCTTGGGCTGGAAACGCCAGGTAAAGGTGCCGTCGGCGGCGACGTCGAGTTCGCGATCGTCGAAGGCGGCCTCACTGGCCGGGACGTTGTCGTCGGTGTACTCGCCACCGAGCAGCTGGAAACTGAGGTCGGTCGTGGTTCCCCGGGTGCCCTGCACGATGTAGTCGTTGCCGGGACGCACCACGGTGCCGAAGTACAGCGTGTCGGGGTTGTCCAGGCCCATCTTGGTGAACGGCCCGGTGCCCGACAGCAAGAACGGGTGGTCGCGCTCGCTGTTGAAGGCGGCGTGCACACATGCCTCGACGCCGCCGGCCAGGTATTGCAGGCCCTCGAGCAGGTCGGCCTCGGTCTCGATGTGCGGGGCCGCGGCAACCAGCTTCTCCGCCTCGGCGATCGCGGCCGACAGGGGTTCGGAGTACATCGCTGCAGCACCTCGCAGATCGTCAATTGGTCCAATATTGGACCGCAGTGGTAGATATCTCGAACCGACTTTAGACGGTCGCGGTAGCATGCTGCAATGGCTGTGCCTGAACAAGCGGCGCCCCAACGAGTCGTGCGGTCGTCCCCGCCGACCGAGCGGGTGGTGACGATCCTGGATTTTCTGGCCCGCCACCCCGACCAGAGCTTCGGCCTGTCCGAGCTGGCCCGGCGCACGCAGCTGTCCAAGCCGACGTGCCTGGGCATCGCCAACGCCCTGGCCGACGCGGGCTACCTGACGCGAGACGATCCCGACAAGACCTACCGGCTCGGGCCGGGCCTGATCTCACTCGGTCGCGCAGCCCAGCAGTCGCTGCGGGTCGGCCCCGAGGCGCGCGAGCAACTGCGGCGACTGTCCGCGGATTTCGCCACCTCCGCGGCGCTGAGCGCGGTGGTCGACGACCGGATCACGGTGCTGGAACTGGTGGCGGCACCCAACGCGCACCTGGGAGTTCAGGCCGGCCAGAGTTATCCCTTTGCACCGCCGGTCGGGCTGATGTTCGTGCTCTGGGACGACCACGCGCTGCGGGACTGGCTGGCCCGCCAGCCCACCATCCCGCTGCGATCGGAGAGCGAGCGCCTGCAACGCGTCGTCGACGAGTGCCGTGCCGACGGCTACCTGGTGGAGCGGCTGACACCGGGTGGGCAACGGCTTTACGGGTTGATGGCGGGCCTGTCCAGCGATCTGCCCGATGAGCTGCGGGCCCTGCTCGGTGAGCTGGTGTCCGATATCGGTGAGCGGGTGTATCTGCGTGGCGAAGCCGGCGGCCGGGGCCGGCACGACATCAGCGTGATCTCCGCGCCGGTCTACGACCACCATCAACGCCAAGCGATGGTGGTGTCGCTGCACGCCCAGCGCGCGCTGACCGACTCCGAGATCTCCAAGTGGGCGCGTGGACTGCTGCGGACCGCCGAGGCGCTCACCGTGCAACTCGGCGGAACTAGGCCCGCCTGGCTGTTAGGTTCGGCGCCATGACCGCGCTGGCCTTGTCGACTGCCTCCCGGCTCGAGCTGTCCGAACTCGTGCACCGCTACGCCGGCTACGTCGACGCACGACGATTCGACGAGGTGGCCGAATTGTTCACCGCCGACGCCGAACTCGTGCTGCCGGATCCGCCGGATCACCTGGAGCCATGCGTGCGCCACCGAGGCCACGCCGGTGTGCGGGACGCAATGTCAGCACTGGCCGGCGTGAGCCGCACCCACCACGGCATCGTCGGCGAGGTCTACACCGCCTCGACCTCGGCCGACGTCGCGACCGGAGAGATCGCCGGGGTGGCACATCATTGGCTCGAACACGATGGCAAGCTCACCGACCACGTCTGGTACCTGCGCTACCGCGACGCCTATCACCGCGTCGGGCAGGACTGGCGGATCGCGCGGCGGGAGCTGACCGTCGACGCGATCGAGTCGCGACCTGCTCGCCAGGTGCGCTCATGACCAGACCCCAGATCTCTTTCCAGCTCAAGACTTTCACCGACCACCCCGGCCACGATTGGTCCACCACCTTGGCGCTGGGCGCCGCGATGGACGCTGCGGGCGTCGATCGTGTCGTGGTCTCCGACCACGTGGTGTTCGGCGAGAACCCGGATGCCTACGCCGACCCCCGGCTGGGCGGTATCAGCGGCGGGCGCCAGCCGACTGGTCCCGACGGTCAGTGGCTGGACCCGCTGATCGTGCTGACCGCACTGTCCGCAACCACCACCCGCATCCGGCTGGGCACGGCGGTATTGCTGGCGGCACTGCGCCGGCCGGCGGTGCTGGCGAAAGAACTGGCCACGCTGGACGTGCTGTCGCGAGGACGGCTGGACCTCGGCGTGGGCGTCGGCTGGCAACGCGAAGAGTACGAGGCCGCCGGACTGTCGTTCGAGCGCCGCGGCCGTCTCCTGGACCACACCCTGGAGGTCTGCCAGACCCTGTGGACTCAGCAGCGCAGCAGCTACACATCCCCGGAGCTGTCCTTCGAGAACATTCACCAGATGCCCAAACCCGTTACACCCGGCGGGGTTCCGATCTGGGTGAGCGGCACCGTCAATGACGCGGTGGCGCGCCGGCTGGCCCGGTTCGGGTCCGGCTGGATCCCGTGGGGCCCGGCAATGCGCGACCCGGCGGGCGCCATCGCGGCGATGAAAGACCGCATCGCAGCGCTGGGCGGCGATCCGACCGGCCTGCAGGTGCTGGGCCACGCGACCACCGCCAAGAACCCGGACGGCTCCCTGGACACCGCCGCCACCGCGGCCTCTGCGCCGGCACTGGTAGCCGCCGGGGTCACCGATGTGCGGGTCACTTGCTCGCTGCCCAAGGAAATCGGCCGGGCCACTGAGCTGCTCAGCCAACTCGTCGAGGCGTTCCGCGCCGCAACCGGTTAAGGGAGACATCGATGGAAAAGGTCATGATCATTGCGCGCACAGCCGATTTCAGCGACCAATGGTGCCAGAATATGCGGGGTCCGGTCGCGGAGAAACTGCTGGATCTGGGACTGCCGGGCGTCGTGGTGAACGTGCGCGACGAGGCGGTGCGCGACTCCATGATGACCCTGACGACGCTGGATCCGCCGGCGGCGGCCGTCATCAGCCTGTGGACCCAGCAGTACTACAGCGAAGCGACTCGGGCAGCCATCGCACTGATCGAAGCCGAATCCGATTCGGCGGCGGCGTATCTGGTGACCGAATCGATGCCCATGCCGCCGCCGGACCTCGGCGAGGGCCGCCGTACCCGGGGACTGGCCAATGTGGCGTTGCTGCGCCGGCCGGCTGATCTGGACGAGGCGACCTGGCTGCACCGCTGGCACATCGACCACACCCAGGTCGCCATCGACACCCAGGCGACCTTCGGCTACACCCAGAATGTGGTGATCCGCCCACTCACCGAGGACGCACCCCGCATCGATGCCATCGTCGAGGAGAACTTCCCCGACGAGGCGGTGTCAGATCCGTACGCGTTCTACGGCGCGGCCGACGAGGCCGACCTCACCGACCGGGCGGGCCGGATGATCGCCAGTGTCAGTGCGTTCGGCGCGCACCTGAACATCGACACGGTGCCCACCAGCCGCTATGTGTTCCGGTCGCCGTTCGTCACACACACTGCTGGGACAGCGTGATCAACGCCTCCCGTACATGCGGGTGACGTTCGAGGTAGGAGAGCACCGGGTTCGGGGCGCCGGGATCCTCCTGCCGTCCTTTCGCGTCTAATTCGGCCCGGACGTCCGGATGCCGGTTCAGGTACGAGTCGATGGAGTTGCCGAAGGTCTGGTCGCATTGCTCCGGTGCGGCGTTTGCCACCGGTGTCAGTACCCCGGCAACGCTCAGCAAGCCGACCGCTATCGCTCGAGTAATACCGCTCATCACTCGACGGTACCCGCGTTCTTAGTTCACGCTGGCCAGGGCGAACGGCAGGACCTGGGGTGCACCCGCGGCGCGCAACACCCGGGCCGCCATCGTCAACGTCCACCCGGTGTCGGTCACGTCGTCGACCAACAACACCGGGCCGATGTCCGCCGGTAGTTCCGCCGGCGGCAGCCAGCAACCCTGCAGCGCGGCGACCCGGTAGGCGGAGTTCGCGGCGGTCGCCGCCCTCCGCCCAGGCGCATATCGCAGGGTGTCCAAGCGGGTCAGGCGGCCGAGTTCGGCCAGCCGGTCGGTCAACGAGCCGATCAGCACCGGGTGCGTTGCCGAGTCCAGCCCCAGCACAGCGGTCGGCCTGCTCTGCCACTCCCAGCCGGCCAGCACGCTCACGGCCGCGCGTACCACCTCGTCGGGCACCTCGCGGTCGGGCTCGTCGAGCAGCCGCCGCAGCCGAGCTCCCCAGCCCAGGTCGGTGAGCCGGCCGATGACCCGGCCCGGCTCCGGCCCGTCGGAGATCCGGCCGGACAGTGCGACGCCGAGCTGCGCCAGCCCCGATGGCCACTGTCGACGCGGCGTGATCTCCACCCCGGGTCGCATCAGCCGCTCGCGGGTGGCCGTGGCGGCCGCGGGATCCACCGCGGCGTCGAACCGCGGCCCTGCGCAGTTGTCGCACCGCCCGCAACGCTCCCCCGCCTGCAGTTGAGGGTCGTTGAGTTGGGCACGCAGGAAGCTCATCCGGCAGCCGTGCGTGCCCTGATAGTCCAGCATCGCCTGCTGCTCGGCCCGTCGCAGCTCATCGAGCTTGCGGTAGCGCTGCTCGTCGTAGCTCCACTGCGCACCGGTTCCCAGCCATCCGCCCTTGACTCGGCGCACCGCGCCGTCGACATCGAGGACCTTGAGCACCATCTCCAGCCGCGACCGATTCAGGTCGACGCGTGCCTCCAGCGCCGGTGTCGACAGCGGCTGGTCGGGTGATAGTTCGCCGATCACCTTGCGCACCAAGGACTCCGCGGGGAAGGCCAGCGACGCGAAGTAGCGCCAGATGTCCTGGTCCTCGGTGCCGGGCAGCAGGATCACCTCGGCGCTGGCGGTGGCGCGCCCGGCTCGACCGACCTGCTGGTAGTAGGCGATCGGCGAGGACGGCGCACCGAGGTGGACGACGAAACCTAGGTCGGGCTTGTCGAATCCCATGCCCAGCGCGGAGGTGGCGATCAGTGCTTTGACCCGGTTGGCCAGCAGGTCGGCCTCGAGTTGCTCCCGGTCGGCCGAATCGGTGGAGCCGGTGTAGGCGGCCACCGCGAACCCCTGCGCGCGCAGGTCGGCGGCCACGTCGTGGGCTTGGGCTACGGTAAGCGTGTAGACGATCCCGGATCCGGGCAGCTTCTCCAGGTGAGTGCCGATCCAGGCGGCCCGTTGCGCCGGACCACCGGCGTGCACCACCGACATCCGCAGCGATTCGCGGTCCAGGCCACCACGCAGCACCAGTGTGTCGCCACCGCCCACCCCGAGTTGGCCGGCGACGTCCTCGACCACCCGGTTGTTGGCGGTCGCCGTGGTCGCCAGCACCGGGATGTCGGCGCCGAGCTCGGCGATCAGGGTGCGGATCCGCCGGTAGTCCGGCCGGAAGTCGTGGCCCCAATCCGACACGCAGTGCGCTTCGTCGACCACGACCAGCCCGGCCCGGGCCGCCAGCGCCGGCAGCACCTCATCGCGGAAGTCCGGATTGTTGAGCCGCTCCGGACTGACCAGCAGCACGTCCAGCTCGCCCGCGGTCACCCGACGTTGCACGTCGGCCCACTCGGTCACATTCGACGAGTTGATGGTGGCCGCGTGCACACCGGCGCGTTCCGCGGCAGCGACCTGGTTGCGCATCAACGCCAGCAGCGGCGACACGATCACCGTCGGGCCGTGCCCGCCGGCCCGCAGCAGCTTGGCCGCGATGAAATACACCGCCGACTTGCCCCAGCCGGTCCGCTGCACCACCAGCGCGCGGCGGCGCCCAACGACCAGTGCCTCGATCGCAGCCCACTGGTCGTCGCGCAGCAGCGCCTGCGGTCCGGCCAGCTGCTCCAGAATCGCCTGGGCTTGCGGCCGCACCGTCATGCCGCGATTATTTCGCAGCCCGCTCCCGCTGGATCTCCAGCGCGATGTCGATGAGCTGGTCCTCCTGGCCGCCGATCAGCTTGCGCTGCCCGGCCCGGTGCAGCAGCTCATGGGCGGGCACGCCGTAACGCTCGCCCTGGCGCACCGCGTGCTTGAGGAAGCTGGAGTACACCCCGGAGTAACCCATGATCAGCGCGTTGCGGTCCAGCACGCACTCGGCCGGCATGGCCGGGCGCACCACTTCCTCGGCGGCGTCGGCGATGTCGAAGAAGTCGATGCCGGTCTTGATCCCGACCTTGTCGAACACCCCGATCAGCGCTTCGACCGGGGCGTTACCCGCGCCCGCACCGAATCGGCGCACCGAGCCGTCGATCTGCTTGGCACCGGCGCGTACCGCCTCCAGGGAGTTGGCGACGCCGAGCCCGAGGTTCTCGTGGCCGTGAAAACCCACCTGGGCGTCGTCACCGAGCTCGGTGACCAACGCCTGCACCCGATCGCGGACACCTTCCATCACCAGCGCACCCGCGGAGTCCACCACGTACACGCACTGACAGCCGGCGTCGGCCATGATGCGGGCCTGGGCGGCCAGCTTCTCCGGGGTGACGGTGTGGGCCATCATCAAGAACCCGACGGTCTCCAGGCCGAGCTCGCGGGCCAGGCCGAAGTGCTGGATGGAGACGTCGGCCTCGGTGCAGTGGGTGGCGATCCGGCAGATCACACCGCCGTTGCCCTGCGCCTCCTTCATGTCTTCCTTGGTGGCCACGCCGGGCAGCATCAGGAAGGCGATCTTGGCGTCGCGGGCGGTCTGCGCCGCGAGCTTGATCAGCTCCTGGTCCGGGGTCTTGGAGAACCCGTAGTTGAAGCTGGACCCGCCCAGTCCGTCACCATGGGTCACCTCGATGACAGGCACTCCGGCGGCGTCGATCGCGGCGACGATCGCCGAGACCTCCTCACCGGTGAACTGGTGGCGCTTGTGGTGGCTGCCGTCGCGCAGCGAGGTGTCGGTGATCCGCACATCGAAGATGTGGTCGCTCATTTCGCTCCTCCAGCCTTTGCCGCCGCCATCTCGCGGGCGATCTCCTCGCCGACCTTGGTAGCGGCGGCGGTCATGATGTCCAGGTTGCCCGCATAGGGCGGCAGGTAATCGCCCGCGCCCTCGACTTCGACGAACGTGGTGACCACCGCACGCCCGCCGGAGTTCAGCGACGGCTCGTCGAACTGCGGCTCGTTGAGCATCCGGTAGCCCGGCACGTAGGTCTGCACCTGGGCGACGACGTCCTTGATCGACGCGGTGATCGCGTCGCGGTCGGCGTCCTCGGGGATCTGGCAGAAAATGGTGTCGCGCATGATCATCGGCGGGTCGGCGGGGTTCAAGATGATGATCGCCTTGCCGCGCTCGGCACCACCGATGGTCTGCACACCGGCCGAGGTGGTCTTGGTGAACTCGTCGATGTTGGCCCGCGTACCCGGACCGGCCGACACGCTGGCGACGCTGGCCACGATCTCCGCATACGGCACCGTGCCGCCTTGGGCTTTGACCGCGCGGGTGACCGCGTACACGATCGGGATGGTGGCCTGTCCACCGCAGGTGATCATGTTGACGTTGGGCGCATCGACGTGCTCGTGCAGGTTGGCCGGCGGAATCACCGCCGGGCCCACCGCGGCCGGGGTCAGGTCAATGGCCCGGATGCCGGCGGCCTCGTACTTGGGCGCATACGCCTTGTGCACGTAGGCGCTGGTGGCCTCGAAGACGAAGTCCGGCTTCTCATCCAGGGCCAGCAGCCAGTCCGCACCCTGCGCCGAGGTCTCCAAGCCGAGCTTGCGGGCCCGGGCCAGACCCTCGGACTCCGGGTCGATGCCGATCATCCAGCGCGGCTCCAGCCACTCCGAACGCAGCAGTTTGTACAGCAGGTCGGTGCTGATGTTGCCCGACCCGACGATCGCGACTGAGGCTTTGGCAGCCATGAACGCTCCTCTATCCGAATCTATGCGAAAACCAGCCGGACTGAACCCAGCCCGGCGAACTCGGCGACACAGTCGTCGCCGGCGTGTACGTCGATGGCCCGGGTCGCGGTGCCCGGCAAGACGATGTCGCCCGCCTTCAACCGCACCCCAAAGCTTTCCACCTTGCGCGCCAGCCAAGCCACCGCGGTGACCGGGTTGCCCAGCACCGCGTCGCTGCGGCCCTGCGCGACCACCTCGCCGTTCTTGGTCAAAGAGGCGTTGATGGCTCGGATATCGATGTCACCCGGCTTGACCCGCTGCTTGCCCAGCACGAATCCGGCCGACGAGGCGTTATCGGCGATGGTGTCGCAGAGTTTGATCTTCCAGTCGCTGATCCGGCTGTCGATCAATTCGATGGCCGGGGCGAACGCCTCGGTGGCGGCCAGCACGTCTTCCTCGGTGCAGTCCGCGCCCGGCAGATCCGCGGCCAGGATGAACGCCACCTCGACCTCGACCCGCGGGTAGAGGTAGTTCGACGCCTTGACCGGCTTGTCCTCGAACACCTGCATCTCGTTGAGCAAGTGGCCGTAGTCCGGTTCGTCGACGCCCATCATCTGCTGCATCGCCTCGCTGGACAGACCGACCTTGTGTCCGACGACGCGGGCGCCCTCGGCGATCCGCTGGCGGATGTTGATCAGCTGGATCTCGTAGGCGTCGACGACGTCGATACCGGGCTGAGCCGCCGTCAACGGAGAGATCGGAACCCGACTCCGCTCCGCTTGCGCCAACTCGGCAGCGAGTTCCTCACGGATCTGGGCGCTGAGCATCTTCGATGGTCCCCTCGGGTGGTGTTGAGCGGATGAAACGAGCCGTTCAGCGGCAATTCTATAACGTGTTCTAAAACCGCAAACTGAGACGAGGCCGTAGCCCCGTAGCGGCCCGGACGTGATCTGTACCCGTCAGGATCTGCCGATGGAACAACTGTCAGGACAACAGTCCACTTTGTGAAACTCCGGAGGCGCCGTGCGGTCGATGGCCATCGTGACCAGTATTGGCCTGGCCGCTGCAGCAATCGCGGTTGTCCCACCCACCGCAGCGCTCCCGGACGCCGGCGAGCTGAGCTTTGCCGGTCCCGGATTCACCGTGCGCGTCAACCAGGCACCGTTTGCCATGCAGGTGCTCAACTCCTCTGGTCAACCGGTTTTGACGCAGGTGCCCAGCAACGGTGGGCCGCGACTGGTCAAGAACGAAGCCCAGAAACCGCTCGGTGTGACCCCCTCCGAGTGGCTGTTTCCCACCCGGTACACGCCATTCACCTTCACCGTGGGTACGTCCTCGGCGACCCCGTTTCTCATCAGCCCGTTGTGGGTGGGTGACCTATGGGAGGCCTCCAGCTGCGGGATGCAGTACGCGGCCACCGGAGTACTTTCCACTCGCCCCTTGCCGCAGGGCCTGGAGCTGACGCTGCGTACCGACGACCCGTCGGGGCGCACCCTGGGGGTGACGCTCAGCGAGGACTCCGGCCGGCTGCGGGTGTCGGTCGTCCCCAGCAGCACCCAGGGCATCGTCGCGATGGGAGACAGTTTCGCGTCGCCGACCGGTGAGCGGTTCGCCGGCTTCGGCGGCCTGCACAACGGACTGGATCAGCATGGGGGCCGATTCACCAACTGGGTGCAGGAGGCCAACGTCGGCGCCGGGCCATTGGCACCGGTGTTCAATGTCCTGATGGCCAGCTCCGGCGGCCCGCACTATCTGTTCCCCGGCGGTCCAAGGGCCGCCTACTACGTGCAACCACAGTTCACCTCCACCGCAGGCTACGGCTTCCTACTGGCCCAAACCGAGCTGGCCGACTGGCATCTGGACTCCGATCGCCCCGACGCCTGGCACGTCAACGTCGCCGCCGCCCACCTGGACTATGAGGTCGCCGTCGGCGACCCGGGACAGGTGATCAGTGCACTCAGCGCGGCCAACGGCCGCCATCGCGTCCCGCCGGCATGGGCGCTGGGCACGCAGTTGGACCGTCGCATCGTGACCGGGCAGACCGGGGACGACTACGCGGCGGTCGTCCGCAGCGACCTGGCCAACATCGTCGCCTACAACCTGCCGATCACCGCCTACCGCCCCGAGGCCTGGCTCACCCTGGACCCGGCGGTCCTACGCCAACTGATCAGCGAATTCGGTTCGCACGGTATTCACGTGCTGCTCTACACCCGCAGCTTCGTCAGCATGGATCCGCTGCGCAACACCTCCCCGGCGGATTACCGGTATGCGGTGGCCAACAACTACGTGGCGACCCACGCCAATGGCAGGCCCTACATCGTCGGCTCCCCCAACCAGGCGCTCGGCGGACAGGCCGCCGTCATCGACTTCACCAACCCGGCCGCCAAAGCCTGGTTCCAACGCACCGTGATCGAGCAGCTCGAAACCGGGGCGGACGGTTTCATGAGCGATTTCGGCGAACAGACCCTGCCCGACATGCATTTCGCCAACGGGCAGACCGGCGCCACCATGCACAACGCCTACCCCGCGCTGTACCAGCGGGCCGTACGCGAAGCGGTGGAGTCCTTCGAACAATCACATCCGGGCCGCCACATCTGGTTCTACAACCGCGCGGGCTATACCGGGTCGACCGGCTACGAAGGTGGCAACTTCCCGGGCGACGAGAGCACCGACTTCTCGGTGGCCTCTGGCCTGGCCGCACTCATCCCGGACATGCTCAACCGGGGCCTGGCCGGCGCCTACGGCTATGGCACCGACATCGGCGGCTACCAGGACCTGCTGGCCGGCCCCACCCCCAAGGAGCTGTTCGTGCGGTGGTCTCAGATGGCTGCACTGTCACCGATCATGCGGGTACACGGGGCGCACTCCGGCACCCATATGCCGTGGGACTACGACCAGGAGACGTTGGACACCTTCCGACAGCTCGCCGAGCTGCGCCAGCGGGCCATCCCGTTGATCTCCGCCACCTGGGCCACCGCGGCCAGCACCGGCATACCACTGTCCCGGCCGGTGTGGCTGGCCGCACCCGACGACCCCCGGGCATGGGCGGCCGACCAGGAATGGATGATCGGATCCGACGTCCTAGTTGCCCCGGTCGTCACCCAGGGCGCCACCTCGCGGAAGGTCTATTTCCCACCCGGTTGCTGGACACGGAAAGACAGCGAAGGAAGCTACGCCGGCCCGTCGGAGGCCACCGTGGCAGCGCCGCTGACAGACCTGCCCTACTTCGCCCGCTGCAACACCGGCGGCTTCTAGATCACCGACCGCCGGTGTAATCGACGTTCCAGTGCTTGATGCCGTTGAGCCAGCCTGAGCGCAGCCGCTGCGGGCGCTCCAGGGGCTTGAGGTTCGGGATGTTGTCGGCGATCGCGTTGAAGATCGACCCGATAGTCATCCGCGCCAGGTGCGTACCGATGCAGTAGTGCGCACCCGTGCCGCCGAAACCGACATGCGGGTTGGGGTCACGCAAGATGTTGAACTCCTGCGGCTTGTCGAACACCGTCTCGTCGAAGTTGGCTGCCCGGTAGAACATCACCACCCGCTGACCGTCCTTGATCAGCGTGCCGTTCAGGTTGTGATCACGGGTTGCGGTGCGCTGGAACGACGTCACCGGCGTGGCCCAGCGCACCACCTCGTCGGCGGTGGTCGCCGGGCGTTCCTTGCAGAACAGCTCCCATTGCTCGGGATGCTCGGTGAACGCCATCATCCCCTGAGTGATCGAGTTGCGGGTGGTCTCGCTACCGGCCACCGCCAGCAGGATGATGAAGTAACCCAACTCGTCGTCATTGAGCTTCTCGCCGTCGACGTCGGCTTCGACCAGCGTGGTCACGATGTCGGGACCGGGGTTCTGCCGCTTGAGCTCCGCGAGCTTGAGCCCGTAGGTGATGATCTCCAGCGCCGAGGCCGCCGGGTCGTAGTGCGCGAACTCCGGGTCGTCGTACGACGTCATCTGGTTGGTCCAGTCGAACAACTTGCCGCGGTCCTCCTGCGGCACCCCCATCAGCCCCGCGATCGCCTGCAGCGGCAATTCCGAGGCCACCTCCACCACGAAGTCACCGCTCCCCCGAGCCAATGCCTCCTTGGTGATCGCCTGCGCCCGCGCCTGCAGGTCATCGTGCAGCGGCAAGATGTGCCGAGGAGTGAAGCCACGGGAAATGATCCGGCGCTGCCGGGTGTGCTTCGGCGCGTCCTGGTTGAGCATCAGGATCCGTTGCGCGTCGAGCTGTTCACGGGTTGTCTCGTCGTGGAACCTGGGGATGGCCCCGTTGCGCTCGCTGGAGAACACGTCGTCGAGCCGCGAGATCTCCTTGACGTCCTCGTGCCGGGTGATAGCCCAGTAACCGCCGTCTTTGAATCCGCCGCTCTTGTCGTCGGGTTGCGCGATCCACTTGATCGGCTCGCTGCGCCGCAGTTCGGCGAACTCCTCGTCGGGCAGTCGCTCGGCATAGATTTCCGGGTCGGTGAGGTCGAAACCGGCCGGAATGCCGGTGGCTGACGAGATAGTAGGGCTGGCCACGATGACAACTCCTCACTACTGATCCGCAGGAGAAAACGATACGTTCTCGCGTCAGTAAAGCATGCCTTTACCTCAGGCGAAAGGGCAGAAAGGCCCTGCATCCGGGACGGAACTAGAACACGTTCTACTGGCTCGCCAGGTCGGCCTGACCTGGCCGGAACCGACGGGGTACCAGCAGGGTAGGGAACGCTTGCCCGGGGGCCGCCCGAGCAATAGGGCCAGCCAACTGGCGCCCGGGCGGGGCAATTCTATAACGTGTTCTACATGGCCGAACAGGAGTACGACGTCGTCGTGGTCGGAAGCGGCGGCGCCGGGATGGTCGCCGCCCTCACCGCCGCCCACCAGGGACTGTCCACCATCGTCATCGAGAAAGCCGCCCACTACGGCGGCTCGACAGCTCGCTCCGGTGGTGGCGTGTGGATCCCCAACAACGAGGTGCTGCAGCGCGCGGGCGTCAAAGATGATGCTCAAGCAGCTCGCACCTACCTGCACACCATCGTCGGTGACGTGGTTCCGGCCGAGAAGATCGACACCTACCTGCGGCGCGGGCCGGAGATGCTGTCGTTCGTGCTGAAGAACTCGCCGTTGAAGATGTGCTGGGTTCCCGGCTACGCCGACTACTACCCCGAGCAGCCGGGCGGCAAGCCCACCGGCCGTTCGATCGAGCCCAAGCCGTTCAACGCCAAGAAGCTGGGCGCCGACATGGGCGGCCTGGAGCCGGCCTACGGCAAGGTGCCGCTGAATGTGGTTGTCATGCAGCAGGACTACGTCCGGCTCAACCAGCTCAAGCGCCACCCGCGCGGTGTGCTGCGCAGCCTCAAGGTGGGCGCCCGCACCATGTGGGCCCAGGCCACCGGCAAGAACCTGGTCGGTATGGGTCGCGCCCTGATCGCGCCGCTGCGCATCGGCCTGCGCGACGCCGGCGTCCCGGTGGAACTCAACACCGCGCTGACCGACCTCTATGTCGAGGACGGCGTGGTCTCCGGTGTCTACGTCCGCGGTGCGGGCGACCCCGAATCGGGCGAGCCACGGCTGATCCGCGCACGGCGCGGGGTCATCCTGGCCAGCGGTGGATTCGAGCACAACGAGCAGATGCGGGTGAAGTACCAGCGCGCGCCGATCACCTCCGAGTGGACCGTGGGAGCGAAGGCGAACACCGGCGAGGGCATCGTCGCCGGCGAGAAGCTCGGCGCCGCACTGGACATCATGGAGGACTCCTGGTGGGGGCCGACGGTCCCGCTGCCCGGGTCACCGTGGTTCGCTCTGTCGGAGCGCAACTCGCCCGGATCGATCATCGTGAACATGGCCGGCAAGCGGTTCATGAACGAGTCGATGCCCTACGTCGAGGCCTGCCACCACATGTACGGCGGCGAATTCGGCCAGGGCCCCGGCCCCGGCGAGAACATCCCGGCCTGGCTGATCTTCGACCAGCGCTACCGCAACAACTACATCTTCGCGGGATTGCAGCCAGGCCAACGGATCCCGAAGAAGTGGCTGGAGTCAGGCGTGATCGTCTCCGCCGACACCCTGGACGAGTTGGCCGCCAAGACCGGCGTGCCGGCCACCGCATTGGCCGCGACCGTCGAGCGGTTCAACGAGTTCGCCCGCACCGGCGTGGACGAGGACTTCCACCGCGGCGAGAGCGCCTACGACCGCTACTACGGTGACCCGACCAACAAGCCCAACCCGAACCTGGGCCAGATCGCACAGGGCCCGTTCTACGCGGCCAAGATGGTGCCGGGCGACCTGGGCACCAAGGGCGGGATCCGCACCGACGTGAACGGCCGGGCACTGCGCGACGACGACAGCGTCATCGCCGGGCTGTATGCGGCCGGAAACGTGAGCGCACCGGTGATGGGCCACACCTACCCCGGACCGGGCGGCACCATCGGACCCGCCATGACGTTCGGCTACCTGGCCGCCCTCGACATCGCCGGAAAGGCCTAGACATGGCGATCGATCTCGACGTCGCACTGGGAGCGGAGTTCGGCCAGGTCGAATTCTCCTGGACCGCAACCAATGTGCAGCTCTACAACCTGGCGCTCGGTGCCGGGTCGGACCCGATGGCTCCGCGGGAGCTGAGCTATGTAGTGGACGGCAAGCCGCAGGTACTGCCGACCTTCGGCTGCGTCGCAGCCTCGTTCAACGAGGTCGACCCGCCGAAGGTGAGCTGGCCCGGTGTCGAGATCGACCTGGCCAAGATCCTGCACGCCTCGGAGAAGGTGACCGTGCCCGCGCCGCTGCCGCCCTCGGGCAGCGCCCGCGCGATCAGCCGGATCGTCGAGGTGTGGGACAAGGGCAAGGCCGCGGTAGTGGTGCTCGAGACCTCGGTGACCAGCACCGACGGCACGCCACTGTGGACGCAGCACCGGTCCATCTTCGCCCGCGGCGAGGGTGGCTTCGGCGGCGAGCGCGGGCCGTCGACGTCGAGCGAACTGCCCGACCGGGCACCGGATTTCGAAGTCGACATCCCGGTGTCCCCGCAGCAGGCACTGCTGTATCGACTCTGCGGCGACCGCAACCCGCTGCACTCAGACCCGGCGTTCGCGGCCGCGGCGGGTTTCGACCGGCCGATCCTGCACGGCCTGTGCACCTACGGCATGACCTGCAAGGCGGCGGTGGACACCGCGCTGGACGGTGACGCCGGCGCGGTCCGTTCCTTCGGCGCCCGGTTCGCCGGCGTGGTCTTCCCGGGCGAGACCCTGCGGGCCCGACTGTGGAAAGACGGCGGTCGACTGGTGGGCAATGTCGTGGCACCGGAACGCGAGGACGCCGCCATCCTCAACGACGTGGAGCTTGTTTCGGCTTAGCTACTTCGACCTGAAACGGGCTTCTGGTGAGCGTGGCTTGGAGTGGTCACGGCTGGGATCGACGAGGGTGGCCACCGGAGCGAACCGCCGTGGGCTGATTCCGGCCAGTCGCTGCCGGCACATGAGGCTGCCGCGGTCTTACCGGAAATGACTTCCCGTCCTCACTCGGATCTGCAGATCAGCCCGGATCGCGGTGCGCCATACACCTGGCCGGAGGCGTCATGGAAACGCCGGTCATCGGCACGATGGCGAAGTTGACCTTCTCGGCTTCGATGACCCGGTACGCTTCCACCGTTCCGTTCGGAGGCGACGAAGCTGCGGATTTTTCAAAAGCTGCCAGCCCGAACGCAATTCAGCGTTCTCTTCGCTCAACAGCACCCGCTCAAGACGCTCGTCAGCATTAAGCGACACACCATTATCGTCGGCGTCGGACGCCTCGCCGGCGAGGCGCACCCAGCGGCCCAACGCTTGCTCACCCACACCGATCTCGGCGGCCACATGGGCATGGTCCGACCGGTCTCGATTACCAGGCGGGCAGCCTGCTCCTGAAACGCCGGGCGTACGTCTTGCGCTTGCCCGACATACGGACATCCGTCTCACGGGAACAGCAGTACCACCAGTCACGTGTCCACCAGCAGTCCTCGGCGTCCACGGCCAGCGCACAACTCTTATCGTTATTGATAATGATTTTCATTTTCAGTATGGTGAGCTCTATGACCGCGCCTATGTGGATGGCATCTCCTCCAGAGGTTCATTCAGCTGCGTTGAGCAGCGGCCCTGGGCCCGGCCCACTGTTGTCCGCCGCCGGCGCATGGTCATTGCTGAGCCTTGAGTACACCGCGATCGCCGAAGCGCTGCGGGAATCGTTGGCCGCCACCGAGGCCGGGGCATGGCAGGGACCCAGCGCTGCGAGCTACCTCACCGCGCATCTCCCGTACTTGGCGTGGCTGACCAAAGCCAGTGCCGACAGCGCCGCGCATGCCTCCCAGCACGAGACAGCGGCTGCGGCCTACGTCACCGCGCTGGCGACCATGCCGACGTTGGCAGAGCTGGCCGCCAATCACGCCAGCCATGGTGTATTGGTCGCGACCAACTTCTTCGGCATCAACACCATTCCGATAGCGCTCAACGAAGCCGACTACCTCCGAATGTGGGCCCAGGCCGCGACCACTATGGCCACCTACGAAGCGGTGTCCGGCGCAGCATTGGCCTCGGCGCCGCAGCCGGCTGTAGCGCCAACGATCGTCGACCACAGTCACGACGACCACGAGCACGACGAGCACGACGACCACGAGCACGAGCACGAGCACGAGCACAACGACGACGACGACCTGGATGGCGGTCACAACCACGATCACGCCAGCGAGGGCCTGGATCCGACGGACCCGAGATGGTGGGTGGCCGTATGGGGCGAACTGGGCTACTACGCCGAAGTGCTGCTGATCGACCTGCTGACCAATCCTGGCGCGTTCATGACCGACCTCACCTGGATCATCGCCGACCTGACGTTCCATGCCGCCCAGCTCGCCCCGCTGCTTAGCCAGCTGGCCCCGGCGCTGCTGCAGACGGCGCTGGCCTTGTCCATCAGCAACCTGGGTTGGGCGGCGAGCCTTGCCGGCCTGGCAGACCTAGCCGGAATTCAGCCGGCTTCCGTCCCGGTCGGCGCCGAACCGATCGCCCCGACCACACCTGCAACCGGCGCGTCGTTGGGTGCACCACCCGCTCCAGCGTCCACGACTGTCGGCACGCCTTCGCCGGCTTCGGTTCCTACCAGCGCTCCACCGAGTCCGATGCCACCACCGGCTCCACCTCCGCCAGCAGGCGGGGGGTTCTTCCCGCCGTACGTTATCGGCCCTACGGGCGCAGTAACCCGGGCCAACGCCAAAGCCAGTTCCCGCAGCGCGAGCAAGGCATCGAATCCCGACCCGGCCACCGAAGACTCGACGGCGACCGCTGCCGCACGGAATCGGACCAGAAGCCGGCGGCGTCGAACTGCACCAGGGCACGCAGACGAATTCATCAAGGTGTACGCCGACAACACAGCACTGCCTGAACCCGAGCCCACATTCTCGACTCGCGTGTCGGCCAGTATCGCCGGTGGGCTGGGGCTCTCCGGCACACATACCGAGGAGGATTCCCCTGCAGCGGGATTGACCACCTTGTCCGGTGATGACTTCGGTAGCGGGCCGACAATCCCGTTGTTACCCGAAAGCTGGCACGACAATGCCTAATGGCCCGCCTGCGAATTACCGCGACAATTTGTAGAGCGGGGTGTTAAGGCATACATATATCCAAGCGCATATGCGACTCCACCCATATCTGATTTCGGATAGATATGGAACGTTGCATATATGCAGTCATAACAATTTGACCGGTTGTCCCAACACAGATTGAGAGTGTGTAGATGAGTGATCGCAACAACAACAGGCGGAAGAACAACGAGCTGCGTCGCGCAATAGGTGCAGGTAGCACGGTTGGTGCGTTTTTGGCGTTTGGGATGTCGCCATTGATATCAGCGCCGGTTGTGCGCGCGGACGATATCCTCATCGACCTGCCAGATTTCAGCACGCTATCCGATGTCAGCGGTCTAGCCGATGCCAGTTTCCTATCAACGGACATGCCCGGCTCGGCGGCGGAATCGGGCTTTAGCTGGGCCAATGTCTTTGACGCGACCTATGACAATCTCCATGCTGGAGCACAGGAATTCCTCGTTGACCCCGCCAATGCTGGGCTGCTTGAGTTGCTCAACGGCTTCGGCCTCTATGAGGCACTATTCGGGCGGCTGTTGATCGGCAACGGAATCGACGACTTCGCTGGCGCCAACACCTCGCTGTTCGGTTGGTTGCCCGGTATCGGCGACCTCGGCGACGGGGGTTTCCTGTTCGGTGACGGTGGTACCGGCACTGACGCCAGCTACCTCGACGGTGTTCTGAGCGCCGCCGGCGCGGGCGGCAATGCTGGGCTGATCGGCAACGGGGGCATCGGCGGCGTCGGTCTGGCCACCGGTTACTACGGTGGTGACACCTTGGTCGCAGCGACTGCTGGCGGGGCAGGAGGATCGGGCGGCCTGCTGGTCGGTGACGGCGGCGCCGGCGGCGTGGGTGGCCTGGGTCTGAATGGCAGCATCGCCGACGGCCTCGACGGTGGTGTCGGCGGCGCCGGTGGCGCGGGAGGGAACGCCTACTTCTACGGTTCCGGTGGTGCGGGCGGCAGGGGCGGCGCCGGCGGCAACGGCGCAGCGGGTGCTGACGGACAGATAGACCAGGTCGGCGGTGCTGGCGGCGACGGCGGCGTTGGCGGTGTCGGTGGAACCGGCGGCAACGGTGGGTGGATCATCGGCCACGGCGGTGCTGCCGGTCGCGGGGGCAACGGCGGCTACGGCGGTGACGGTGGCGAGGGCGCCGACGCGGTCGCGCACAGCCATGACCACGGTCATGAGCACGAGGATGAGCTCTTCATCCATGAGGCCACCGCTGGTGGGGCCGGCGGAAATGGCGGAAATGGCGGCGCTGCGGGCGAGGGCGGGCTGGCTCGCACGCTCTTCGGTAGCACCTTCGGAACCACGGGCGCCGCTACGGCCGCAGGGATGGGTCGCGACGGCGGTGACGGCGGCGGTGGCGGAGCCGGCGCAGTCCACGGCACCGACGTCCTCTCGGACGGAGCCGCTGGCGGCGCGGGCGGAAACGGCGGAAACGGCAGCACCGGAGGCGCAGGCGGTAACGGCGGCGCCGGGAGCGCCGGAATTACCGGCGGTGCAGGCGGTAACGGCGGCAACGGCGGAATCGGCAGTGCAGTCCACGGCGGTGCCGGTGGCGCCGGTGGTAACGGCGGGCACGGAAGCCATATCGGTGGTGCCGGTGGTGCCGGTGGAACCGGTGGCGACAGTGAGACGCGCGATGGCGGGGCCGGCGGCGCCGGGGGCACCGGGGGCAACTCTGCCGGTGCGACCATCACCTTGCCGGACACCACCGTGATCTCCGGGGCAGCCGGTGACGGCGGGGCCGGTGGTGACGGCGGCAACAACATCGGCACCCACGGCGCTGGTGGCGACGGTGGCGCCGGTGGTCGCGGTGGCAACGGCGTCGCGGCCCTCGCGCCTGGTGGTGCCGGTGGCCATGGCGGCCATGGCGGTAATTCGGGACCCTTGGAGGGCGAAGCCGGTACCACAGGCGGGCTCGCCGATGGTGCATTCGGAGGTATCGGTGGTACTGGCGGAGTCGGGCATGAGCACGATTCCAGCCATGACCACAGCGGGGAAGAACCGCCCATCAATCCCGACGAAGACGATGACCATGACCACGACCACGACCACGACCACGACCACGACCACGACCACGACCACGACCACGACCACTAACGTCGTAGTCGCTGGCGGAAGTCGCCGCCTCTGAGGTCCTTCGGGGAGGGCCCCGCACGCCGGGCGTGCGGGGCCCCCCTGCCATTCGGTAAGTCGATCAGCCACCCTCGCCGTGTTACTGATGCCAAGCAATGAACTTCCGAGGCTAGTGTTACGGCGCACCTCCCGCCGTTTGGTCACGTTCCCGGCCAGGCGAAACGACGACCCCAACTATTCAGCGGAAAGACGGCGGCCGACTGGTGGGCAATGTGGTGGCGCGGGCACGGAAGGACGCCGTCACCCCAACGATGTGGAGCTTGTTTCGGCCTAGGTTTCCCGGCAGCGCCCGCCTGAACCCAGGCAACCCTAATTGAAAATGACTTTCATCTTCGGATAATCTGTCCGGCATGACCGCGCCGGTATGGATGGCCTCGCCCCCCGAGGTGCATTCGGCTGCGCTGAGCAGCGGCCCCGGGCCCGGGGCCCTGTTGTCTGCTGCCGGCGCCTGGTCGTCGCTGAGCCTGGAGTACACCGCGATCGCGGAGGCGTTGCGGGACCTGCTGGGAGCCACCCAGGCAGCGTCATGGCAGGGGCCTAGCGCCGAGCGCTATCTCGCCGCACACGTGCCCTACCTGGCCTGGTTGGCGACGGCCAGCGCGGACAGCGCCGCGCGAGCATCCCGACATGAAACAGCGGCCGCGGCCTACGTCAGCGCATTGGCGGCCATGCCCACGATGCCCGAACTGGCGGCCAACCACGCTATCCACGGAATCTTGGTCGCCACCAACTTCTTTGGTGTCAACACCATCCCGATCGCGGTCAACGAAGCCGACTATGTGCGGATGTGGATCCAGGCCGCCACCACCATGGCGACCTACGAGGCGGTCTCCGGTGCAGCCGTGGCGTCAGCCCCACAGCTCGCCGTGGCACCGCCGATCGTCGGCTATGCCGAGGCCGATCACGATCACGATCACGACCACGACCACGACCACGACCACGACCACGACCACGACCACGACCACGACCACGACGGGATCCACGACGGCGATCTGGATCCGACCGACCCGGAATGGTGGAAAGACGTCTTCGGCGAAATGGGCGAGTGGGCCAAGATCATCATCAACGATCTGCTGACCGACCCGGCAGCGCTGCTGACCGATCTCCCCGTCATCATGGCCGATGTCACCTTCCACGCCAGTCAGCTCGCCGCCACCTTGAGCCAATTCGCGCCAGCGCTGCTGCAACCCGCGCTGGGCCTGGCGATCGGCAACCTGGGCTGGGCTGCCGGCCTGGCCGGACTGGCCGGAATTCAGCCTGCCCCGGTTCCGCTGGCCGTCGAGGCCGTACCTCCGGCCAATCCGCTGACCGCCGGGGGCTCGGCGGGTTCGTCCACCACCGTCGCCAACACCGCCGCGGCACCGGCCACGGGTGGCTCCATTTCGGCGCCGACCACCAGCGCAGCGCCGGCTGCGGCACCGCCTGCCGCTCCCCCCGCCGCTAGTAGCCCGGCGTTCTTCCCCCCGTATGTGATCGGGCCTCCCGGCGTCGCCGGCCAGGTGAGCGCCGTGGCCCGCCGCCATGCCGTGAAGAAGGCATCGAATCCCGACTCGGCCGCCGAGGATGCGGCCACCGCCGCCTCGGCACGGGATCGGTCCCGGGCCCGCCGACGCCGAGCTGCTCGCGGGCACGCGGACGCGCACATCTACGTGTACGCCGACAGCGCCCCCGATATCGGGCCCGACGCCGCGACTCGCGCCTCCGACAGCAGTGCCGGTCGCCTGGGATTCGCAGCGGCGCAAGCCAAGCCTGGTCTGCCCGCGACGGGTTTGACCACGCTGGCGAGCGGCGGTCTCAACGACGGGCCGACCCTTCCGCTGTTGCCCGAGAGCTGGGGCGAACCCACCAACGATTGAGCGGTGCCGGGTTCCCCTCCCACCCAGCGTGAAGGCGAGGGCGGCTAGCCCAGAATCAGGCCCGACGTAGGCACGCCGGTACCAGCGGTCACCAGCACGTGCTCGACGCCGTCAACCTGGTTGACCGAGGTACCGCGCAGCTGGCGCACACCCTCGGCGATGCCGTTCATGCCGTGGATGTAGGCCTCGCCGAGCTGGCCGCCGTGGGTGTTGATCGGCAGCCGGCCGCCGAGTTCGATGGCGCCGCCGGCGATGAAGTCCTTGGCCTCACCCTTGCCGCAGAATCCCAGCTCTTCCAACTGGATCAGCGTGTAGGGGGTGAAGTGGTCGTAGAGCACCGCGGTCTGGATATCGGCGGGCGTCAGACCCGACTGCGACCACAGCTGCTTGCCCACCAGGCCCATCTCGGGCAGGCCGAGCTCCTCGCGGTAGTAGGAGTACATGGTGAACTGGTCGGCCCCGGCGGCCTGCGCGGCCGCCTCGATGATCGCCGGTCGGTGCTTGAGGTCGCGGGCCCGCTCCGGCGTGGTGACGACGATCGCCACCCCGCCGTCGCTCTCCTGGCAGCAGTCCAGCAGCCGCAGCGGTTCGGCGATCCACCGCGAGTTCTGATGATCCTCAATCGTGATCGGCTTGCCGTAGAAGAACGCCTTCGGGTTGGTCGCCGCATGCTTGCGGTCGGCCACCGACACTGCGCCGAAATCCGCACTGGTGGCGCCGTATTCGTGCATGTAGCGCTGGGCGATCATCGCCACCGACGCCGCCGGGGTGCTCAGGCCGTGCGGGTAGGACCAGCTGTACTCCACGCCGCGCGAGTCGGCGTTGACCGTCAAACCGGTCATCACCTGGCCGAACCGGAACTCCGAGCGCTCGTTGAAAGCCCGGTACGCCACCACGACTTCAGCGACTCCCGTGGCCACCGCCAGGGCGGCCTGCTGCACCGTGGCCGCGGCGGCGCCGCCGCCGTAACCGATCTGGGAGAAGAACTTCAGCTCACCGATCCCGGTGGCACGTGCGACGGCGGTCTCCAGGTTGGAGTCCATGGTGAAGGTGACCAGACCGTCGACGTCGGAGGGCTTCAGGCCCGCATCGTCGAGGGCGTCGAGCACCGCCTCGGCCGCCAGACGCAGTTCGCTGCGCCCGGATTCCTTGGAGAAGTCGGTGGCGCCGATTCCGGCGATAGCCGCCTTACCGGACAGCATCATTCCTCCCCGAGGGTGAGAGTGGCGGTAGCGATCACGTGGTCACCAAGACTGTTGTTGCCCACGACCTTCACGGTGACCAGGCCGTCTTCCACCGCCGTCACCTCGCCGGAGAATGTGACTGTGTCATAGGCGTACCACGGCACACCCAGCCGCAGCCCGATCGAACGGATCACCGCGTTGGATCCCGCCCAGTCGGTGATGTAGCGCTGCACCAGGCCGGTGTCGGTCAAGATATTGACGAAGATGTCCTTGGAGCCCTTGGCCTGCGCCTTGTCCCGGTCGTGGTGCACGTCCTGGTAGTCGCGAGTGGCGATCGCCGTAGAGACGATGAACGTCGGGTCACCGTAGATCTTCAGTTCGGGCAGCTTGGTGCCCACGTCGACAGTCGCAGCGCTCATGCCCCGTCTCCTTCCACAGGCTCCCAGGCGTACAGAGACCACGCCGGACCGACATCGCTGGCGGGGAAATCGAGATAGGTTGCGCGGACCGGCATTCCGATCTTTACCGCTGCCGCGTCGACGCCGCGAAGCTCGCCGAGCATCCGCACGCCCTCTTCGAGCTCGACCAGCGCGATCACGAACGGCAGGCTGCGGCCGGGGACCTTGGGCGCGTGGTGCACCACGTAGCTGAACACCGTTCCCTCACCGCTGGAAACGACGTAGTCGGTGGTCTCGGTCTTGTCCTTCCAGACCGCCGGCACCGGCGGATGCTGCAGGCTGCCGTCCGGGCGGAGCTGGATGCGCAACTCGTGTGCGGCCACGCCGTCCCAGAAGTACTGGGAATCCCGCGACCACGACGGGCGCATCATCTTGTCGGGGTCGAGGTCCCCGGGCACCGCGGCTGAGGAGCCCGCGTTTTCCTTGTCGGCGGGCAGGAACTTCAGGATGCGCCAATTCATGTCGGCCACGCATTCCGCGTCTTCGTCGCCGTTCACCCACCAGCGGATCTTCTGAGTGACGAAGTACCCCTCACCCAGGCCGGTCTTCTTGGGCCCCACGATGTCGGTCACCTCGGCGGTGACGCTGACCTCTTCGCCGGGGCGCAGGTAGCGATGGTAGGTCTGCTCGCAGTTGGTGGCCACTACGCCGACATAGCCTGCGCCGTCGAACAGCTCCATGACCTTGCCGAGCGGGTCGTCGGCCGGACGCTCCCCGCCCAGGCCCATCATCGTCCACACCTGGATCATGGCCGGCGGAGCGACGACTCCGGGATGACCCGCGGCACGCGCGGCTGCCTCGTCGGTGTAGATCGGGTTGGCGTCGCCGATCGCATCGACCCAATGGCGAATCATCGGCTGGTTCACCGGATCCCGGCCGGTCCGCGGTTTGCTGCGGCCCGACGCCAGTATCTGCTCGATCCCGGAGGAAAGGTCGCTCATCTGTCTCCTCGACTCATCGTGAAACCCGCGGAACCTTCAGCCCAGAAGCGGCGATCATCTCGCGCATGACCTCGTTGACGCCGCCGCCGAAGGTGATCACCAGGTTGCGCTTGGCCATCTTGTCCAGCCAGACGAGGACTTCGGCGGTCTCGGGGTCCGCCGGGTTGCCGAATCTGCCGACGATCTCCTCAGCGAGGCGATTGACTTCCTGGATTCGCTCGGTGGAGAACACCTTGGTGGCCGCAGCGTCGGCGACGGCGATGTTCTCACCAGAGGATGCCACCTGCCAGTTGAGCAACTCGTTGATACGCCAGATCGACTTGATCTGCGCCAGAAGATGTTTCACGTCGTCCTGCTCGATCGGCGTAACGCCGTCCGAACCGGGCTTGGACGCCCAGTGGTGCACCTGGTCGTAGATGCCGGCGATGCGACCGGCCGGACCCAGACCGACGCGCTCATGGTTGAGCTGCGTGGTGATGAGCTTCCAGCCGCCGTTCTCCTCGCCGACCAGCATGTCGGCGGGTACGTGCACGTCGTTGTAGTACGTCGCGTTGGTGTGATGGGCCCCGTCGGACAGGATGATCGGGGTCCAGGAGTATCCGGGATCCTTCGTGTCGACGATGAGGATCGAGATGCCCTTGTGCTTGGCAGCGGTCGGGTCGGTTCGGCAGGCCAGCCAGATGTAGTCGGCGTCGTGGGCGCCGGTGGTCCACATCTTCTGCCCGTTGACGATGTATTCATCGCCGTGCTTGACCGCGGTCGTGCGCAGTGACGCGAGGTCGGTGCCGGCGTCGGGTTCGGAGTAACCGATCGCGAAATGTACATCGCCGGAAAGAATTCCAGGCAGGAACTTCTTCTTCTGCTCTTCGGTGCCGAGCAATTGCAGCGTGGGGCCGACAGTCTGCAAGGTGACCATCGGCAACGGGATGTCGGCCCGGTTGGCTTCGTTGATGAAGATCTGCTGCTCGAGCGGACCGAATCCCAGGCCGCCGTACTCCTTGGGCCAGCCGACGCCCAACTTGCCGTCACTGCCCATCCGCTTGATCACGGCACGATAGGCCTCGTTATGCCGATCCGACTCCATCGCCTGCGCCTCTTCGGGCGTGATGAGGGTCGAGAAGTACTCGCGCAGTTCGGCTTGCAGTGCCCGCTGCTCGGGTGTCAGGTCGATGAACATTTACGCTCCCACCAAATCGAGGCGGTGCACGGGACCACCCAACAGCCGGGTCAAGTCTTTGATCGAGGAGTAGTAGCGGTCCATCGGGTAGGTGATGTCCATACCCATACCGCCGTGCAGGTGGTGACAGAGTCGCATGGCCGGTGCAGCCTGCGATGTCAGCCAGTAACCCAGGATCCCGATGTCATCACCGGCGTCAAGACCTTGGGCCAACCGCCAAATCGATGAGGTCGACAGCAAGGCAATGGTCCGCGAGGCGATGTACACCTCGGAAAGCTGCGCGGCCACCGTCTGGAACGTCGACAGGGGACGGCCGAACTGCTCGCGGGTGGCGACGTAGTCGGCGGTCAACCGCAGGGCGCCTGCCACCAGCCCGGCCCCGAAGGCCCCGGTGGCGGCCAGCGCCAACTGGTTGACCCGGGCAACGCTGGCGCCATCGAGCACGTCGGCGTCCGCGATCGCGACGTCGGCGAACGTCACCACGTATTCGTCGGACCCGTTGGAAGTCGGGGTCTTGGTGACCGTGACACCGTCGGCGTCCGGGGCGACGACCACCACCGCCTTGTCAGCCGTGACGATCAGCCAAGTCGCCGCCTGGGCATAGGGCACACCGGTCTTGGTGCCGTTGAGCTTTCCGCCCGCAAAGCTGGTCGCGGGGTGCTCCGGCAACTGCCGGCCAGGTTCGTTCAGCGCGGCCGACAGCACCGCGCCGGTGGGCACCCCCGACAGATACCGGTCCTGCTGGGCATCGGACGCCAGGTCCAGCAGCGGAATCAACCCCAGGCCCAACGTTGCCAGTGCGGGACCGATGGTGCCATGACGGCCGATCTCGGTCAGCGCGGTAGCCAGCTCCGACAGGCCCAGACCGTCGCCACCGAGTCGCTCTGGCACACCCAGCGCTGCGACCCCGCCGGCTACCAGCGCATCCCAGCTGTTGTCTCGGTCGAGCACCGACGTCACCACATCGGCGACAGCCTGCTGCTCCGGGTTCGGTGTGAAGTCCACCCGAATCCTCCTTGATTCGTTAGGCCGTCAGTCAGGTCAGTGCGCGACCGGGCACGCACCCGAGTAGTCGACCGGCCAGTGCTTGATGCCGTTGAGCCAGCCGGACTTCAACCGCTCGGGGTCGCCCATCGGCTTCAGGTCGGGCATGTGGTCGGCGACCGCGTTGAAGATCAGGTTGATGGTCAGGCGGGCCAGGTTGGCACCGATGCAGTAGTGCGCCCCGGTGCCGCCGAAGCCGACGTGCGGGTTCGGGTCACGAAGGATGTTGAAGGTGAACGGGTCGTCGAACACCTCCTCGTCGAAGTTGGCCGAACGGTAGGACATCACCACGCGGTCGCCGGCCTTGATCTTGACGCCGTCGATCTCGGTGTCTTCGCTCGCGGTGCGCTGGAATGCCGAAACCGGGGTGGCCCAACGGATGATCTCGTCCACGGCGGTCTGCGGCCGTTCCCGCTTGAACAGCTCCCACTGGTCGGGATTCTGCGAGAACGCGACCATGCCGTGCGTGATCGAGTTGCGGCTGGTCTCGTTGCCGGCAACCGCCAGCATGATGACGAAGAAGCCGAACTCGTCATCGCTGAGCTTCTCGCCGTCGATGTCGGCCTGGATCAGCTTGGTCACGATGTCGTCGGTGGGGTTCTTGCCCCGCTCCTCGGCCATCTTCATGGCGTAGGTGATGACCTCGAACGATGACATCGCCGGGTCGACGTCGGCGTACTCCGGGTCCTCGCCGGCGGTCATCTCGTTGGACCAGCGGAACAACTTGTCCCGGTCGTCCTGGGGTACACCGAGCAGTTCGGCGATGGCCTGCAGCGGCAGTTCGCAGGACACCTGCTCGACGAAGTCGCCGGTGTTGGACGCCGCGGCAGTCTGGGCGATCTTCTGCGCCCGCGCCTTCAGCTCGTCCTCGAGCCGCGAGAGGGCGCGGGGGGTGAAGCCCCGGGAGATGATCTTGCGCAGCCGGGTGTGGTGCGGCGCGTCCATGTTCAGCAGGACCGCCCGCTGCAGGTCGACCGCCTCGCGGGTCATCTCCTGCGGCCAAACCGGGATCGCGCCGTTCATGGCGCTGGAGAAGACGTCGCTGCGCAGCGAGACGTCCTTGACGTCCTTGTGCTTGGTCACCAGCCAGTAACCCTTGTCGCCGAAGCCTCCGGTTCCGCCGGGAACGTCGACCCAACGCACCGGTTCGGACTTACGCAGCTCGGCGAGTTCCTTGACCGGGAGGCCCTGCAGGCTCATCTCGGAATCGAGGAAGTCGAAGTCGCTGGGGATGGCGGGGCAGCCCATGTGTCTACTCCTAGAGTGATCTGTTAGTAGGTTCGACGACGCAGGAACAACGCCGTCTAGTGCCTGATTGCGACCATTGAAACACGGCCCGACCGCAGATCAAAGGCGGTGCTGCATCGTCGCTTGTCAGACTAATGAAACGTGTTCTAGCCTGGCCGCATGGGTAATCCTGTCATCGTCGAAGCCACCCGCAGCCCCATCGGTAAACGTAATGGCTGGTTGTCCGGCCTGCACGCCACCGAACTTCTCGGGGCGGTGCAGAAGGCATTGGTCGCGAAGGCCGGGATCGACGCGGGAAGCGTCGAGCAGGTCATCGGCGGCTGCGTCACGCAGTTCGGCGAGCAGGGCAACAACGTCACCCGGCAGTCGTGGCTGGTGGCCGGGCTGCCCGAGCACGTCGGCGCCACCAGCATCGACTGCCAGTGCGGCAGCGCGCAGCAGGCCAACCACCTGATCGCCGGCCTCATCGCCACCGGCGCCATCGACATCGGCATCGCCTGCGGCATCGAGGCGATGAGCCGCGTCCCGCTGGGCGCGAACGGCGGCGGTGCGCGAGCGGCGTCCTGGGACATCGACCTGCCCAACCAGTTCGAGGCGGCCGAGCGCATCGCCAAGCGCCGGGGCATCACCCGCGCCGACCTGGACGCCCTGGGGCTGCGGTCCCAGCAGCTGGCCAAGCAGGCCTGGGCCGAGGGACGGTTCGACCGGGAGATCTCCCCGATCGAGGCCCCGGTGATCGACGAGAACAAGCAACCCACCGCCGAGCTGAACATCGTCAGCCGCGACCAGGGCCTGCGTGACACCACGGCCGAGGGCCTCGCGGCGCTCAACCCCGTCATGGAGGGCGGCTCACACACCGCCGGTACCTCGTCGCAGATCTCCGACGGCGCCGCCGCGGTGCTGTGGATGGACGAGGACAAGGCCAAGGCGCTGGGCCTGCGGCCGCGGGCCCGGATCATCAGCCAGGCCAACGTCGGCGCCGAGACCTACTACCACCTGGACGGCCCGGTGCAGTCCACCGCCCGGGTGCTGGAAAAGGCCGGGATGAAGATCGGCGACATCGACCTGGTCGAGATCAACGAGGCGTTCGCCTCGGTGGTGCTGTCCTGGGCCGCGGTGCACAAGCCGGACATGGATCGGGTCAACGTCAACGGCGGGGCGATCGCGCTGGGCCACCCGGTGGGTTCCACCGGTAGCCGGCTGATCACCACGGCGCTGCACGAGCTCGAGCGCACCGACAAGTCGACCGCGCTGATCACCATGTGTGCCGGCGGAGCGCTGTCCACCGGCACCATCATCGAGCGCATCTAGTGGCCTCGGTTCCGGAGGCTGACCGCATCGCGGCGGCCCAGGCCTACATCGACGCCCTGGTCAGTCACGACGCCTCGGCGGTCCGGTTCGCACCCGACTGTGTCCGGATCGAGGTCGGGCTCAAGACCGGATTCTCGGGAAATCATTTGCGGCGCAGCCTCAACCGCGGTCCGCAGTTCCGGTTGATCTCGGCGGCCACGCTGCCGAAGTACAGCATCGACGGCGACGACGTGCGGGCGGTCTACGACATCATCACCAAGCCGTCGCTGTTCGGGGTCCGGGTCTGCTCGCATGTCGACGAGGTTTTCCGGATCCCCGCGGACAGCGCGGACGGCACCGCTGTGATCCATCACATCCGCGCGGGGATTCGTCCGTTCATCCACCGTTAGAGTGAGCCCGTGAGCAACCCAGACACACCAGAGAAGCCGAAGTCGCTGGATTCGCCGGTCACCGGAACGGTGATCAAGTGGATGTCGAAGGCCAACACCTGGGCCTACAAGGCGACCGGCGGCCGGGTCGGCGGTAAATGGCGGTTGGGCACCAAGCACTTCGGTGAGGTTCCCGAGGTCGGCATCCTCACGACCACCGGACGCAAGTCCGGTCAGCCGCGCGAATCCCCACTGTTGTTCCTGCGCGAAGGTGACCGAGTGATCCTGGTGGCCTCCCAGGGCGGGCGCGCCACCAACCCGATGTGGTACCTGAACCTGAAAGCCAACCCGCAGGTGTCCTTCCGGATCCGCAGCGAGGTGCTCATCCTGCGTGCCCGCGACGCCAGCGAGGCCGAACGGGCCGCCTACTGGCCCAAGCTCGACAAGATGTACCCGGACTTCGTCAACTACCGGGCCTGGACCGATCGGGAGATCCCGATCGTCATCTGCGAGCCCTAGCAGCAACCTCGCGAGGGCTGCGAATCAGACCAGCCGCCAACGAGAGCCCCGCACACCCGGTGTGCGGGGCTCTCGTTGGCGAAACGCTTAAGGCGTTTTGCCGCTCGCGCCGGTCGTGCCGTTGGTGGCGCCGGTCCCACCCGTGCCGCCGGCACCACCGTTGATCGCACCGGCGTTGGTGCCGATGGATCCCGGACCGGTCGGCAGGTTCGGGGTGATGACGGTGCCGCCGGACCCGCCGCTACCGCCGACACCGTTGGTCGCCTGGCCGACGCCACCGTTGCCGCCCTTACCGCCATTACCGCCGTGCACGTTGTTGACCGGTCCGGAGGCGCTGGTGGTTCCGTTGCTGATCGAGGACGGAGGCGTTCCCTTGCCGGTCCAGCCCCAGCGGATGTTGCTGCCGTCGCCGCCCTTGCCGCCGGCACCGCCGTCGCCACCGGTGCTGCCTGCCCCGACACCGGCGCCGCCGTTGCCACCGGTACCGCCCGCGCCGCCGTTGGAGCCGGCCGCGTACTGATCGCTGCCGCCCATGCCGCCGGCACCGCCGTCTCCGCCGACGAATCCGGTACCGCCGTTGCCACCGGTACCACCGGCGCCGGTGACATTGGCCGGGGTCCCCGCCGAGGAGTTTCCGGCGGTGTCGAGGTAGCCCAGCGGTTGGAGGTTTCCACTGCTGCCACCCTTGCCGCCGACACCGCCGTCGCCACCGTTACCCGCGTGGCCGGCAGCGCCCAGGCTGGTACCGGCACCGGCCGCACCGCCGTTGCCGCCGGCGCCACCGGCGCCACCATTCGCGCCGGTGCCGATGTTGTGGCCCTGGAGCGGCTCACCGTCATTGCCGTGCGTGGTGTAACCGCCGTTGCCGCCGTCCGCGCCCGCGCCGCCCTTACCGCCGTCGCCACCATTGGTGCCCACACCGGTAGTCCCGCCGCCGGCCCCGCCGGACCCACCGGTACCACCGGTGCCGCCGGCGCCGCCAACGGTTCCGTTGCTGGCAGCGGCGTTGTACTCCGGAGACGCAACCCCGTTGGTGCCCTTGGCGCCGTCGCCGCCGTCGCCACCGTTTCCGGCCACGCCGCCGTTACTGTCGATGCCCGACGTTCCGTTGGCCGCACTGCCGCCGGCGGCGCCGTTGCCGGCGTTGCCGCCGGTGCCGCCGTTGCCACCCTTGCCGCTGGCCGCGGTGGCGTTGGCCCCGTCGCCGCCGTCGCCGCCGCTGCCGGCCTTGCCGGCATTGCCACCGGTGTCGCCGACCCCCGCGCCGGCCTTACCGCCGGCACCGGCGTTGCCGCCGTTGCCGCCGGCGGAGCCGTTGGAGCCGGCCGTGGTCGCGTTGTTGCCGGTGCCACCGTTGCCGCCGCTGCCCCCGGCCCCACCGTTGCCGAGCGTCCCGGCTGCACCGCCCTGGCCGCCGGCCCCACCGTTTTGGCCGGCGCCGCTGGCCAGCGTGGTACCGGTGCCGCCATCGCCGCCCTTACCGCCGTTACCACCGGCAGTACCGGCCGCACCGGCCGCGCCGTTGGCGGCCGACTGCCCACCGCCACTGTCGCCACCGGCACCCGCGCTGCCCGCAGCGCCGCGGTTACCGCCGGCGCCACCGGCGCCACCGACGCCCGCGGTCGTCCCGGTGCCACCACCGAGGCCCTTACCACCGGCACCACCGTTGCCGGCATTGCCGCCGCTGCCGGCGTTGCCACCGACACCACCAGCACCGTGATGGTTCGCCGCACCGTTGCTGGCGGTGCCACTGGCCCCGCCGGCGCCACCGGCGCCACCGTTGCCGCCCTTGCCACCGCTTGTGCCGTCGCCACCGGTGCCGCCGGCGGCACCGGCCACTGTGGCATCCGCGCCGGCCTTGCCGTCCGCGCCGGAACCACCGTTGCCGGCGTTGCCACCCTGACCACCGGCGCCACCGCTGGCCGCCACCGCGCCCCGGTCGCCACCGGCGCCGCCGACTCCACCCTGGCCACCGTTGCCGCCGTTGGCCGAACTGCCCGCCGCCTGGGTGAAGCCATTGCCACCCCGCCCGCCGGCACCACCATCAGCACCCTGGCCGTCGGCACCACGGTCCACCCCGTTGGCCTGCAGGCCACCGACGCCACCGCTGCCGCCCTTGCCACCGCTGCCGCCGGTGCCACCGTTGGGGTTGGCCGAGCTACTGGCATCGGTACCGGCGGCCCCCTGGCCGCCCTTGCCACCGGCACCACCAACACCCGCGTCGCCGTTGGCTCCATCGGTGGCCGCACCGGTCCCGGTGCCGGCCTTGCCGCCGACACCGGCGTTGCCGCCGTTACCGCCGTCATGGCCCGCGCCAGCGGCACCGTTGTTCACACCCGCAACCCCGGCACTACCCGCAGCCCCCTGGTCACCGGCACCACCGTTACCGGCGTTACCACCCGAGCCCGCAGCACCCGTGGCACCCGTGGTCGAACCGGTACCACCGACACCACCGTTACCGCCGGAGCCACCGTTACCGCCGTTGCCGCCGTTGCCGTCACCGGTCACAAACGACCCGGCCGCACCGTCAATACCGTTGCCGCCCTTACCACCGGCGCCACCATCGGCACCGGCACCCGAGGCAGCGTGCGTGGAACCGTCGGCCTCCAGGCCACCCTTGCCACCGTTACCGCCGGCGCCACCGCTGCCACCGGAGGTGCCGCTGTCGCCGGCATTGACACCGTTGACACCCGCGGCACCTTGGCCGCCCTTACCGCCGGCACCACCAACACCCGCGTCGCCGTTGGCTCCATCGGTGGCCGCACCGGTCCCGGTGCCGGCCTTGCCGCCGACACCGGCGTTGCCGCCGCTGCCGCCGTCATGGCCCGCGCCACCGGCACCGTTGTTCACACCCGCAACCCCGGCACTACCCGCAGCCCCCTGGTCACCGGCACCACCGTTACCGGCGTTACCACCCGAGCCCGCAGCACCCGTGGCACCCGTGGTCGAACCGGTACCACCGACACCACCGTTACCGCCGGAGCCACCGTTACCGCCGTTGCCGCCGTTGCCGTCACCGGTCACAAACGACCCGGCCGCACCGTCAATACCGTTGCCGCCCTTACCACCGGCACCACCGCTGCCACCGGCACCCGCGGCAGCGTGCGTGGAACCGTCGGCCTCCAAGCCGCCCAGGCCGCCGTTACCGCCCTTGCCGCCGTTGCCACCGGCGACACCGTTGACGTCAGCGGTGGTGCCGTCGGCGCCGTCGGTGCCCTTGGCACCGCTACCGCCGTTGCCACCGACACCGGCTGAACCGTCGGTGCCGTTGTCGGAGTGCTGACCGCCGCCGCTGTCGCCACCTTGGCCACCGATTCCGGCGTTACCGCCGGCGCCGCCGTTCTGCCCGTCGCCGCCACCGGTGCTGCCGTTGGCACCATCGGCGCCGTTGCCGCCGTTGCCACCGTTGCCACCGAGCCCGCCGACACCGTGGTCACCCGCGGTGTGTCCGGTGCCTGCGACACCGCCGTTACCACCGGCGCCACCGTTGCCACCGTTGCCGCCGTCGGCCCCGGGCGCCGAGCCGTTGAGACCGTTGTAACCGTTGCCGCCAGCGCCACCGTCGCCACCGCTGCCGCCGTCGCCCTGGTTGAGCTGCGTTCCGTTGCCGGCGAAACCACCGGCACCACCGTTGCCGCCGGCACCGCCGTTACCACCGGCCGTTCCGTTGATGTCGCCGGCCTTGCCGTTGGCACCGATGTAGCCGCGGCCACCGTCGGCGCCGTCGCCACCAATGCTTCCGTTACCGGCCTGCCCGGCGGCACCAGTGGTGCCGTCGCCATTGTCGCCACCGGCACCTGCCGCGCCGGCGCTGCCGCCGGAGCCACCGGCCCCACCGTTGCCACCGTCGAGGTGGCTCGCGGTCCCGTTGGCGCCCTTGCCGCCGCTACCGGCGCTACCGGCGTTACCACCGTTTCCGCCGGCACCGCCGGCGCCGTGGACGCCATCGGTGGCACCGTTGAGGCCGATACCGGCGTTGCCGCCAGCCGCGCCGGCGCCGCCGGCGCCGCCGTTGCCGGCGTTGCCGCCCTGGCCACCGTCACCGTTGTCGCCACCGGCGAAGGTGCCGGTAGCGCCCTTGGCGCCATCGCCGCCGTCACCACCATTGCCGCCGTTGCCGCCTAGGCCGCCACTGCCGGCGTGGTAACCGACGCCGCTGCCGGCACCGCCGTCGCCGCCCTTACCGCCGGCTCCACCGGCCTGGCCGTCGCCGCCGGCCTCACCGGGCTGGGTTCCGCTGCCGCCGTTGGCGCCGTTGGGACCGTTCGGGCCCGGCAGTCCATCACCGCCGTAGCCACCGTTGCCGCCGTTGCCTTCGCCCGTGGCGCTGCCACCGGTGCCGCCGTCACCGCCGTGCTGGCCGCCGTCGCCGCCGTCACCGGCATTGCCACCATCACCGGTCTGGGTGCCGCCGGCACCACCGTCGCCACCGTTGCCACCGTCACCGGTCTGGCCTGTGCCACCGTCTCCGGCGTCGCCACCATTGCCGTTGGCGCCGGCGTCGCCGCCACCACCACCGGCACCACCGTTGTGGTCGCCGTTGCCGCCATCGCCGCCGTTGCCGCCGTTGCCGGTGTCGGTACCACCGGCACCACCGGAGCCACCGGAGCCGCCGTTGGAGTTGTCACCGTGCCCATCGCCACCGTTACCGGCATTGCCGCCGTTGCCGTGGCTGCCGGCGTCGCCACCATTGCCACCGTTGCCACCGTCGCCGTTGGGGTTGGTGTAGCCGTTACCGCCGTCGCCGCCATCTCCCGACGGCGTGCCTTCGGCACCGTCGCCACCGTCGCCGCCGGCATTGCCGGTGCCACCTGCACCACCGGTTCCGGCACCACCGCCGGATCCCCCGGACCCGGCGTTACCGGTGTCGCCACCCTTGCCGCCGTCGCCGCCGTCGGGGTTGGTGGCGTCGCCGTCGGCACCCTTGCCGCCGTTGCCGGCCGAACCGGCGTTACCGCCGGCGCCTCCGTCGCCGCCATCGCCGTTGTTGCCGGCGTTGCCGTTGTTGGCACCGCCGCCGCTGCCGCCGGTACCACCGGCACCGCCGGTACCACCCGAGCCGCCGTTGCTGCCGGTACCGCCGTCGGCGCCGGGAGTGGTGGCGTCGCCGCCGTCCGCTCCGGCACCACCGTTGCCGGCGTCACCACCGCTGCCGGCATTACCACCGGCACCACCGTTGCCCACGACCGAACCGCCGGTGCCACCAGAGCCACCGTTGCCTCCGGCACCACCGTTGGTGCCGTCGCCACCGGCCTGCGACGGGTCCGTGCTGTCGCTGCCGTCTGTGCCGTTGGAGCCCGAGCCGCCGTTGCCGCCCTGTCCGCCGTTGCCGTGGTCACCGGCGTTACCACCGGCGCCACCGTTGCCACCGGCCGTGCCGGGGGCGGCGTTCGGGTCGGTGGAGGCGTCGTAGCCGTTGCCTCCGGCGCCACCGTCTCCACCGGCGTCCGCTGTGCCGTCGGTCCCGCCATTACCGGCCGTGCCGGTACCGCCGGCACCGCCGCTGCCCGCCGAACCGCCGGTTGCGCCCTGGCCGATGGCGCCGTCGTTGCCGCCGTCACCGCCCTTGCCGCCGTCGGGGTTGTTGGCGTCGCCGTCCGCGCCCTTGCCGCCGTTGCCGCCGACACCGGCGTTGCCGCCGTTACCGCCGTTGCCGCCGTCGCCGTTGGCACCCGCCGAACCGTTGGTCGCCGAGCCGCCGTTACCGCCGTTGCCGGCCTTGCCGCCGGCCCCCGCGTCGCCACCGACACCGCCGTTGCCGCCGTCCTGGCCGGGTGCGGTGGCGTCGGTACCGTTGGCGCCCGTTCCACCGGAGCCGCCGTTGCCGCCGTTGCCGGCCAAACCGCCGGCCCCGCCGTCGCCTTCGACCGAGCCGCCCTTACCACCGGCACCGCCGTTGCCGCCGGAGCCGCCGGCCGTGCCGGAGCCACCCGCGTTGCCGTTGCCGTCACCGTCGGTGCCGCTGCCGTTCGCACCGGTGCTGCCGTCGGTGCCGCTACCGCCGTTGCCGCCCAGACCACCGTTGCCGTGGTCGCCGGCGTCACCACCGGCACCACCGTTGCCACCAGAGGTCCCCGGCGCCGCGTTCGGGTCGGTCGAGGCGTCGTAACCGTCGCCACCGGTGCCGCCGTTGCCCTGGGAACCGGAGGGGATGCCCCCGTCCTGACCGTCCGTACCGTGGGTCAGGCCGCTGCCGCCCGTGCCACCGGTACCGCCGGTGGCGGCGTTACCGCCCTGACCACCATTGCCACCGTCGGGGTTCTCCGCGGTGCCGTGCGCACCCGTGCCGCCGTCGCCGGCCTTGCCGGAATCGGCACCATCGCCCGCGTTGCCGCCGGCACCCTCGCTGCCCGCCTTACCGTGCGTGGAACCACCGGCGGCACCACCTGCGCCGCCATCGCCACCGGCACCACCGGTGCCGGCGCTGCCACCCGCACCGCCGTTACCGTTTCCGCCGTTGTCAAACGTGCCGTCCGCACCATTGGCGCCATTGCCACCGACACCACCGTCGGCGCCGGCGCCACCGGCACCACCGTTACCGCCATCACCGGCGAGCGATCCACCGGCACCACCGGCACCGCCGGTACCGCCCTTACCGCCCGATCCGCCGGTCTGTCCGGCGTCGCCCGGGTTTTCGCCGTTGCCACCGGCACCACCGGCGACACCACTGCCGGCGTTGCCGCCGTTACCGCCATTGCCGTGGTCACCGGCGGCACCACCGGCACCGCCGTTGCCGCCGGCCGTTCCCGGTGCGGCGGTCGGGTCGGACGCGGCGTCATAGCCTGTCCCGCCGTTACCGCCGTTACCGCCGCTGCCGGGGGTGTTGCCTGCCGAGCCGTTGTTGCCTGCGGTTGCGCCGGATCCGCCGGTTCCGCCGCCGCCGCCGACGCCGACGTTGCCGCCGTGGCCGCCCGCGCCGCCGTCGGGGTGGGCCGCCGTGCCGTCGATACCGTCGCCACCGTCGCCGGGAGCACCGCCGTTGCCACCGTTGCCGGCATTGCCGCCGGCCCCGGTGGTGCCACCACCGGCACCGCCGTTGCCACCGGTACCACCGCCGCCGCCGTTTCCGCCGGCGAACCCGTCCGCGTGCCCGGCGTCGCCGTTGTTGCCGTCGAAACCGGCACCGCCCTGACCGCCATTACCGCCGAGGCCACCGTGGCCGTCGGTCGCATGTCCGCCGCCGACTTCTTGGCCGCCGGCGCCACCCGCGCCACCGGTACCGCCATTGCCGCCGGCGGTGCCGTCGACATTGTCCCGGTCGCCGTTTGCGCCGTCCAGGCCGGAACCGCCCGCGCCGCCGTTACCGCCGGTGCCGGCGGCACCATTGCCGCCGTTGACGCCCTGCTGACCGCCGCCGGAGTCACCGCCCTTGCCGCCAGCCCCGGCATTGCCACCGTCACCACCGGCGCCACCGTCGTAGCCACCCACGTGCTCGGCGTCTCCGTTGGCACCGTTGGATCCGTCGGCGCCGTTACCGCCGTTTCCGCCGTTGCCGCCGGCGCCACCGACGCCGTGGCCACCGGTGGCCGCACCCGTACCGCCGACACCACCAGCGCCACCATCGCCACCCGTACCACCGGACTGGCCGTCTCCGCCCGGGTTGGTGCCGTTGGCACCGTTGAAGCCGCTACCACCACGGCCACCGGCGCCACCGGCGCCGCCGTTGCCGTCGGCCGCCTGGGCGGTGCCGTCGGCTTGCACGCCGCCCTTGCCGCCGTTGCCGCCGGCGCCGCCGGCCGCACCCGCGGTGCCGTTGACGTTCCCCGCGGTGCCGTTGGTGCCGTCCAGACCGGCGCCACCGACGCCACCGTTGCCGCCTTGGCCGGCGGTGCCGGAGTTGCCGCCGGCGGCGGTGGTTCCGTTGCCGTTGTCGCCGCCCGCTCCGCCGATGCCGGCGTTGCCACCAGCACCACCGTCTTGGCCCGCGTAGCCCGCCTGGTGCTGCGCGTCGCCGTTGGCACCGCTAGCGCCGTCCGCGCCAGCACCACCGTTGCCGGCGTTACCACCCACACCACCAGCACCGTGGGCACCGGTGCTCGAGCCGGTGCCACCGGCCCCGCCGGCGCCACCGGTGCCACCGTTGCCACCGCGGGTGCCATCGGCACCGGGCTCGTCACCGTTGGTGCCGTTGATGCCGTTGCCGCCGCGCCCACCGGCGCCACCGGCACCACCCGTGCCCGTGGTGGCCTGGGTGGTGCCGTCCGCTTCGAGGCCACCCGTGCCGCCGTTACCGCCGGCCCCTCCGGCGCCACCGGCAGTCCCGTCGGGGTTCTCGGTGGTGCCGTTGGTGCCGTCGAGGCCGGTACCGCCTAGGCCACCGGCGCCGCCGTTGCCGGCGGTGCCGTCACTGCCATTGGCGGCGGAGGTGCCGCCGCCGCTGTCGCCGCCGGCGCCACCGATACCGGCGTTGCCGCCGGCACCACCGTCTTGGCCGGCATACCCGGCCGTGTGCTCACTATTGCCGTTGGCACCGTTGCCGCCGTCCGCGCCGCTACCACCGTTGCCGGCGTTACCGCCGACACCACCGGCGCCGTGGGCACCCTCGATCGTGCCGGTGCCGCCGACACCACCGGCGCCGCCGGCGCCACCATTGCCGCCGCGGGTGCCATCAGCCCCCGGCTCGTCACCGTGGAGGCCGTTGATGCCGTTACCGCCGCGGCCACCAGCACCGCCGGCACCACCAGTGCCCGTAGTGGCTGCCGTGCCATCGGTGTTCAGACCACCTTGGCCGCCGTTACCGCCGGCCCCACCGCTGCCGCCGGCGGTGCCGTCGGGGTTTTCGGCGGTGCCGTTGACACCGTCGAGGCCGGTGCCGCCGAGGCCACCGTTGCCGCCGATCCCGGCAACACCGTCAGCACCGCTGGCCGAGGTAGTGCCGTTACCGCTGTCGCCGCCGGCGCCGCCCTTACCGGCGTTGCCACCGTTGCCGCCGTCTTGACCCGCATACCCGCCGGCGTGCTCGCTGTCCCCGTTCGCGCCGTCACCACCGTCGGCGCCGTTACCCCCGTTGCCGCCGTTACCACCGAGGCCACCAACACCGTGAGCACCGTCGGTCGAGCCGTGCCCACCCTGGCCGCCGTTGCCACCCGCGCCACCATCACCGGCATGGGTGCCATCGCCGCCGGGGGTGTTGCCGTTGTAGCCGTTGTAGCCGTTCCCGCCAGCGCCACCATCACCACCGGCTCCACCGGCGCCTTGGGCGGCCTGGGAGCCCTCGGCGGTCAGGCCGCCGGCACCACCATCACCACCGTTGCCGCCCTGGCCACCGCCGGTGCCATTGATGCTGCCCGCGACACCATTGGTACCCAGGAAGCCATCGCCACCGGCCCCGCCATTGCCACCCACACTGCCGGTGCCGTCCACACCATCAGCACCCTGACCGCTGCCGTCACCACCGGTGCCGCCGGCACCGAAGTCGCCACCGGCGCCACCGACTCCACCATTGCCGGCGTCGGGATGCTCGACCGTGCCGGCAGCACCCTGGCCACCGGCACCGGCAACCCCGGCATTGCCACCATCCCCGGCGCCACCACCGGCACCCGCGCTACCGGCGTTGCCGGTGGTGCCGCTGCCGGCCGCACCGCCGGCACCGCCATGACCGCCCGCACCACCGGAACCGGCGTCACCACCGGCACCACCCTGGCCATCACCACCGTCAGCGAAGCTGCCGGTCGCACCATCAGCACCCGAGCCACCCGCGCCACCGGTGGCGCCTCTACCGCCGGCGCCACCGGAGCCGGCGTTGCCGGCCACCGCACCACCATTGCCGCCCGCACCCCCGGCGCCACCATGGCCACCGTTGCCACCGGAGACCCCGGAGCCACCGGCCGTGCTGGCATCGGCACCGATCGCACCCGCAATACCGTTACCGCCCAGGCCACCGGTTGCGCCGTTGCCGTGCGCACCACCATCACCGCCGGCCCCACCCTTGCCACCGGACGCGCCATCACCGTTGGCCAGGGTGCCGGTGCCGTTGCCACCGTTACCGCCGACCCCACCATTGCCACTGATCCCGGACGGGACCTGTCCGTCGGCGCCCGGACGGCCCGCGTTGCCCCACAGCCAGGACATGAACTTCTCACCGGCGGCCCCACCAACGCCGGCGATCGTGCCGATCGCACCGCCCTCGCCGCCATCGCCACCATCACCGCCACCGAGGAGGCCATCACCACCGGCACCACCAGCGCCGCCCTCACCGGCTAAGCCCGCATTACCGCCCACACCGCCATCACCGGCAGCACCGAAGTGCCCGCCCACACCCCCGACACCACCACGGCCACCGACGCCACCATCGCCACCGTTACCGCCGACACCACCATTGCCACCCAGATCATCGGCACTCACCGCGCCGGCGCCACCGGCTCCACCCGTGCCACCGGTGCCCCCGACACCACCTGCGCCGCCCAGGCCACCCAGGCCGAGCACGAAGCCGGCCGCACCACCCGCGCCACCATTGCCACCCACACCACCGGTCAGGCCCTCGCCACCAGCGGTGCCATTGAGCGCACCCAAGACACCGTCAACACCAGCCGTGCCCGTGGTGCCGACCGCGCCCGCACCACCAGCGCCACCGGTGCCACCGAACCCGAACAGGCTGATCACATCACCGCCGGCACCACCATTACCGCCGGCCACCAACACATCCAGTGACGCCCCACCCACACCGCCCGCGCCGCCATCGCCGAACAACCACCCACCCACACCACCAGCGCCACCATCGCCGCCGTCGACACCGACACCACCGGTGCCGCCGTTGCCGAACATGCCCGCGCTACCACCGACACCACCAACACCCCCAGCGATCCCAGCGACACCGGCCGCACCGGCACCACCATCGCCGAACAAGAAGCCGCCATCACCGAGATTGCCGAACCACCCCGACCCACCCAGCAACGACTCATTGGTCCCATCGAAGCCATCGACGCCGTTACCGATCAACGCCCGACCGAACAAGTCCACAAACGGCTGATTCACCAAGTCCAAAAACTGCTGATTACCAGCAATAAAGTCCTGCGTCAGGTTGTACAGCGGCAGATACAAATCCTCGTGATAAAACGACGCCACCGCCACATCGAACTGCTCAAACGCATCGACGATGAACCCACCATCGGCCGCACCCGGCTCACCCCACCCCACCCACAACGCCGAACCCGGATCCGACAACTCCGACCAAAACCCCGGATCCAACACATCAAAACCATCCGCCGACGCCACCGACGCCGACCCCACCCCAAACCCCAAAAACACCGCCACAACACTCGACGCACCCACCACACGCCGACGGCCCACGGCCCGACCGGACGAATAAACAACTTTGCTAGACATCCGACGGCTCATGACGACCCTCTCCATAACTTCTACTAAGAATTCACGCAGGTTCGAATTATGGCCGTCTGTTCACTTATCGCAAACTCAAGCGCCGCTTATGTGGCTGCAACTACACGGCAGGACGCTCCACAGCTTTAGGTGGAGTCTTATATCCGCCGGTCACCGCCCTACGGACACGGCTAGCGCGATTAGAGTGATGTTGGTCACAGTCTAAAAATGTGAACCATTGGCACGAAATTTGCATTTACTTCACGGCGATTGGCGTTGATTGCACGCCTTTAATGCGTAGGTCAAAGAGGCCTACGCATGCAGTGGGTCAAATATTCAATCGCAGTTTGCTGACACGACAAATTCGGCAGCAATAAGACGCCGAATACGGGCCTCGACGACCCACCAGGGGCCGCCATGGAGCACATCCTGGGCTTCCTTGCTGCCGCTGCCCTCGATCAGGAGTTCGCGATCAGTTGGAGATCAGCGAAATACGTCCGCTGCGAGGCGGCGGACTGGGCAAGCGCAGCTCTGCCACTGTCACTGTGCGGCAGTGCGCCCCCCAAGAGCATCGGCAAAATTGCCGAAATCGCGCTGGTATCGTGGCGCCGAGACTGGTCGGTAACTTAGCGGTAAAAGTACCTAGATGACGGGAAGCAAGCCTTACGACTGCACAACTGCATGGATGCACAGCGGATCCATCCGGGGGGAATGGAGGGCTTGCCCGCTTGCGCGGGCGTCCTTGCCTCTGAGAGACGGTAGATGATGTCGCACGCGAAAGTGGCGCTTTTGCCACCTTCCCCACCTCGCACGGTCCTCGTGGTCAGCCCCGGAGACTCACGGCCACAATGGCAACCTCCGACAGAGTCCATGACCACCGGGCTCTCCTGGCTGGAACGCATGCTCGCCGAAGTCGTTGCCGCCCATCGTGGTGAACGTCTGATGGACCAGGACCACAACGGCAAGTTCGCCGTCGGGTTCGCCGACGCCGGCGACGCAGCCGCTTGTGCCATCGCATTGCAGCACGCCCCCTCGGCGCCGATCCGTCCGCGGATCGCCGTGCACGCCGACAAGGTCTCGGTGGCCGAGCCTTGGGCACACCGGCATTCGCTGGTGAATCGCGCCGCACGGCTCTGCGATCTCGCCCATAGCGGTCAGACGTTGTTGTCCGAGACGGCCCAGCGGTTGATGGCTGACCGACTCCCACCAGAGGCTTGGCTGATCGATCTGGGTGTGTTTCGGCTGCGCGGCATACCGTATCCGGAGCGGGTCGCGCAGCTCTGCCACCGCGAGCTTGTCATCGACTTTCCGCCGCTTCGAACCGGAAATGCGGTGCACGAGCCCTACTTTCCGACGCCACTGACGAGTTTCGTCGGACGCGAAACGGAGTTGGCCGAGCTGCGGCGGCTGGTTGACGGCAACCGCCTTGTGACGCTGACCGGCTCCGGCGGCGTCGGCAAGACACGGCTCGCGCTGCAACTGGCCGAGGAATTTGTCGACCGGTTCCGCGATGGAGCATGGTGCGTGGACCTGGCGCCGATCACCGATCCGGAGCTGGTTCCCGAGCGAGTGACGCACATGTTGGGCCTGCCGGACCGACCGGACCGCTCCCCGGTGGACCCCCTCGTCCGCTTCATCGCGGACCGCCAATTGCTGCTGGTGCTCGACAATTGTGAGCATCTACTGGACGCGTGCGCGCACCTGACCGCGACGCTGTTGGCCGCGGGTGCAGAGCTGACCATCCTGGCGACGAGTCGCGAGCCCATCGGGGTAGCCGGCGAAGTGACCTGGAAGACCCCTTCACTCTCGCTCGTCGACGAGGCTGTCGAGTTGTTCCGGCAGCGTGCTCGGCTGGTCCGGCCCGGATTCACCGACACCGACGGTGATGCCGCCTTGGTAGCCGAGATCTGTCGCCGCCTGGACGGGGTGCCATTGGCCATCGAGCTTGCCGCGACGCGGGTTCGGGCGTTGTCGCTGGCCGAGATCGCCGACGGGCTGGACGAGCGGTTCCAACTGTTGACCGGTGGTGCGCGCACGGTGGTCCCACGCCAGCAGACACTGCGGGCTTCCGAGGACTGGTCGCACGACTTGTTGAGCGAACCCGAGCGCGTGGTGTTTCGCCGTTTGGCGCCATTTCGTGGCGGTTTCGACATCGATGCCGCCCACGCCGTGGCCGGCGGCACTGACCTGCCGCGTGGGCAGATCATCGACAAACTCACGCAGTTGGTCGACAAATCGCTGGTGATAGCCGACAGCACCGGAGAGTCGACGCGCTTCCGGATGTTGCAGACCGTGCAGCAGTACGCCCTGGAAAAGCTTGAACAGGCCGGGGAATCAAAGGCCATCCGGGCGCGCCACCGTGATCACTACACAGCCCTGTTCGGCTCCGAGGTGACCGCCGGATACGGCTGGCACATCGCGCAGGCGGAACTCGAGATCGACAACCTCAGGGCCGCCTTCGCCTGGAGCCGCCAGCATGGCGAGCTGGAGCTTGCCGCGCGGCTCGCCTCAGCACTGCTCCCGCTGTGGATCCACAGCCGGACCCTGGAGGGGCTGGCATGGTTCAACGCCGTGCTCGCCGTCGGCGACGCGATGGCGCCTGCCGCGCGCGCCCGCGCGCTTGCGGACAAGGCCATCTTCGACGCGTTGATCGGGAACTACGGGCAGGTCCAACAAGCAGAGGAAGCGGTCTCGATCGCACGGAATCTCGATGAACCGGGACTGCTCGCCTGGGCCCTGGCCGCCTGCGGCTTCACCTGTAGCTACAGCCCCGAGCTCGCCCTGCCCTACTTTGAGCAGGCCATCGCGCTTTCCCCGGCAATGAACGACGACTGGCGGTTGAGCCAGTTGTATGGCGTACAGGCATATTCGGCGTTCGTGGCCGGGGACCTGGAGACGATGCGGCTCGCCGCGGAGAAGGGCGCAACCCTCGGCGACGCGGTCGGTGACTGGTCGGTTGCGCGACTGTGCCGCCTTTGCCTGGGACTTGCGCACCTGCACCGCGCGGAGCTCCCACTGGCCGCCGAGCAGGCCCGACAGGTAGCCATGGAAGCCGAAGACGCACACGATCCGCTGTTCAGCTCCCAGAGTCTGACAGTCCTGGCCGAAGCCCTTGCGTGCCAGGGCGATATCCGCGGGGCGCACGCGGCAGCGGACGCATGTGTCGAGGCCGCGGCCGAACTGATCGACTTCCACCGCGCGTTCGGATTCGGCGCGGTCACAGACACGCTGTTGGCCGCCGGCGATGTGCCCGGCGCAATCCGTGCAGCCGAGGCGGCGTGTGACGCGTGCGAGCTACCCCAACTGCTGGCCATCAACGGCAATCCGGTCGCCCGGGCGGCACTGGCATCCGGCGACTTGGTCGCGGCGCGCCGTTGGGCTGACGAGGCACTGTCGGTGGGTTCGGGTATCCACCGAATACTGCTGCTGGAGATACGCGGCCGGGTGGCCATGGCCGAAGGAGAGTTCGAGCAGGCCGAACGGGACGCACGCGACGCGCTGGCGATCGCGGCGCACACCGAGGCAGTTCTGGGCGCCCCGGATCTGATCGAATTGCTGGCGGCATTGGCGACTGCCGCCGGGCGACACCACGACGCAGCACGAATGTTCGGCTCAGCAGCGGGTGCCCGTAGTCGCACCGGCGCGGTCCGCGCCAAGGTCTACGACGCGGACTACGAAACCACTGTGGGCACGTTGCGAGAAGCGATGCAGCTGAACGATTTTGAGCGTCGTTGGGCTCAGGGCGAGGCCTTGTCGACGACTGAGGCCATCGCCTACGCATGCCGAGGCGACGAAAAGGCCAAGGGCGAATCCAAACGCCCCTCCAGCGGTTGGGAATCGCTGACGCCGGCCGAACGCAATGTCGTCCGGCTCATCAGTGCCGGTCTGCGCGACAAAGACATCGCCGCCGAACTGAGCGTTTCACCACGAACGGTGCATTCGCATCTGAACCGGATCTACACCAAGCTCAACATCTCGTCCCGCTTGCAACTCGCGCAAGTGGCGGCGCAACATACCTGACCCGGCAGCGTTGCCCCGACGTATCAGGCGATGCGGGACTCGGGCTCCACGTACGCCCACTGCTTCCAGTGCCGGTATTCCTCGGCGGTCAGTTCCCGGCCGAGCAAGGTGGTGACGGCGGCGTCGTGCTCCAGGTAGAGCTCCTGGTTACGTCGCCACGCCGGCAGGTAGCGGTAGAACGGCAACCACGGGTGCAGATGATGGATGAGGTGGTAATTCTGGGACAGGCTCAGCGGAGCCATCAGCCATTCCATCCCCACCCGAAGCCGGCTGGCCCGATACCGGTCCTCACGCTGGGTGACGTCGATGCCGTGGTGCGGTAGCCAGTCGAACGCCCAGCCGATGATGAAGAGACCGAGGCGCTGCGGGATCAACACCACCTCCGCGAGCAGCCAGAAGTGGTCGGTGAGGATCGCCGCGACGGTCATGACGATCGTCAGCGTGAACAGCACCGACGTTTCGGCGAGCTCGGCAACCGGACGCCGCCAGGAATGGCGTATCCGCGGCCACAGCTTGCGGACATACCAGGTCGCGTTGAACAGGTCCATCAGCGCCCAGCGGAACGGCAGCTGCCAGGTGGGCGCGTGGGTGGCGAACATGTCGGGATCGCGCTCGGGATCATTGGTGTGGCGGTGATGCTCGCCGTGGACGTAACCGAAAGCCGGTAACGAGAACGGCAGCACTACCAACAGCCAAGCCACCCTGCCGACCACGGCGTTGACCCAGCGCACCGAGCAAAACGAACGGTGCAGGGCTTCGTGCGCCACCGAGAACAACACATACGTCACCAGGGTGCTCACCGGTATGACGACCCAGGCCGAAAGTGATCCGCGGGCTGCGCCGATGGCCACCAGCACGAATACGGTGACACCGGCCACCCCGAGCCCGAATGTGGGCCACGAGAAAGTCGGTACGCCCTCGCCGGGGTGTGGGTGGCGCCGACGCCGTACTGCCGCGGGTCGGTGGTCTTCCACCTCGAGCACCGACACGTGACCTCCAGCAGCTGGACATGAACAACGAGCGCGTCACCTAAGAGCAGGTGAAAGATTACGTCGCTTCCCAATGAGGGCCGGGCCGCAACGCATACTTGTCCGGCTAAGTAAGTATCACAATATTGACGCCCGCGTATAACGTCGCAGGTCCGCGCATCGAGACTTCCGTCTCCTTGAGGCGCTATGCCCCGTACACCGGCACCGGCGGCCGCGACTGGCCCAGCAGCTCGGTGACGACCGGCCCCAGCTCGGCGGGATCCCAGCGGGAACCCTTGTCAGCCTGCGGTCCGTGCGCCCAACCCTCGGCGACCCGGATCTTGCCGCCTTCGACTTCGAAGACCTTGCCGGTCACGTCGCGCGATTCGACACTGCCCAGCCAGACCACCAGCGGGCTCACGTTCTCCGGCGCCATTGCGTCGAAGGCATCGCCCTGGGTGGCCATCATGTCGGCGAAGACGGTCTCGGTCATCCGGGTCCGCGCCGACGGGGCGATGGCGTTGGCGGTGACGCCGTAGCGGCCCATCTCGGCGGCGGCGACCAGGGTCAGTGCGGCGATGCCGGCCTTGGACGCGCTGTAGGTGGCCTGCCCGACGCTGCCCTGCAGGCCCGCACCCGAGCTGGTGTTGATGATCCGGGCGTCAACGGTCTCGCCGGCCTTGGACTTGGCCCGCCAGTACGCGGCGGCGTGTTTCATGGTCGCGAAGTGGCCCTTGAGGTGCACCGCGGTGACGGCGTCGAATTCCTCTTCGGTGGCGTTGGCGAACATCCGGTCACGGACGATGCCGGCGTTGTTCACCAGCACGTCGAGTGTGCCGTAGGTGTCGACAGCCTGCTTGATCAGAGCCTCGGCCTGGCCCCAGTCGGCGACGTTCGAACCGTTGGCGACGGCTTCGCCACCGGCGGCGACGATCTCGTCGACCACGTTCTGGGCGGCGCTGCCGCCGCCGGCCGGCGAACCGTCCAGGCCGACGCCGATGTCGTTGACCACGACCCTCGCGCCCTCGGCGGCAAAGGCCAGCGCGTGTGCCCGCCCGATTCCACCGCCCGCTCCGGTGACGATGACCACGCGGCCGTCAAGAAGTCCCATGAGTGCTCTCTCCTTATTTGTTAGCGCTGGAAGCGTCGAGGTAAGCGGGGTTCTCGCCGCCACCGTGCACGGTCAGGCTGGCGCCGCTGACATAGGACGCCAGTTCGGAACTCAAAAATGCGGCCGTCCAACCGATTTCGGATGGCTTGGCCAGCCGGCCCAGCGGCACCGTGGCACCGACGGCGGCCACCGATTCGGCGTCGCCGTAGAACAATTCGGACTGCTCGGTCTCGACCATGCCCACCACGATCGAGTTGACCCGCACCTTCGGCGCCCATTCGACGGCCAGCGACGTGGTCAAGCTGTCCACCCCGGCCTTGGCCGCACCGTAGGCGGCGGTCCCCGGAGACGGCCGGCGGCCGCTGACGCTGGTGATGTTGACGATCGCGCCCCCACCGTCTTGGTTCTGCATGACCGCGTTGGCGTGGGTGGACACGTACAGGGCGCTGAGCAGGTTCAGCTCGATGATCTTGCGGCTGAAGTTGGCCGACGCGTCGGCGGCCAACGCGAACGGGGACCCGCCGGCGTTGTTGACCACGGCGTCGATCCGGCCGTGCTTGGCGACGATCGCCTCGATCAGGCCCTGCACCGCGTCGTCGTCGCGGACGTCGCAGGAATGGAACTCATACGGCAGTCCGTCCACCGGGCGTCGGGCGCAGGTCACCACCGTTGCGCCCTGATCGGCGAAGACGGCGCTGATGCCCGCGCCGACCCCTCGGACGCCACCGGTCACCAGCACCACCTTGCCGGTCAATCCGAGGTTGATAGCGGCAGCCGCAGAGTCAGACACTGTGCTAGCGTACCAAGCAAGTGCTTGCTTAGGTATCTAAGACCCCAATACGACAGGGAAGTCCGCCCATGCCGATCACATCCAAAACCGTCGAACCGGGGATCGTCGCGGTCACCGTCGACTACCCCCCGGTCAACGCCCTGCCGTCGCGGGCCTGGTTCGAGCTCGGCGAGGTCATCACCGCCGCCGGCAACGACATGTCTACCCACGCGGTGATCCTGCGCGCCGAGGGCCGTGGCTTCAACGCCGGTGTGGACATCAAGGAGATGCAGGCCACCGAGGGCTTCACCGCCCTGATCGACGCCAACCGCGGCTGCTTCGCGGCGTTCAAGGCCGTCTACGAGTGCGCAGTCCCGGTGATCGCCGCGGTCAACGGCTTCTGCGTCGGCGGCGGCATCGGCTTGGTCGGCAACGCCGACGTGATCGTCGCCTCCGACGACGCCAAGTTCGGCCTGCCCGAGGTGGAGCGCGGCGCCCTGGGTGCGGCCACCCACCTGTCCCGGCTGGTGCCGCAGCACATGATGCGCCGGCTGTTCTACACCGCAGCCACCGTCCCCGCCTCGGTCCTGGCCAACTACGGCTCGGTGCACGAGGTGGTGCCGCGCGCCGAGCTCGACGAGGCAGCGCTGCGGGTGGCCCGCGACATCGCGTCGAAGGACACCCGGGTGATCCGGGCCGCCAAGGAAGCCCTCAACCTGATCGACGTGCAGAAGGTCAACTCCAGCTACCGGATGGAGCAGGGTTTCACCTTTGAACTCAACCTCTCCGGTGTCGCCGACGAGCACCGCGACGAGTTCGCCGGTACCGAGAAGGGCGCTAAGAAATGAGCAAGGTAACGACTCTCGACGACGCCGTCGCCGAACTGCGCGACGGCATGACGATCGGCATCGGCGGCTGGGGCTCGCGCCGTAAGCCGATGGCGTTCGTTCGCGCCATCCTGCGCACCGACGTCAAGGACCTGACGGTAGTCACCTACGGCGGACCGGATCTGGGGCTGCTGTGCTCGGCGGGCAAGGTGCGCCGGGCCTACTACGGCTTCGTCTCGCTGGACTCCGCGCCGTTCTACGACCCGTGGTTCGCCAAAGCTCGCACCACCGGTGCCATACAGGCCCGCGAGATGGACGAGGGCATGCTGCGCTGCGGTCTGCAGGCCGCCGCCCAGCGGCTGCCGTTCCTGCCGATCCGCGCCGGTCTGGGCAGCTCGGTGATCGACTTCTGGGAGGGTGAGCTCAAGACCGTCACCTCCCCGTACCCGGTCTCGGCTGCAGAAGGGGGCGGACACGAGACGCTGGTCGCGATGCCGGCGCTGAACCTGGACGCCGCGTTCGTGCACATGAACATCGGCGATGAGCGCGGCAACGCCGCCTACACCGGGATCGACCCGTACTTCGACGACCTGTTCTTGATGTCGGCGCAGCGCCGGTTCCTGTCGGTGGAGAAGATCGTGCCCACCGAAGAGCTGATCGCCACCACGTCGCCGCAGACCCAGGTGATCAACCGGATGATGGTCGACAAGGTGGTGGAAGCCCCGGGTGGCGCCCACTTCACCATTGGCGCAGCCGATTACGGCCGCGACGAGAAGTTCCAGCGGCACTACGCCGAAGCCGCCAAGTCCGACGAGACCTGGGCGGAGTTCAAGGCCACCTACCTGTCCGGCAGCGAAGACGACTACCAGGCGGCGGTTAAGGCATTCGGAGCGGAGGCACAAGTATGACCGACTCACCCACACGCGCCGAGATCTGCGCCGTCGCCTGCGCCGAGCTGTTCCGCGACGCCGGCGAGATCATGGCCTCACCGATGGCCACGGTGCCCTCGGTCGGCGCCCGGTTGGCCCGCCTCACCTTCTCCCCCGACCTGGTGCTCACCGACGGCGAGGCCCGCATCCTGTCCGACACCCCGGCGATCGGCAAGGTCGGGCCGCTGGAGGGCTGGATGCCGTTCAACCGGGTCTTCGAAACCCTGTCGTGGGGCCGGCGCCATGTGATCATGGGCGCCAACCAGATCGACCGCTACGGCAACCAGAACCTGTCGGCATTCGGGCCGCTGCAGCAGCCCACCCGGCAGATGTTCGGGGTCCGCGGCGCACCCGGCAACACCATCAACCACACCACCAGCTACTGGGTGGGCGCGCACTCGTCACGGGTGTTCTGCGAGGCCGTCGACATCGTCTCGGGCATCGGCTACGACAAGGTCGATCCGGCCAACCCGGCGTTCCGGTTCTTCAACCTGGGCGGGGTGGTGACCAACCTCGGAGTGTTCGACTTCGGCGGCCCGGACCACCAGATGCGTGCGGTCTCGCTGCACCCCGGCGTCACCGCCGACGAGGTCACCGAGAACACCTCCTTCGAGGTACACGGCCTGGCCGACGCGGCAACGACCCGACTGCCTGAGGTCGAGGAGCTGCGACTGATCCGCGAGGTCATCGACCCGAAGTCGCTGCGGGACAAAGAAGTCAGAGCATGATGATCCGCCTCCTCCTCGCTCCGCTCTGCATCGTCGGCGGTGGCCAATGAGCCGCATCAAGACCCCGCTGACCGAACTGGTCGGCATCGAACACCCGGTGGTGCAGACCGGGATGGGCTGGGTAGCCGGCGCCCGGCTGGTCTCGGCCACCGCCAACGCCGGCGGACTGGGGATCCTGGCCTCGGCGACCATGACGATCGACGAGCTGGCCGCCGCGATCTCCAAGGTGAAGTCCGCCACCGACAAGCCGTTCGGCGTCAACATCCGCGCCGACGGTGCCGACGCCGGCGACCGGGTGGAGCTGATGATCCGTGAGGGCGTCAAGGTCGCGTCGTTCGCGCTGGCCCCCAAGGCCGAGTTGATCGCCAAGCTCAAAGAGGCCGGCTCCGTGGTGATCCCGTCGGTCGGTGCGGCCAAGCACGCCAAGAAGGTGGCCTCGTGGGGCGCCGACGCGGTGATCGTGCAGGGCGGCGAGGGCGGTGGGCACACCGGCCCGGTCGCCACCACGCTGCTGCTGCCGTCAGTGCTCGACGCCGTCGCCGGTACCGATGTGCAGGTGATCGCCGCCGGCGGCTTCTTCGACGGCCGCGGCCTGGCCGCCGCGCTGTCCTACGGCGCGACCGGTGTCGCGATGGGCACCCGCTTCCTGTTGACTTCCGACTCCACCGTTCCGGACGCAGTCAAGCAGCGCTACCTGGCCGCTGACCTGAGCGGCACAGTGGTCTCCACCCGAGTGGACGGCATGCCGCACCGCGTGCTGCGCACCGAGTTGGTGGAGAAGCTCGAAAGCGGCTCGCGGGCGCGCGGTTTCAGCGCGGCGATCGTCAATGCGGCCAAGTTCAAGAAGATGTCGGGCATGAGCTGGCCGGCGATGGTCCGCGACGGGCTGGCGATGCGGCACGGCAAGGAGCTGACCTGGTCGCAGGTGCTGATGGCCGGCAACACCCCGATGCTGCTCAAAGCCGGTCTGGTGGAAGGCAACACCGAAGCCGGTGTGCTGGCCTCAGGTCAGGTGGCGGGCATCCTGGACAGCCTGCCGTCCTGCGCCGAGTTGATCACCTCGATCGTCGACGAGGCCGTCGAGCACCTGAAGGCCGCCTCGTCCCACATCGTTTAACCCCGAGTGTGAATCTCACGACGCGACTCGCCGAGGCGTCGTCGCGAGATTCACACTCGCGCCGGTCCTCGCCCATCCTGCGGCGAGCATGGCGTCTTCAACCCGGCCGATGAGCGCGGCGCGACGGTATCGCAGCAGCTCGGCGCTTACCCGGATGATCACCCAGCCCAGGGCGGCCAGCGCCCAGTGTCGGTCGATATCGCGCTGCCGCTGAGCCGGATCCGTCCAGTGTTGCTCGCCGTCGTATTCGATACCGACCTTCAATTGCCGGTATCCCATATCGATCCGCGCCACGAATCCGCCGCACTCGTCATGCACCATCATCTGGGTCTCCGGGCGCGGCAGACCGGCGTCGATCAACGCCAACCGGGTGCGGCTCTCTTGCGGCGATTCCGCCCCGCTGTCCACCACCGGCAAGACCCGCCGCAGCCTGTTGAGCCCGCGCGCACCGGGGTGGTCGGCGACAACGCACTCGACTTCGTCGATTCCGAGACCGGTGGCGTTGGCCAACGCGTCGAGCCGCTGCACAGCCAGCAGCCTCGACGACGTTCGCCGTCCGATATCGAAAGCGGTACGCGCCGGGACGGTGACCGCGATCCCGGCGACGTTCGCCACCTCACCCGCTTTCAGCGTGTCGGTGTGCACCACGAGGTTGGCCGGCGGCCTGCGGTTGAGGTGCACCAACTCGGCCGCGAGCCTGGGACTGACCCACTTCGCGCCCAGCAGGGCCGCGGCCGAGTTGCCGGCTACCACTCCCTTGCGCCGCGACCATAGCCAGGCGGCCAGTGCCCGTTGCGACGCATCCAGCTCGATACCCCAGGGCGCGAAGACTCCGGGATAGACCGGTTCGTAGAGCCTCCGCATCGCCCGCTCGGGGATCGCCCTGTCGGCCAACGCTTCAGTACCCAGGAACGGCCAGTCCAATTCCGCCATGGTCGAAGCGTGCGGCCACCGACGAAAACGTGCCGACGACCATCCACAGCCTGCCGAGTGTGAATCTCACGACGCGACACGCTGGGAAGACGTCGTGAGATTCACACTCGGCGGGGCGGTGAAAGGCTAGGCCTCGACCACCATCAGGGTGTGCCCGGTCGGGTCGCGAAGCCAGAACATCGGCGGCACCGGGTCACCCATCCGGGCTACCTGGTCGTCCACGTCCACCCCGAGCTCACGGATCGCGGCGTGCGTGGCGTCGATGTCGTCGGTGGTGAGCGCGATGCCGGTGTCGGTCGGCTCGACCGGCCCGCTCTCCGGCGGGGGCGGAGCCAGCGCGATCCCGGTGTTGCCCTCGGGCGGGTAGACCTCCACCCAGCGGTAGCCATCACCCATGTCGATGTCGGTACGCTTTTCGAAGCCCAGGGACTCGTAGAACGCAACCGCCTTGTCCTGCTCGGGCGTCGGCACGCACACGAGGTTGATCGTCTTCAGGCCGATCTTGGCAGTGCTCATCATGCTCCTTCGGGGTTGGGATGGGTTGGGATGGGTTGGGGAAACTACGAATTGACGCCGTATAGCTGGGCGATCTCCGGCGAGCTGGCCCAGCGACCGTAGGTAGGACCCTGCGGCCAGCCGTCGGGCGAGTCCTGCCACTGCTCCTGACGCCCATAGGGCAACACGTCGATCAGCGGAAAGACGTGGCTGAGCTGCTCTACACCGCGGTGGTTGGTGTGCCAGGTTCGGTAGACCGCATCACCTTGGCGCAGAAAGACATTCACCCCGAACTGGCCGCCTGGAGGCACCCCGACGTCAGTCCCGAACGGGCTGTTGGCGGTGCTGTACCAGGGCATCTGATTGCCGACCCGCCGCTTGTAGGCGATCGCTTCGTCGATAGGCCCCTGCGTGACGATGACGAACCGCGCGTCATAGGCGTCGAGGAAGTCGAGCCGGGTGAACTGCGAGGTATAGCCGGTACACCCCGGGCACTGCCATTCCTGGCCCGGCGACCACATGTGGTGGTAGACGATCAGTTGACTCTTGCCCTCGAACACCTCGGGCAGGCGCACCGGTCCGCTCTCGCCTTCGAGCACATAGTCGTCCATGGCGACCATCGGCAGCCGCCGGCGCTGCGCGGCGATCGCGTCGAGTTCGCGGGTGGCCGCCTTCTCCCGGGCACGCAACGCGTCGAGTTCTCGTTGCCAGGTCTGGTGATCCACGACCGGCGGCGCCTTGAAACCCGTCATCGCTGAAAACCCCCATTGGTATGTGTACGGCGTCTACATTGGTTATGTTCACACCGTACACTTGGACCCGAGGGGGCTGTCAAGAGGTGACTGCGACGAAGACCGGTTATCACCATGGCGACCTGGGGGCGGCACTGATCGACGCCGGCCTACAGCTGACCCGCCTCGGCGGTCCCGAGGCTCTGACCGTCCGGGAGGCGACCCGGCGCGTCGGGGTCTCCCCCAACGCCGCATACCGCCACTTCGCCGACCGCGAGGCGCTGTTGAGAGCCGTCGCGATTGCCATCGGAGACCGCATGGCCGCACGCATGCTGCCATCGGTGGGCCGACGCGGCACCCCGGCGAACCGGGCGCGCAATCAGCTTCGTGCGGTCGGACTGGGCTACATCGGATTCGCGTTGGACGAGCCGGGATGGTTCACCGTGGCCTTCTTCGGTTCCGGTGTCACCTCGGTCGACGACGACGGAGTCCCACCACCGTTTCGCGCACTGGTCACCGCACTGGATGCGATGACGGAGGCCGGTGTGCTGCACGCGAACCGGCGTGCGGGCGCGGAGTGGCCGTGCTGGTCAGCCGTGCACGGATTCGCCGAACTGGCCCTGCGCGGGCCGCTGCGCGGTGCCCCCCGCCCCGACCTGGATGCGCTGGCAGGGCGAACGGTCGACGACATCATCGCCGGGCTGGTGGGGTGAGGCCGCGACCGCGCCGGTTCAGCTGGCTTGGGCGGGCAGATGGATCCCGTTACTGACCGTGATCAGGAACGTGGTGAGGTCGCGCGTGAGGTCGTCGATCGATCGCGGCGGGTCGGTCTGGTGCAAGAAATCAACGATGATCTCGAAGAGTCCCCCGACGGTGGCTACCGCCATCGCCCGGTAGTCGACGGTCTGGCCGGGTAGGGCCTTGCTGCGCCAGAACGACTCGATGAAGTTCGCGGCCCACTTGCGGTTCGCCCGCCGTTGCGCCTCGACCCGCGGCGAGATTCCGGTGCTTTCCCGGAACGCAACGACGGCCACTCGGGGGTCGACGACCAGCTCATGGGCGAACACCGTTAGGACACGGCGCACCGTCGCCTCTTCGGTCTCGTCGGGAGCACCGTGGAGCAACTCGTCCGAGACCCGCGCCTCGATGCGCTCGCCGATCTCGTTCATCAGCGCCAGGTAACAGTCTTCCTTGCTGTCGAATAGCTCGTAGAACGCCTTGTTGCCCACGTAGGCGGTTTGGCAGATCTGCTCGATCGAGGTGTTGACGTAACCGTCTCGGGCAAACAATTCGAACGCTGCGGTCAAGAGTTGCTCGCGGCGCTGAGCTCGACGCTGATCAGCGTCAAGCCCGCGAATCCGGCGCCCCCCTGGTGCCGTCGGAGTCGGTGTTTCCATAAGGCCCGATTTTAGCTGCCAAGGCGCTCGATGATCGTGACGTTAGCGGTGCCCCCGCCTTCGCACATCGTCTGCAAACCGTACCGGCCGCCGGTGCGCTCCAGTTCGTTGAGCATGGTGGTGAACAATTTGGCCCCGGTCGCCCCGAGCGGGTGGCCCAGCGCGATCGCTCCGCCGTTGGGGTTGACCTTGGCCGGGTCGATCGGGAATTCCTTCATCCAGGCCTGCACCACCGGCGCAAACGCCTCGTTGATCTCCACGACGTCGATGTCGTCGATGCTCAGGCCGGTCTTCTCCAGCGCGTAGCGGGTGGCCGGAATCGGGCCGGTCAGCATGATCACCGGGTCGTCGCCACGGGCACTGATGTGGTGGATGCGGGCGCGCGGCTTGAGACCGTGCGCCTGCACTGCGCTTTCCGAGGCGAGCAGTACCGCAGCCGACCCGTCGCAGATCTGGCTGGAGAGCGCGGCGGTCAGCCGGCCACCCTCGACCAGCGTCTTGAGACCGGCCATCTTCTCCAGCGTGGACTCGCGCGGGCACTCGTCCACCCGGAAACCGTCGACGTCGATGATCTCGTTGTCGAAACGGCCCTCGGCGATCGCGGTGAACGCCCGCTGGTGGCTCTGCAGCGCGAAGCGCTCCATGTCCTCGCGGGAGATGTCCCAGCGCTCGGCGATCATCTCGGCGCCGCGGAACTGCGAGACCTCCTCGTCGCCGTAGCGTTCCAGCCACTTCTTCGACTCGTTGGTCGGCGAGGTGAAGCCGAACTGCTCACCGACGACCATCGCCGACGAAATCGGGATCCAGCTCATGTTCTGCATCCCGCCGGCCACAATCAGGTCCGCGGTGCGCGACATGATCGCCTGCGCACCGAACGAGATGGCCTGCTGGGACGAACCGCACTGCCGGTCAACGGTGACGCCCGGCACCCCTTCCGGGAAGCCGGCTGCCAGCCACGCCAGCCGGCCGATGTTGCCGGCCTGGCCGCCGACAGCGTCCACGCAGCCGGCGATCACATCGTCGATGGCGGCCGGGTCGACGTCGACTCGGTCCAGCAGGCCGCGAAAGGCCAACGCGCCCAAGTCGATCGGGTGGATACCGGCCAGCGACCCATTGCGCTTGCCGACGGCGGTACGAACGGCGTCGATGACATACGCCTGCGAAACTTGTGCGGCCATTTCAGACTCCTTCTTTGGTGATACCACCCAGCACGATGGCGAGGTATTGTCTGCCGACTTGTTCGGCGGTCAGTGGACCACCGGGTTGGTACCAACGCACCGATACCCAGGTGGTGTCGCGGATGAAGCGATAGACCAGGTCGACGTCGAGGTCGGGGCGGAAGATTCCCGCTTCAATGCCCTGCTGCAGCACGTCAAGCCACATCTTACGTTGCTGCCGGTTGCGTTCCTCGACGTAGGAGAACCGCTCGTGAGATGACAACCGCTTGGCTTCGTCCTGGTAGATGACGACTTGGGCGTGCCGATGCTCGATCGCGTCGAAGGAGGCCAAGAACAGTCCCTTGAGGCGCGCCAGCGGATCCGTTTCGCTGTCGACGATCTGCTGATACCGGGCGAACAACCAGTCCAGGAAGTCGCGCAGCACCTCGTCGACCATCTCCTCTTTGGAGGAGAAGTGGTGGTACAGACTGCCGGACAAGATCCCAGCGGCGTCGGCGATGTCGCGCACAGTCGTGGCACGCAGGCCACGCTCGGCGATCATCGCCGCCGCCAGGTTCAGGAGTTCGTCACGGCGCGTCATGGCATCAGGCGCGCTGGCTGGAAACCGAGATGACCTCGCCGGTCAGGTAGCTGGAGTAGTCACTCGCCAAGAACGCGATGGTGGTGGCGATCTCCCACGGCTCGGCGGCCCGGCCGAACGCCTCGTCGTCGGCAAGCCGGTCCAGCAGTTCGGACGAGCTGGTCTTCTCCAGGAACTTGTGCCGGGCGATCGACGGCGAGACGGCGTTGATCCGTACCCCGTACTCGACGGCCTCGATCGCGCTGCACCGGGTCAGGGCCATCACGCCGGCCTTGGCCGCGGCGTAATGCGACTGCGAATGCTGTGCACGCCAACCCAATACGCTGGCGTTGTTGACGATCACCCCGCCGTGCGGGGCGTCGCGGAAGTAGCGCAGCGCCGCCCGGGTCGCCCGCATCACCGAGGTGAGCGTCACGTTGAGCACGCGGTCCCACTCGTCGTCGGTCATGTCGATGACCGGGGTCTGCCCGCCGAGTCCGGCGTTGTTGACCAGCACGTCGAGACGGCCCATCTTCGCCACGGCCTCGTCGAACAGCGCGTCGACCGCTGCGGTGGAGGTGACATCGCAGACCACCGCCTCCACCCGGCCCAGCCCGAGGCCGGCCAGTTCGTCGCGGGTCTCGCCGAGGCGGCGTTCGTGGTAGTCGGAGACCACCACGTCCGCGCCTTCGAGCAGCGCACGCCGCGCGGTGGTGGAGCCGATCCCGGTGCCCGCGGCGGCGGTCACCAGGACCGTCTTGCCCGCCAATAGGCCGTGCCCGGCGATCTCTTCCGGCGTCTTGGACAGATCCTTGGACGTCGAGCTCATCCCTTTGCCTCCCGGGGTAGGCCGAGAACCCGCTCGGCGATGATGTTGCGCTGAATCTCGTTCGACCCGCCGTAGATGGTGTCCGAGCGGGTGAACAGGTAGAGCCGCTGCCACTCGTCGAATTCGCCCTCGTGCAGCACCAGCGAGTCGCGCCCGATCACGTCCATCGCCAGCTCGCCCAGGTCACGGTGCCAGTTGGCCCACAACAGTTTCGATACGTTGTCCTGGCCGGGCTGCTCGACGTCCATGGTGGCCATCGCATACGACCGCATCGCCCGCAGGCCGACCCAGGACCGGGTCAACCGCTCACGGATCAGCGGGTCTTCGGCGGCCCCGTTGCGCGCCGCGAGCTCAGCCAGCGAAGACAGCTCACGGGCGTAACGGATCTGCTGGCCCAGTGTCGACACGCCACGCTCGAAGGTGAGCGTGCCCATCGCGACCTTCCAGCCGTCACCGGGCTCACCGACCACCAGGTCCGCGTCGGTGCGCGCGTCGTCGAAGAACACCTCGTTGAACTCCGAGGTGCCGGTGAGCTGCACGATCGGCCGGATCTCGACGCCGGGCTGGTCCAGCGGCACCAACAGGTACGACAGCCCGTTGTGCCGCTTGGAGCCCTTCTCGGTGCGGGCCACCACGAAGCACCACTGCGACAGGTGCGCCAGGGACGTCCAGACCTTCTGGCCATTAATCACCCACGCATCGCCGTCGAGCACCGCGGTGGTGGCCACATTGGCCAGGTCACTGCCGGCACCGGGCTCGGAGTAGCCCTGGCACCACAGCTCGGTGACATTGCGGATGCCGGGCAGGAACCGTTGCTGCTGCTCGGGCGTACCGAAGGCGATCAGGGTCGGGCCCAGCAGCTCTTCGCCCAGGTGATTGACCTTGTCGGGCGCGTCGGCTTTGGCGTACTCCTCATAGAACGCCACCCGGTGCGCCACCGACAGGCCGCGCCCGCCGTGTTCCACCGGCCAGCCCAGACAGGTCAGGCCGGCGTCGGCCAGATGGCGGTTCCACGCCATCCGCTCCTCGAACGCCTCATGCTCCCGCCCCGGGCCGCCGAGGCCCTTGAGCTCGGCGAACTCCCCGACCAGGTTGTCGGCCAGCCATGCACGGACCTCAGCCCGGAACTCCTCGACTGCTTGCACCCTTGTAGGCTAACCTACCAAGCACTTGCTCGGCTACGAGCCGTCGAGCCCCGGGAGCCCGCGCTGACGGCGATGCAGAGTTCAGCGACGGGGAGGAGCAGCGCCTATGAGTACAGAACCGCAGACCACACCTGCGGCCCTGGACCACATCGCGCGTGCGCTTCCCGACCATGACGCCCTGGTCACCGAGGACAAACGCTTCACCTACGCCGGCCTGCGCGATGAAGTGCGACGGGCCGCCGCGGCCCTGATCGCCCTGGGCGTGGAGCCCGGCGACCGGGTTGCGCTGTGGTCGCCCAACACCTGGCATTGGGTGATCACCTGCCTGGGCACCCATTACGCCGGCGGGGTGCTGGTGCCTTTGAACACCCGCTACACCGCGCCAGAGGCCGCCGACATCCTGTCCCGCAGCCAGGCCAAGGTGCTGGTCGGCATGGGCCGCTTCCTCAAGACCGACCGGCTCACCGAACTGGACCGGGACCAACTGCCCGATCTGCAGCACGTCATCCGGATTCCGGTGGATGTCGCCGACGGAACCTGGGACGAGTTCATCGCCGCCGGGGCCGCGGTGCCGGCCGCCGACGTCGACGCCCGTGCCGCCGCCGTCGGACCTGACGATCTCTCCGACATCCTGTTCACCTCCGGGACCACCGGCCGCAGCAAAGGCGTGCTCTGCGCACACCGCCAGTCGCTGGCCGGCCCGGCGGCTTGGGCCCAGTGCGGCCAGATGACCGAGCAGGACCGCTACCTGTGCATCAATCCGTTCTTTCACAACTTCGGCTACAAGGCCGGCATCCTGGCCTGCCTGCAGACCGGGGCCACGCTGATCCCGCAGCTCACCTTCGACCCGGCCGGCGCGTTGCGCGCAATCGAATCCCACCGGATCACCGTGCTGCCCGGACCGCCCACCATCTACCAGACCCTGCTGGATCACCCCGAGCGTGACCAACACGATCTGAGCTCGCTGCGGTTCGCGGTCACCGGAGCGGCCACCGTCCCGGTGGTGCTGATCGAGCGGATGCAGACCGAACTGGACATCGACATCGTGCTCACCGCTTACGGGCTGACCGAATCCGGCGGGTTCGGCACCATGTGCCGCGCCGATGACGACGCCGTCACCGTCGCCACCACCTGCGGGCGTCCGATCGGCGACTTCGAGCTGCGGCTGGAAAGCACCGGCGGCGCTTCGGATTCCGGCGAAGTACTGCTGCGCAGCGCCAACATCATGATCGGCTATCTCGATGATCCGGAGGCCACCGCCGCGGCGATCGACGAGCAAGGCTGGCTGCACACCGGCGACATCGGGACCGTGGACGCCGCCGGGAACCTGCGAATCACCGACCGGCTCAAGGACATGTACATCTCCGGCGGCTTCAATGTCTATCCGGCCGAGATCGAGCAGGTCCTGGCCCGCCTCGACGGCGTGGCCGACGTGGCGGTGATCGGCGTGCCCGATGAACGGATGGGCGAAGTGGGCCGCGCCTTCATCGTGCGCCGGGCCGGGTCGACTCTGGACGAGCAAGCGGTGATCGCTTACGCCCGTGAACATTTGGCGAACTTCAAGGCACCGCGATCGGTGACCTTCACCGACTCCCTACCGCGCAATCCCGGCGGCAAGGTGGTCAAGCATGAATTGAGAGAGTGGGCCTAGATGGACCTGAATATTGATGCAGAGGTCGAGGAGTTCCGTTTGGAGGTCCGCGACTTCCTGGCCGCGAACTCCGACAAGTTCCCGACTGAGTCCTATGACACCGCCGAGGGTTTCGAGCAGCACCGTCGCTGGGACAAGGTGCTCTTCGACGCCGGCCTGTCGGTGATCGCCTGGCCGAAGAAGTACGGCGGGCGCGACGCCAGCATGCTGCAGTGGGTGGTGTACGAGGAGGAGTACTTCCGCTCCGGTGCGCCCGGCCGGGCCAGCGCCAACGGCACCTCGATGCTGGCGCCGACGCTGTTCGCGCACGGCACGCAAGAGCAGCTGGACCGGGTGTTGCCGAAGATGGCCAGCGGCGAAGAGATCTGGGCGCAGGCGTGGTCGGAGCCGGAGTCCGGCAGTGACCTGGCTTCGCTGCGTTCGACGGCCACCAAGGTCGACGGTGGCTGGAAGCTCAACGGGCAGAAGATCTGGAGCTCACGCGCCCCGTTCGGTGAGCGCGGCTTCGGGCTGTTCCGCTCCGACCCCGAGGCCCAGCGCCACCACGGCCTGACCTACTTCATGTTCGACCTCAAGGCCGACGGGATCACCGTGCGTGCCATCGAACAGCTCGGCGGTGAGACCGGCTTCGGCGAAATCTTCCTCGACGATGTCTTCGTGCCGGACAACGACGTGATCGGTGTGCCCAACGAAGGCTGGCGCGCCGCGATGAGTACGTCGAGCAACGAGCGCGGCATGAGCCTGCGCAGCCCGGCCCGATTCGTGGTGGGCGCCGAGAAGCTGGCGGCCATGTGGAAGCAGCACGGCAGCGATCCGGTGTTCACCGACCGCGTCGCCGACGCCTGGATCAACGCGCAGGCCTACCGGTTGCAGACGTTCGGCACCGTGACCCGGCTGGCTGCCGGCGGCGAACTGGGCGCGGAGTCCTCGGTGACCAAGGTGTTCTGGTCCGACCTCGACGTTGCCCTACACCAGACCGGCCTGGACATCCGCGGCGCCGACGGCGAACTCGCCGACGCCTGGACCCACGGCTACCTGTTCTCGCTCGGCGGCCCGATCTACGCCGGCACCAACGAGATTCAGCGCAATATCATCGCCGAGCGGCTGCTGGGCCTGCCCCGGGAGAAGAAATGAAATTCGATCTAGACCAAGAGCAGCGCGACTTTGCGGCCAGCATCGACGCGGCCCTGGGTGCCGCCGACGTGCCCGGCGCGGTGCGCGCCTGGTCGCAGGGCGACGCCGAGCGGGGTCGTCAGGTGTGGAATCAGCTGGCCGAGCTGGGCGTGACTGCGCTGGCGGTGCCGGAGGAGTTCGACGGCATCGGCGCCCATCCCGTCGACGTGGTGCTGGCCATCGAGGCGCTCGGCCGCTGGTGCGTGCCCGGCCCGGTGGTGGAGTCCATTGCGGTGGCGCCAATCCTGCTGGCCGGCTCGCCCGATGCCGGCACGCAGCTGGCCGGCCTCGCCGCCGGTGAGCTGATCGCGACTGCGGCACTGCCGCCGCGCACCCCGCGGGCCCTGGATGCACAGATCGCCGACCTTGTTCTGCTGGCCGAGAACGGGACGGCGTCGATCGCCCAGGCCGGTACCCGTCACGCCTCGGTGGACCCCAGCCGGGCGCTTTTCGATGTCACCGCCAACGGAGCGGCCTGGGACACCGACACCGCCCGCGCCTACGAGATGGGCGCCCTGGCCACCGCCGCGCAGCTGATCGGCGCCGGGCAGGCGATGCTGAACACCGCCGTCGACTACGCCAAGCAGCGCACCCAGTTCGGCCGCGTGATCGGCGGCTACCAAGCCATCAAGCACAAGCTGGCCGACGTGCACATCGCGCTCGAGCTGGCCCGCCCGCTGGTGTACGGGGCAGCGCTTTCGTTCGCCGACAACTCTTCCGATACTGCCCGCGACGTCAGCGCCGCCAAGGTGGCCGCATCCGACGCCGCCCTGCTGGCCGCGCATTCGGCGCTGCAGACCCACGGAGCCATCGGCTTCACCAGCGAGTGCGACCTGTCGCTGTGGCTACTGAGGGTGCAGGCCCTGCGTCCCGCGTGGGGAGATCCGACCGCGCACCGGCGTCGAGTGTTGGAGGCGATCTAAGTGGCCCGTAACGACGAACGCGACCTGCTGCGCCAGACCGTGGCCGCACTGGTCGACAAGCACGCCACACCCGAAGCCGTGCGCGTGGCGATGGAGTCCGAGCGCGGCTACGACGAATCCCTGTGGCAGCTGCTGTGCGAGCAGGTCGGCGCCGCCGCCCTGGTGGTGCCCGAGGAGCTCGGCGGCGCCGGCGGCGAACTGGGTGATGCCGCAGTCGTTCTCGAGGAGCTGGGCAAGGCCCTGGTGCCCACCCCGCTGCTGGGCACCATCCTGGCCGAGCTGGCACTGCTGGCCGCCCCCGAGCCCGACGCCGAAACGCTGGAACAGCTGGCGGAGGGCGGCGCGATCGGAGCGGTCGTCTTCGGTGACGACTACGCCGCCAACGGTGATATCGCGGATGTCGTCGTGGGCGCCCAAGACGGGCAACTGCAGCGCTGGACCGAATTCAGCACCGAGCCGGTGGCCACCATGGACCCCACCCGGCGCCTGGGCCGGATCACCCCCACCGCGACCGCAACCATCGGTGACGACCCGGGCATCGCGGACTACGCGGCGATCCTGCTGGCGGCCGAGCAGATCGGCGCCGCGACCCGCTGCCTGGAGCTCACCGTGGAGTACACGAAGAGCCGGGTGCAGTTCGGCCGGCCGATCGGCAGCTTCCAGGCGCTCAAGCACCGGATGGCCGACCTGTACGTAGCCGTGTCGGCCGCCCGCGCCGTCGTCGACGACGCGATCGCCGAGCCATCGGCGACCTCGGCCGCGCTGGCGCGCGTGGTCGCCAGCGAGGCATTCTCCAAGGTGGCCGGCGAGGCCGTGCAGCTGCACGGCGGTATCGCGATCACCTGGGAAAGCGACATCCAGCTGTACTTCAAACGCGCGCACGGCAGTTCACAGTTGTTCGGCCTGCCGGCACAACATCTTCTCCGGTTGCAGGCCGAGGTGCTGTAGCAGCCCCGTACGGTAGCCGCATGTGCACCCGACTGGTTTATCTCGGCCCGAACGGCAACATCATCACCGGGCGGTCCATGGACTGGAAGCTGGATCTGGCGACCAATCTGTGGTCGTTGCCGCGAGGCATCAAGCGCGACGGCCGGGCCGGGGCGAACTCCGCCACGTGGACCGCGAAGTACGGCAGTGTGGTGGCCACCGGCTACGACATCTGCACCACCGACGGTTTGAACGAAGCCGGGTTGTCCGCCAACCTGCTCTGGCTGGCCGAATCGGTGTATCCGCAATACGACGGCAGCCGGCCCGGCCTGTGCATCTCGGTCTGGGCGCAGTACGCCCTGGACAACTTCGCCACGGTCGCCGAAGCGGTCGCAGCGCTGAGCACCGAAGCGTTCCAGGTGGTCACCGACGGCGTACCCGGCGAGGACCGGCTGGCCACTCTGCACCTGTCACTGTCGGACGCCACCGGTGACAGTGCGATCGTGGAATACGTTGACGGCAAGCAGGTGATCCACCACGGGCGCCAGTACCAGGTGATGACGAACTCGCCGATCTTCGACCAGCAGCTCGCCGTGAACGCCTATTGGGAACAGCTTGGCGGCACCGTCATGCTGCCGGGCACCAATCGAGCCGCGGACCGGTTCGCGCGGGCTTCGTTCTACGTCAACGCGATTCCGAAGGCCGACGACATGAAGATCGCGCTCGCCTCGGTGCTCAGCGTGGTGCGCAACGTGTCGGTGCCGTTCGGCATCTCCACACCGGGCGAGCCGAATATCTCCTCGACCCGCTGGCGCACCGTCGCCCACCACACCCGCAAGCTGTACTGCTTCGAGTCGGCGCTGACGCCCAACGTGTTCTGGGTGGACCTGGCCAAGCTCGACTTCGCCGACGGCGCCGCGGTGCGCAAACTCGACCTCGGCTCCGACGACAGCAATATCTTCGCCGGTGAGACATCGGCGAACTTCGAAGTCGCCGAACCATTCACCTTCTTGGCCCTGAACACGTGAGCACACTTCGTCGCGTGGCCACCGCCTCGCTGTCGGTCGGGCTGGCCGCCCTGGTGCTGGCCGCATCGGCCACGGCTGAGCCGGGGCCGCAGTGGTCGGGACTGGATGCGCGCGCCTACGCCGGTGCCATTCCCGCCGACGGGGAGCTGATCACCTCGGCACCACTGGACCCGGCACTGTCAGTGACCGGCGCCGCCCAAGCATTCCGGATCCTGTACGCCACGCCCGACCAGCACGATCGACCCGCGGTGAGCACCGCAGCGGTCTTCGTGCCGCGCGGCGCGGCCCCGGCGGGGGGATGGCCGGTGATCGCGTGGGCGCACGGCACCGTCGGTCTCGGCGACGACTGCACCCCGTCGGCCCGGCCACGCAGCCCCCGCGACAACCAATACCTGTCGCACTGGCTCGACCAGGGCTATGTGGTGGTCGGCACCGATTACGTCGGGCTCGGTACTCCAGGCCTGATGAGCTATCTCAACAGTGCCACCGAAGCGCACTCGGTGATCGACTCCGTGCGAGCCGTCCACCAGCTGGACCTGCCGCTGTCCCCCAAGTGGGCGATCGTCGGGCAGTCCCAGGGCGGCGGTGCGGCGATCAACAGCGCCTGGTGGGCCGCCCGGCTCACCGCCGGCACCGGCCTGGACTATCGCGGCGTGGTGGCCACCGGGACCCCGGCCAACATCGAACGGCTGGTCATGGAGGCCGGCCCCGATCTGCCGCCGCAGTCGGTGCCGCCGGCGGCGATCAGCTACACCTCGTACATTGTGGCTGCCCTGCGCGAAGCGCATCCCGAGATTCCCATCGACAGTGTGCTGACTCCGCGCGGGCACGAGCTGGCAGACCGGGCGGAAACGGTGTGCAAACCGGAGCTGGATCAACAGGTGTCGGGAACGACGCTGAACGAGCTGTTCAGCGCACCGGTGAGTTCGCTGGACGGTATCGGCGCCGCGCTCGATCGCTTCATGGGCACCCCGACCGACGGGTATGACCGGCCGATCTTTCTCGGACACGGCCTGCGCGACACCGACGTGCCGCCCCGGTCCAGTCAGACGCTGTACCAGCAGCTGATCGACAACCACCAGAATGTCGAGCTGCACATCTATCCCGACCAGGACCATTCGGGCACGGTGCTCGCCTCGATGCCGGACTCCACCCGGTTCCTCCAGCAACTGATGACAGGGTGAATCGCATGACCAACCAGCTCGACCGCACGGCGCTGCGCGCCGGCATTCCACCGTTCCACGTGATGGACGTCTGGCTGGCCGCCGCCGAACGCCAGCGCAGCCATGGCGATCTGGTGAACCTGTCGGCCGGCCAGCCCAGCGTGGGCGCACCCGAGCCGGTGCGCGCTGCCGCCGCGGCGGCCCTGCAGGCCAACGAAATGGGCTACACCGTCGCACTGGGCATCCCGGAGCTGCGCTCGGCCATCGCCGGCTCGTACGCCGACCGCTACGGCCTGGACGTCGACCCCGACGACGTGGTGGTGACCACCGGCTCGTCGGGCGGATTCCTGCTGGCATTTCTGGCCTGTTTCGACGCCGGCGACCGGGTGGCGATCGCCAGCCCCGGCTATCCCTGCTACCGCAACATCCTGACCGCGCTGGGCTGCGAGGTGGTCGAGATCCCCTGCGGGCCCGAGACCCGCTTCCAGCCCACCGCAGCCATGCTCGCCGAGATCGAAGGGCCGTTGGCCGGGGTGATCGTCGCCAGCCCGGCCAATCCGACCGGGACCGTCATGGAACCGGCGGAGCTGGCCGCGATCGCCGCCTGGTGCGACGCAGCCGGGGTGCGACTGATCAGCGATGAGGTGTACCACGGCCTGGTCTACGAGGGCGCTCCGCAGACCAGCTGTGCGTGGGAGACCTCCCGAAACGCGGTGGTGGCCAACAGCTTCTCGAAGTACTTTGCGATGACCGGCTGGCGATTGGGCTGGCTGCTGGTGCCGCCGGCATTGCGCCGGGCGGTGGACTGTCTGACCGGCAACTTCACCATCTGCCCCCCGGTACTGGCCCAGTACGCGGCGGTCGCCGCGTTCACCCCGGAATCCATCGCCGAATCCGATGGCCACCTGCGGCACTATGCCGCCAACCGGGAGCTGCTGCTGGGCGGCCTGCGGAGCATGGGCATCGAGAAGTTGGCGCCCACCGACGGGGCGTTCTACGTCTATGCCGACCTCGCAGAGCACACCGACCATTCACTGGGGTTCTGCGCCCGCCTGCTGGCCGACACCGGTCTTGCGCTGACGCCGGGAGTCGACTTCGACACCGAGCGCGGCAACACCTTCGTCCGTCTGTCGTTCGCCGGCCCCACCGCCGACATCGACGAAGCCCTGCGCCGGCTCCGCGGTTGGCTGCCGCTCCGGTAGGTTTACCTTCCGAGCTGGAAATACCTGATCGAAGGGACCACTGCTATGCGCATCACCACGACTTCTGGCCCTGCTCTCGCGGCGGTCCCAGCTTCGCCTCTGCTCCGTCGAGGCTCGCTGAACCGCCTGGCGCTCGGCGCCGCAGCCGTCGGCATCCTCGGGGCGGTGGCCGCATCCACGCTGACGACCAGCAACCCGGCCGATGCCGCACCCGGTGCCTGCACGGCTGCCGGGCTGTCCACCACTGCCAGCGGCGTCTTGGGCCAGGCCGGTGGATTCCTCAACGACCACCCGGAGACCAACGACGTGCTGACCGCCGCAGCCACCATGCCGGCGGATCAGGCCAAGTCCTCGGTGCAGGGCTACTTCATCGGCCACCTCGACCAGCTGGCAACCCTGCAGGGCATCGCCCAGCCGCTCACCGACCTCAAGAGCCAGTGCGGGATCGCGGTCTCCCCGACCCAGCTGGCCATGCTGCTGGAGACCGTCAGCAAGTAGGTCCGGGCCATGGCCCTGGCGATCAATGACCACGAACGGGCCGCGCTGGCGCAGGCGGCCGGTTTCGGGCTTTTCGCCGCAATCACCGGACGCCGGTCGCGGCGGTTCCCCGTGGGCGGCGCCATTCCCGCCGGTGCGCTGGCCTACACCAGCCGCCGTCCGGTACAGCCGTTGTCGGAGGTCGAACGGGCGCTGCTGCTGTCGCTGATGGCCGGCACCACCGGATGGCACGACGGCATCGCGCACCATCCCGGGTACGCCCCGGCGCTGCCGAACTACCCCGGCAGCGCCACCGGGCGGGCCATCCCGTCGGCGGCGGGTTTTCACACCAGCCAGCTGTTCTTCACCGACGACACCGGCTGCTACCTGCTGCCCACACGCGACCAGGCGCCACGGGAGTTCGACACCATCGAGGAGTGGATCGGCCACACCGCCGATTCGTATGTGCGGCTCTCGGATTCTCGCCTGGAACTGCCCGCCGAAGAGCCCTACATGGAGGGCCACAACACCTGGATCGGCAACCACCCGGGCAGTCTGCTGGCATTCAACGTGGCTGACCTGGCCGAACACCTGCTGGAGAATCTGTGGTTCTTCGCGGCCAACGGTTATCCGATCACCGATGACATCACTGGCCGCAACATCCCAGGCGTGCAAGCGTTTTCCGGTCTGGCGCATGCCGCCGACCCGATACCGCTGTCGTTCGTAGAGCAGTACACCCTGACCGAGGCCAGTGCCGAGTTGTCCATCGCGGCCCACAACGGGGCGCTGGGCCTGCAGGCGATGGGCTTGGGCGGCTGGATCTTCGACGGCCTGGACCGGTTGTCGGTCCTGGGCGGCTCCGGTGACCCGCGTGCACCCGGACTGGGATTCGTCGCCGACACCGATCCGCGCTGGCCGTTCCCGAATGTCACCGGCTTACCCGGCTACTTCGAGACGCTCAGTCCCCCGCATGTCACCTCGGTCGCCGAGGGTGTGCGCAAGCTGATGGTCCGCAAGTTCGGACCGGGCGGGCCGTCGCACCCCGAAACCCCGGGTCCGTGGTCGGACAGTCGGGCCGTGCGCGGTTCGGCACTGCCACCGGACGGCATCGCCGAACTGGTCACCTGCGAGGCGTCCTACATTTACGACACCTTCGGCAAACTGCCGGGCACCGTCCCGACCGTGCACGTGCTGATGTACCTGCAGGCCCAGCATCTGGACACCGATTTCTACGACGAGTTCTACTCCCCCGGTGCGTATCTGCGCACCCACGCCGAGCACCAGCGATGCTGGCACGGCTCATGACCGCCGGCGTGCTCCCCCGATGACGGTGTAGACCAGCCCCACCGCCAACAACGCGAACTTGGCCAGTGCCGCGCTACGGGCAAGCCGGGCGTTGGTGTCGACGCCGACGCCGTCGAGGGCTTTGAGCAATGCCACCCCCTCGATCGCATCGCCGGCCACCGCGCCGATCGGCAACAGCCGCAGTGCGATCGGATGACCATGGCGACTGCGGGCCCGCTCGATGAGCAACAGTGCCAAGGTTCCGTAGGTGAGCATGTAGCCGAAGTCGAGCCACAGCGACCAGCGCGCCCACCGACGGCCCTCGGATCCCCAGGCGGTCAGGATCTCCTGGACTCGCTCGGCATTGCCGGCCAGCTCAAACGGAATGATGCCGGGGCCACCCGTCTTGCGCATCCCGCGCTCCAGCACCAGCATCACCGCGGCGTAGGCGAGAGTCGCCACCGCCGACCAGCCAAGTCGCTTCACCCGGTGCATGGTAGGCACCAGCGCGCCCCGCGAGTGTGAATCTCACGACGCGACACGCCGCGTCGTCGTCGCCGGATTCACACTCGTGGCGAGGAATTACAGCCAGGTGTCGTCGGTGGTGGCGGTGAGGAACGCCTCCAGGTCGTCGCGCCAGTGCGCCGGAGTGGTCTTGTCCGGCTCGATGCCGGTGTAGTCGCCGCGGTAGAACAGCAGCGGCCGCGGCTTCACCTCCGGGATATCCGACAGCGACTGCACCGCGCCGAACACCACGAAGTGGTCGCCACCGTCGTGCACCGACGCCACCGTGCAGTCGATGTGGGCCAGCGATCCGGCCAGGATCGGCGACCCCAACGGGGACGGGCTCCAGTCCACGCCGGCGAATTTGTCCGGTTCGCGGGAGCCGAAGCGGGCGCAGACGTCCTTCTGCTCCTCGGCCAGGATGTTGACGCAGAACTTTCCGCTGGACTCGATGGCCAGCCAGGACCGCGACTGCTTGGTCGGGCAGAACAGCACCAGCGGCGGGTCCAGCGACAGCGCGGCGAACGACTGGCAGGCGAAACCGACCGGCACCTCGTCATCCACCGTGGTGATGATGGTGATGCCCGTGCAGAACTGGCCCAGTACGTTGCGGAACGCACGCGGGTCGATCGAGAGGTCGTCAGTCACTGCTACTGCATACCCACAGTGAAGTCATGCCCCCAGAGGCTGACCGCGGTGCTCTCCCGAGCCACCCAGTCATCGTCGTCGACCTCGAGGCCTTCGCAGCCGAACTCGATCTGAAAACCGCTGGGCGCCTTCATGTAGAACGACAGCATCTTGTCGTTGACGTGCCGTCCCAGGGTGGCGGCCATCGGCACCTTGCGGCGGTAGGCGCGGTCCAGGGCGAGCCCGACGTCGTCGGCGCTCTCCACTTCGACCATCAGGTGCACGATTCCGGTCGGAGTCGGCATCGGCAGGAAGGCCAGGCTGTGGTGACGCGGGTTGCAGCCGAAGAACCGCAGCCAGGCCGGGTCGCCGTCAGCGGGGCGCCCGACCATCTGCGGGGGCAGCCGCATCGAGTCACGCAGCCGGAATCCGAGCACGTCGCGGTAGAAGTGCAGCGCCTCGGCGTCGTCCTTGGTCGACAGCACCACGTGGCCCAGGCCCTGTTCTTCGGTGACGAACCGGTGCCCGTAGGGGCTGACCACGCGGCGGTGCTGCAGCGCCACCCCGTGGAAGACCTCCAGGTGATTGCCCGACGGGTCGTCGAACGCGATCATCTCCTGGACGCTGCGCTCGGCCAGCTCCGCGGCGGTGGCTTCCTTGTAGGGCGTGCCCTCGGCGTCCAGGCGCTGCCGAATCTCGGCCAGCCCTGCGGCGTTGGCGCATTCCCACCCCGATACCAGCAGCCGGTCGGTGTCCCCCGGCACGATCACCAGGCGGGCGGGGAACTCGTCCATCCGCAGGTACAGCGCACCGTCGGTGGTACCGGATCCCTCGACCATGCCGAGGACCTTCAGTCCGAAGTCCCGCCAGGCCGCCATGTCGGTGGCCTGGATCCGCAGGTAGCCCAGCGAACGGATACTCATCGGTGATACCTCCAGCAAGCTCTTCTATGTCCCAGCCAGGTCCAGTTCGATCAGACCATGGTGTCGCCGGGCGGCAACCCGAACTCGTGGTTACCGAAGATCATGTATGCGCGCTCGGGGTCATTGGCCGCGTGCACCCGACCCGCATGCGCGTCGCGCCAGAACCGCTGCACCGGAGCGTCGTTGGACAGCGCGGTGGCGCCGGCCGCCTCGAACAGCCGGTCGATGGAGGCGATGGCCCGGCCGGTGGCACGGACCTGATCGCGCCGGGCCCGGGCCCGCAGCTCGAACGGGATCTCCTGGCCGGCGGACAGCAGCGCGTACTCGTCGCCGACGTTGCCGATCAGCTGACGCCAGCCGGCGTCGATGTCACTGGCGGCCTCGGCGATCCGGACCTTGGCGAACGGGTCGTCCTTGGCCTTCTCGCCGGCGAACGCCGCGCGCACCCGCTTGCCCTGGTGCTCGACGTGAGCGTCGTAGGCGCCGAAGGCCATGCCCATGATCGGCGTCGAGATGGTGGTCGGGTGGATGGTGCCCCACGGCATCTTGTAGACCGGCGCGGTGTTGGTCTGGTAGCCGCCGGCGGTGCCGTCGTTCATGGCCCGGTAGGACAGGAAGCGGTGCCGCGGCACGAACGCGTCCTTGACCACGACGGTGTTGCTGCCGGTGCCGCGCAGACCGACCACGTGCCACACGTCGTCGATGCGGTAGTCGGAGATCGGGATCAGGAAGCTGCCGAAGTCGACCGGCTTGCCGTCCTTGATCACCGGGCCGCCCAGGAATGCCCAGGTGGCGTGGTCACAGCCCGACGACCAGTTCCACGAGCCGTTGACGATGTAGCCGTCGGCGGTCTCGGTGACCACACCGGCGCCCATCGGCGCATACGACGAGGAGATCCGGACGCCTGTGTCCTCGCCCCAGACGTCTTCCTGGGCCTGCTGGTCGAACAGCGCCAGGTGCCAGTTGTGCACGCCGATGATTCCGGCGACCCAACCGGTGGAGCCGCAGGCACTGGCCAGCCGGCGTACCGCCTCGTAGAAGAGGGTCGGGTCGCACTGCAGGCCGCCCCACTGCTCGGGCTGCAGCAGCCGGAAGAAACCGGCGTCCTCGAGCGCCTTGACGTTGGCGTCGGGCAGCTTGCGCAGGTCTTCGGTCTCCTGGGCGCGCTCACGCAACTGCGGCAGAAGGTCGTCGATGGCGGCCAACACCGACTGCGCGTCACGCTGTTGAATGGACGTCACTAGATTGCCTCCCAGAAGTGAACAGGTTCATCGGCGGTGTTTTCCAACCAGCCTAGAGTGAGATTAGAACACGTTCCGATTTGTGTCGAGCGGGGTGTTCCTGCAGCTGGTAGCAATACCGGACCACTTTTCTGTAACCTGTTCTAGTTATGACCGAAGATGAAGGGCGGCCCGTGACGGAGACCATTCCGGACGAACCACTCGGCAGTCACGTCCTGGAACTGCAGATCACGCAAGTCGTCACCGAGACCGACGATGCGCGTTCGCTGGTATTCGGCGTGCCGGACGGGCCAGACGACCCGGAGATCCCTGAGCAGCGCTTGAAGTACTTGCCGGGCCAGTTCCTGACGCTGCGAATCCCCAGCGATCAGACCGGCTCGGTGGCCCGCTGCTACTCGCTGTGCAGCTCGCCCTTCACCGACGACTCGCTGGCGGTCACCGTCAAGCGGACCGTCGACGGCTACGCATCGAACTGGCTGTGCGACAACGCCCGGCCCGGGATGCGCGTCCATGTGCTGGCGCCCTCGGGAACCTTCGTGCCCAAGTCACTGGACGCCGACTTTCTGCTGCTGGCCGCCGGCAGCGGGATCACCCCGATGATGGCGATCTGCAAATCGGCGCTGTCGCAGGGCAGCGGCAAGGTGGTGCTGGTCTACGCCAACCGCGACGAGCGGTCGGTGATCTTCGGCGCCGCGCTGCGCGAGCTGGTCGACAAATACCCCGACCGGCTGACGGTCCTGCACTGGCTGGAGTCGGTCCAGGGCCTGCCGAGTCGTGCGGCGCTGGCACAGCTGGCCGCCCCCTACACCGATCGCCAGGTCTTCATCTGCGGTCCGGGCCCCTTCATGGCGGCCGCTCGCGAGGCCCTGGATGCCTGCAACGTCCCGGCCGATCAGGTCCATCTGGAGGTGTTCAAGTCGCTGGACAGCGACCCGTTCGCCGCGGTCAAGATCACCGAAGCTCCCGAAGGCGAGCAGGCCGCGGCGCCGGCCACCGTCATCGTCGAGCTGGACGGCGAGAAGCACGAGTTCGCGTGGCCCCGGCACGTCAAACTGCTCGATCTGCTGCTCGACAAGGGCCTCGACGCCCCGTTCTCCTGCCGGGAGGGCCACTGCGGCGCGTGCGCCTGTGAGCTGAAGAAGGGCAAGGTCTCCATGGAGATCAACGACGTGCTCGAACCCCAGGACCTCGCCGAAGGGCTGATCCTGGCCTGCCAAGCCCATCCCGAGACCGATTCGGTGGAAGTGACCTACGACGAGTGATGTCCGGTCTAGGTTGGTGCGACATGAAGCGGTTGCTGATGATCCCAGCGGCCTTGACGCTGTTGGCGGCGCTGATCCCGTCCGCGATCGCGTCGGCGGCCAGTGACACCAAGACCACGTTGTTCCCGGTGAACGACGCCGATCAGCTGCAGACTCACAGCTGGGTCGACTGCAGCGCACCGCCGCTGTGCCGATTCACCGTCGGGGTGCAACTGCAGACGCCCGCGGGGATGGCCGGGTTCCCGCCGGACCTGTGGGCTCGCCAAAGCACCGAGATCCGCTCGTCCAAGCGCACCGCCTACCTGGACGTGCACACCGACGGCGGTGAGGGCTGGTTCAAGGACCGCGGCGGCCCGGGAACCAAGGTGTTCAAGGACGGCACCGGCGCGGTGATCCAATCGATGTACTACGGCGAGGGCCCGCCGGAGAAATACCAGACCAACGGCAGCATCGATGTCCTGGAATACTCCACCGGCCGGCCCAAGACCGACGCCAACGTGATCGTGTGCACCCATGTGCAGGTGGTCTACGCCGGAGTCAACCTGACCACGCCGTCCACCTGCGCCCAGACGGTTTTTTAGAGGCGCACTCAGTACACGTCGCGCTGGTAGCGACCGGCGGACGACAGCGCCCGCACATGGGCCTTGGCGGCGTCGCGGGCGAGCAGCCCATGGCGCGCGGCGATATCGCAGATCGCGCGGTCGACCTCCTTGGCCATCTGGCTGGCATCGCCGCACACGTAGAGGTGTGCGCCGTCCTGCAACCACGCCCATACTTGGGCGCCGCGCGCGCGGAGCAGGTCTTGTACGTAGACCTTCTCCGGCTGATCGCGGGAGAACGCCAGATCGAGTTCGGTGAGGAAACCGCTGGCGTGCATGTCGTTCAGCTCGTCGCGGTAGTAGAAATCGGTGGCGGCATTGCGTTCGCCGAAGAACAACCAGTTCCGGCCTCGGTGCCCGAGCGCACGGCGCTGCTGCAGGAAACCACGGAACGGTGCGACGCCGGTCCCGGGCCCAATCATGATCATCGGAGCGTTGGGATCCGCCGGCGGCCGGAAATGATTGGTGGGCTGTACGAATATCCCGATCTCGGCGTCGTCGCTTCGATCAGCCAGATACGTCGAGCACACGCCGCCGCGCGGCATTCCCTGACATTCATAACGCACTGCGCCGACCGTCACGTGCACCTCGCCCGGATTGTCCACGCATGCCGACGAAATCGAATACATCCGCGGCGTCAGCGGTTTGAGCACGGCAAGCCAGTCGTCGACGGCGGCATGGACCGGGGTTGCGGCCAGCACATCCACCGACTGGCGACCCCACATCCAGTCCGTCAGCACGGCTTTGTTCTCCGGCCGCAACAACTCGACCAGCTCGCGGTCTTGACTGCGCTGCGCCACGAACCGTAGTAATTCACCGGTGACACGGGCGATCTCGAATCGCTCGACCAGGGCTTGTCGCAATGGCATCGATCCGTAGTCGGCGGCCTCGACGACGTGCCCGCCATCGAGGCCGGTCACCGTCAGCCATTCGTCTACCAGTGCGGCGCAGTTGCGTGGCCACACCCCGAGCGCATCACCGGCCTGATAGCTCAGAGACTTGTCCGGGAGCTCGAACACCAGCTGCCGCACCTCTTTGGTCGAACCCGGTCCGCTGAGCACGGTGTTACGTATCAGCCTGGTGAGCAGCGGGTTCTTCCTGCTGTACCGCCCCGGTACCCGCGACGAGCGGGCCGCGACGGGAGCCGCCACAGCCGGTGCCGACGCGGCGCCCAGCGCCCCGCGGAGCGTACTGAACCACTCGTCCACGGCGTCGTCGTAGTCGGGCTCGCAGTCGACACGGTCCAGCATGCGGGTGGCGCCGAGTTCTGCCAGCCGGGTATCGAGTTTGCGCCCGTAACCACAGAAGTCGTCGTAGTTGGAGTCGCCCAGCGCCAGCACGGCGTAGCGCGTGTCGGTGAGTTGCGGTGTGCCCTCGGCGGATAACTCGTCCCAAAGGACAGCGCCGTTGTCGGGCGGCTCACCGTCGCCGGTGGTGCTGGAGACCAGGATCAACTGTCGGGTTGCGGACAGGTCGGTCACCGGGAAGTCGTTCATCGTGTGCAGCGCGACCGGAAGTCCGGCCTCGCCGAGGTGTGCCGCGCAACGGGCGGCCACCTCTTCGGCATTGCCGGTCTGCGAGGCCCACAACACCACGATCGACTCAGGCCGAGACCCGATGTCCTGGGGTGGGGACGCCGCCGGCGTTGGGCACCGGGAGAACAACCCGGCCAACAGGCCGTCTACCCACATTCGGGTGGCCGGCTCCAGCGGTGCGTTGGCCGGTACCGTCGGCACACCGCTGGCGCTGCGCCCGGCCTCGGTGCGGAGCGCGGTCAGCAACCCACTCAGATATATGCGCTCCATGGGAGCGAATGAGGGCACCGTGGTCACGGATTCCCCACTGAGCCCGAACAATTCGATGAGGGTATCCACCCGGTCCAAGCTGACTTGGCCGGTCTTCGGCGTCTCGGGCGTTTCCGGTTCGGGCGGCGAATCGACCAGAACCTTCGCCAAGGTGACCGCACACGCCTTGTACTCCGGCTGTTGCGATGTCGGGTCGACGGCGTCATTGGTGACGGCGTTGATCGACAGGTATTCACCGAACGCGTCGTTCCAGTGGAACGGAGCGAAACAGTTCCCCGGCCGCACCCGATCGGTGACCACCGCCGGGAGCACGGCCCGGCCCCGGCGCGAGGCGATCTCCACCGCATCGCCCTCGACGGCGCCCAGTCGGATGGCGTCGTCGGGGTGGATCTCCACGAACGGGCCCGGGTTGAGCTTGTTGAGTTTGGCGACCTTTCCGGTCTTGGTCATGGTGTGCCACTGATGCGGCAGCCGTCCGGTATTGAGCAGGAAGGGATAGTCGTCATCGGGCATCTCGTCGGGCAGCAGGTGCGGACGGGGGTAGAAGACCGCTCGGCCGGACTCGGTCGCGAACGCCAACCGCGGCACGCCGCCGTCCTCGCGGACCACCAGTGTCTGACTGACCCCGTCGTTGAGGTAGCGGATCGGGTGGCGGTCTTGCGCGCTCTCCGGCGGGCAGGGCCACTGGATCGGGCTCTGACGCAATCGCTCGTAGCTGATTCCGCGTAGGTCGTAGCCGGTCTTGGGGTTGGCGAATCGTTTGATCTCTTCGAACACGTCCTCGGCGCTCGAGTAGTCGAACGCGTTGGCGTAACCCATTTCTGCCGCGACGCGGGCGATGATCTGCCAGTCCGGCAACGATTGCCCGACCGGGTCGACCGCCTGCTGAAAGAGCGTGAGATTACGCTCGGAGTTGACCATCACGCCGTCGCACTCGCTCCACAACGCCGCCGGTAGCAGCACATCGGCGTAGGCGCTGGTCTCGGTGTCGGCGAACGCGTCCTGGGCGATCACCAGCTCAGCCCGTTCCAGCCCTTCCAGCACCGTCTTGCGATTGGCCACTGTGGCAACCGGATTGGTGCAGATGATCCAGCACGCCTTGATCTGGCCATCGGCCATCCGCGCGAACATGTCGATGGTGCCGGCGCCCACCTCGGTGCGCAGCGAGCCGCGCGGGATACCCCAGATGTCCTCGACGAATTCGCGATCGTCGGCGCAGACGACGCTGCGCTGACCCGGTAGACCCGGGCCCATGTAACCCATTTCCCGGCCGCCCATCGCATTGGGCTGACCGGTCAGGGAGAACGGCCCGCTGCCGGTCTTGCAGATGGCTCCGGTGGCCAGGTGCAGATTGCAGATGGCGTTGGTGTTCCAGGTTCCGTGGGTGCTCTGGTTGAGTCCCATCGTCCAGCAGCTCATCCAGTTGCCCGCCTCGCCGATCCACTCCGCGGCGGTGCGGATGTCGTCCTCGGGGATTCCGGTGAGCTCGGCCACCACCTCCGGCGTGAACTGTTCGAGGAAGCTGGGCATGACCTCCCAGCCCTGCGTGTACTCGGCGATGAATTCGTCATCGGTGTGGCCATTCGCGACGATCAGGTGCAGCAGCCCGTTGAGCAGCGCCAGATCGGTTCCGGGCGCGATCTGCAAGAACAGGTCGGCCTTCTCCGCGGTGGCAGTGCGGCGCGGGTCGACGACGATCAGCTTGGCGCCGGCCTTGACGCGATCCATCATCCGCAGGAACAGAATCGGGTGGCAGTCGGCCATATTCGCGCCGATCACGAAGAACACGTCGGCGTGATCGAAGTCCTGATAGGAGCCGGGCGGCCCGTCGGCGCCGAGTGACTGCTTGTAGCCGCTGCCCGCGCTGGCCATACACAGCCGCGAGTTGGACTCGATCTGATTGGTGCCGATGAAGCCTTTGGCGAGCTTGTTCGCCAGGTATTGGGCCTCGGTGGACATCTGGCCGGAGACGTAAAGCGCTACGGCATCGGGCCCGTGCTGGTCGATGATCGCCCGCAGCCGGCCGGCACAGTGGGTGATGGCGGCGTCGATGTCGGTCGGCTCGACGGGCTCGTCGCGTTCGGGCCGCAGGTAAGCCGATTCCATGCGGCCGGGTGCGGCGAGCAGGTCGGCGGTCGTGGCTCCCTTGGTGCACAGTCGGCCGAAGTTGGTCGGGTGGGATTGGTCGCCGGTGGATTTGGCCACCCGGCGACGCCCGCTGGCCGGATCGGTTTCGACCTGCAGCACCACGCCGCAGCCGACCCCGCAGTAGGCGCAGAGACTGGAGACGGCCGGTGCGCGCGGGGAGTCGTCTGACGTGGGCACGGAAGCTCACCTCCTGCGGTTGCGGGCCTTGCCGCCACCCTGCCGCGCCCAGGTTTCAAGATCATTTCAGGACCATTACCACGCGTTGCGATATTCCTGCAGAGTTGCCGACCGGAGGTGATGCCGACGTCATCGCGGGAAGAATGTTGCGTGAATCACTTCGGGGCCAAGGACTTCTGGGGCAGACGCAGAACCGCGAACGAATGCCCCGGCAACCGTGTGATGTCGCTCTCACACTCTGGTGTCCCCCAGCCCAGTACCAGCTCGCCACAGACCGGCACACTCACCGTGTCCTCGCCGAGATTGCAGACGAGCAGCAGCGGACCGCGGCGCATGGCGATCCATCGCCTGTCCTCGTCGTAGTCGATCACGAGCTGGCTCAACCAGGGGCCGACCGGATCGATCTCGGTGCGCAGCCCGATCAGCGCCTGGTAGAGGCGGAGCAGCTGCACGTGGCGTTGGTCTTCGAGCTCGCCCCACGCCAGCTTGGACCGGTGGAAGGTATCGGGATCCTGCGGGTCGGGGATCTCGTCGGCGTTCCAGCCGTGCTCGGCGAACTCGGCCTTGCGGCCTTCGGCGGTGGCGCGTGCCACCTGTGGGTCCTCATGGGAACTGAAGAATTGAAACGGGGTGAGCGCACCCCATTCCTCCCCCATGAAAAGCATTGCGGTATAGGGCGACAGCAGTACCAGCGCAGCTTTTATCGCGAGTTGCCCGGCGGTCAGGTTCTGCGATGGGCGGTCACCGAGCGCGCGGTTGCCGACCTGGTCGTGCGTGCACGTGTAGGCCAATAGGCGGGTGGCCGGGATCTGTGAGATCGGCAACGGCCGGCCATGGCGCCGGCGGCGAAACGACGAGTAGGTGGCCGCATGGAAGAAGCCGTTGCGCAACGTGGTCGCCAGGGTGGCCATGCTCCCGAAGTCGGCGTAATAGCCTTGCCGCTCGCCGGATACCGCGGTGTGGATGGCGTGGTGGATGTCGTCATCCCATTGCGCGGTGATCCCGTAACCGCCGTCCTCGCGCCGGGTGACGGTCCGTGGGTCGTTGCGATCGCTTTCCGCGATGAGTGACAGCGGACGCCCCAGCTGCGCGGCAAGCGCGTCGGTTTCGGCAGCCAGCTCCTCAAGAATATTGATCGCTGTGGTGTCCACCAGCGCGTGCACGGCGTCCAGTCGGAGGCCGTCGACGTGGAAGACGCGCATCCAGCGCAGCGCACAGTCGATGATGTAGCGGCGTACTTCGTCGGAGTCGGCGCCGTCGATGTTGATGGAATTGCCCCATGGGTTACGGGCTTGCGACAGGTACGGCCCGAAGCGGGGAAGGAAATTCCCGGACGGCCCAAGGTGATTGAAGACGGCATCGATCAGCACGCCGAGGCCGCGTTCATGGCAGGCGTCGACAAAGCGCGCCAACCCATCCGGGCCGCCATAGGGCTCATGCACGGCGTACCACAACACACCGTCGTATCCCCAGCCGTGCTCACCGGAGAAGGCGTTGACCGGCATCAGTTCCACGAAGTCGACGCCCAGATCGACCAGGTGATCCAGCTTGGCGATCGCGGAGTCGAATGTGCCGACGGGCGTGAATGTGCCGATGTGCAGTTCGTAGATCACCGCGCCTTCGACCGGCCTTCCCTTCCAGTCGTCGTCGGTCCATTTCAGGCTGGACGCATCCCACAAGGCCGAGCGCGCGTGCACTCCGTCGGGCTGGCGGGCCGACCGCGGATCCGGGAGTACCTGCGGGTCGTCATCGAGCAGGTAGCCGTAGCGCGCATCCGGCGCCACGTCGACCGTCGTTCGCCACCACCCATCATCCGAACGGGCCATCGGGTGCGGCACCCCGTCGACATCGAGGCCGACGACTGCCGAATTCGGTGCCCAGACGGCGAACTCAGTCATCGACACGCTCCAGCAGCACAACCGGTAGATCGGCGAACAACTCGACGGCCCGCACCGGCCCGCTGTGTCTGATGCCGGAGAGCACGTCAGACCACGTGCCGGGAGGCAGCGCGACCACCGTATCGCCCCACCCGGTGCCCTGCAGGCGCACCGTCCACCGGCTGACCGCCACCACTACGTCATCGCCCCGGCGAAAAGCCACGACCTGATCTCCGGCCGCGCCCGACGCCGGCAGGGGCTGATAGCCGCCGTGCAGGAAGGTGTCGGGACGTGCTCGTCTCATCTGCAGCGCGGCGGCGACCACCCGCATCTTCCGGTGCCGATGCAAAGACTCCAGCGCTTCGCGGCGCGCGGCGTAGTCGACCGGTCGCCGGTTGTCCGGGTCGACCAAACTGTCATCGCAGAGTTCGGTGCCCTGATAGACGTCCGGGATGCCGGGGACGGTCAGGGCCAAGAGCTTCTGGCCGAGGATGTCGCTGTCGATGTGCGGAGCGAGTTCGGCAACGAACTGCGTCAGCTCCTGAGCGATGGGGCCATCCAGTATGTCGTCGAGCCATCGGTGCAGCGCACCCTCGAACTCTGCGTCGGGGTCGTGCCACGATGTCCGGCGGTCCGCCTCGCGAACCGCCTTTTCGGCATAGGCGTGCAACCGCTCGCGCAGTGCGGTGGTCACCCGGCCGTCGGCTGGCCACACACCGAAAATGTTCTGCCACAGGAAAAGTCCGGTAGCCAGATCGGGTGCGGGCGTCCTGGATTCCCAACGAGCGACGAACTCCGCCCATAACGACGGCACCTGCGACAGCACGCCGATGCGCGCCCGTACATCCTCGCCGCGTTTGGTGTCGTGGGTGGACAGCGTCGTCATGGTCTGCGGCCAATGCCGAGCCCGGGTGGCGGCCCGGTGATGAAACTCGGCCGAGCCCACACCGAAATACTGTGGGTTGCCGCCGACTTCGTTGAGCGACACCAGCCGGGCATCCCGGTAGAACAGGCAGTCTTCGGTTGCCTTGGCGGTCACCGCTCCGCACAGCTGTTGCAGCCGCACCGCTGCTTCCCCACCGTCGGCGATCGCAGCCGCGAGGACTGCAAGCGGTTCGTCGAGTTCGGGCCGCTGCGCATGCGCGTGTGCCAGCGCCACCGGCAATATCGCCGCCAACCCGGGATAGTCGCCGCGATAGACACCCACCTGACCGAGCACGGCCACGATGGCGTCGGCCAACCGCGGATGGTCGGCGCCGGCGGCACTCACCACACAACGACACAGCCGCGCCAGCTCGCTGCCCAGCGTCTCGGCAGCGGCGATCTCCTTCTGCTCGGCCAGCAGGATCGGCATCGCGCGGTAGTCAACGCCGGCGGTTTCACACAACTCGGTCAGCGCCGGTTCACCGTTCGGGTCGATGAACAACCCGCCGATCTCCCGCAGGACGTCGTAACCGGTGGAGCCGGCCACCGGAAGGTTGACGTCGAGTGACTCGTCAACGGCCAGAATCTTTTCCACGACGATCCAGGCGTCAGGTCCGACCAGCTCCCGCAGCCATTGCAGATACCCCTGCGGATCCGCCAGCCCATCCGGGTGGTCGACCCGCACCCCATCGACAAGGCCCGCGTCGAACCAGCGCGCCAGCTCGGCGTGCCAGGCGTCGAAGACCACCCGGTCCTCTTGACGCAGGCCGGCCAGCGACGTGATCGAGAAGAAGCGGCGGTATCCACAGCCGCCGTTGCGCCAGCCGACCAGCCGATAGTGCTGGCGATCGTGGACTTGGGCTCCGCTGCCGGCGCCGGTTCCGGGCGCGATCGGAAACACCAGATCACCCAGACGGAGCGACTCGCCGTCGACGGCCAGGTCGGCGACGTCGTCGTCAGAGCCCAGTACCGGCAGCATGATTCGTCCGTCACCAAGGTCCCAATCGATGTCGAAGAACGCGGCATACCGCGAGGATCGGCCGTGCTTGAGCACGTCCCACCACCACGGGTTCTGCTCGGGCCTTTGCACGCCGACATGATTGGGCACGATGTCGATGATCAGACCGATCCCGCGGGCATGCGCGGCCGCCGAGAGCCGCGCCAAACCCGCCGGGCCGCCCAGCTCGGCGGAGACCGTGGTCGGATCGACGACGTCGTAACCATGGCTCGATCCGCGCACCGCGGTCATGATCGGCGAGAGGTAGAGGTGCGAAATCCCCAGCGCATCGAAATAGCCGAGAAGTTTCTCGACGTCGGCGAAGGTGAACGCGAAGCCGCTTTCTGCGCCCCGCAGCTGTAACCGGTAGGTGGACAGCACTGGGCGGGCCATGCGTTAGCGCACTTTCCTCAAGACCAGCAGCGAAACGGGCAGCGCGCCCCCGGGTCGCACGGCCTGCTCAGCGCGGGATGCCGGCTCTGCGGTGTCCAATTCGACGGTCCATTCTGGGGCGTAATCCTTGCCGGGAACGGCGAACTCGCCCGTCCCCTCGTGCGCATTGAAGCACAGCAGGAACCGGTCAACCACCCCGCCGGACCTCGGGCAATGCCCGTCCTCGCCCAATTTCGTCAGCACTTTCGATTCCACCCGCCTTTGCCGACGGGGGCTACCCGCCCGCCGCCCGGTCAAACTATCGCCTGCTACGACACTACGGTCCGGTTCACGATGCAGACTGTTGAAATGCACCCCGGGTGGGTATAGGCGTTGTTCGTGGCACCCGATGACCTACGCCGGCTGGCCGCGGCACACGGCGTAGCCACCGCCTATCGCAACGAACGGCGCGAGTTGGTGCAGGTGGATGCCGACGTCGTTGTCCGGGTTCTTCGGCTGATGGAAGTCGAGGCGGGCAACCAAGCCGCCCGTCGTCATGAGTTGCTCAGGCTGGACGAACGCGAGCGTGCGGGCGGCTCGCCTCCGACGGCCGCCGTGCGGGTGACCGGCACTGCCCTACCGTTTCCCGGGGCCGCCGCACTGGTGAGCGAGGACGGCGAGCGCACGGTGGTGCGCGATGAACTGCCCGCCGAGCTGTCGCCGGGCTGGTACCAAGTTGAGCTGCGCAGCGGCCAAGAGGCCACCCTGGTGGCGGCTCCGACGCGGGTGCCGCAGGCGCCGGATGCCTGGGGATGGATGCTGCAGCTGTACGCGTTGCGGTCCGCGCGCTCCTGGGGAATCGGCGACCTGTCAGACCTGCGGGATTGGGTGTCCTGGACAGCCGCCGAGCACGGCGCCGGCGCGGTGCTGCTCAATCCGCTGCACGCGCCGGGGCCGACGCATCCGGTGCAGCCGTCACCGTATACGCCGTCGAGCCGGCGGTTCGCCAACCCGTTGGCACTGTGCGTCGTTGACCTGGCCGCCTACCAGCGCGCCGATCCGGACACCCGGGCGGAGGTCGACGCGCTGCGGGTCGCTGCGGACACCGCACGAATCGACTACGACCTGGTCTGGGCAGCCAAACGCTCGGCCCTGGAGTTGCTCTGGCGTGCTGAAGGGCGTCCCAGCGGGCTTGACGAGTCGTCGGAGCCCCGGGCGCTGCGTGACTGGGCCACCTACTGCGCACTGGCCGAACGCCACGGTGGTCGGTGGTCCGGTTGGCCTGCGCCGCTGCAGGACGTAACCGGCGCCGCGGTGGCGGCCGCGCGGCGGGAGCTCGCGCCGAGGGTCGCGTTTCATGCGTGGGTGCAGCAGCGCTGCACCGAGCAGCTGCTGGCGGTGCAGCGCGCCGCCAGGGACTCGGGCATGGCCGTGGGCGTGCTGCACGACCTGGCCGTCGGCGTCGACGGCGATGGCGCCGATGCGTGGGCCCTGGCCGACGTACTGGCCGTTGAGGCCAGCGTCGGCGCGCCCCCGGATACGTTCAGCCCTCGCGGACAGGACTGGTGTCTACCGCCCTGGCGGCCGGACCGCTTGGCGGCCACCGGCTACCGCGCGGTGCGCGACATGTTGCGGGCCGTCCTGGCCCACGCGGACGGTGTGCGTATCGATCACGTCGCCGGCTTGTGGCGGCTGTGGTGGATCCCGCCTGGCGAGAGCCCCGATCGCGGCACCTACGTCCACTACGACGCCGACGTCATGATCGCGGTGCTGGCGCTGGAGGCGCATCGCGCCAACGCCGTCGTCATCGGCGAGGACCTGGGCACCGTCGAACCCTCCGTCACCCGTGCGCTGGCCGACAACGGAATGCTGGGATGCGCGGTCTCCTGGTTCACCCGCGACGATTCGGCCCCCGGTCAGCCGTTACTTCCGCCGGGGAAGTGGCCCGCGCGGGTGGCTGCCAGCATCTCCACCCACGACCTACCCACCGCGGCCGGATTCTTCCGCGCCGAGCATGTGCGGGCACGCGCGGAGCGGGGTCTGCTCGACGACGTGGCGGCCGCGCAGGACGCCGCCGAGAAAGAACGCGCCGAATGGCTGGCGCTGCTGCGTTCCGAAGGGTTCCTCGAGCATGACGACATGGCCCCGGATGAGCCGCGAATCATCGACGCCATGCACCGTTTCTTGGCAGCCACGCCGAGCCGGCTGAAACTCCTCTCCCCTTACGACGTGCTGGCCGAACCCTGTCAGCCCAACCTGCCCGGCACCGTCGACCAGTATCCGAACTGGCGCCTGCCGCTGTCCGAGCCTCTTGAGCTGTTGCAGACCGATCCGAGGATCGCCCGCACTGCCGCGTTGTTCTCGCACGATCACGGTCACCAAACCTCCGCCAGGTAATCACGTCCGGAATGGGGTACATGTCGAGATATGGCCATCGACGCTGACGACGAATTTGGTCAGGACCTAGCGGACCCCGTGGCGGGCAGCCATGTCGAGGACGGCATCGTCGAGCACCCGAGCGCGGACGACTTCGGCGATGCCGCGGCCCTGCCGGCGGATCCCGTCTGGTTCAAGCGAGCGGTGTTCTACGAGGTGCTGGTCCGGGCGTTCTACGACTCCAATGGGGATGGCATCGGTGACCTGCGGGGCCTGACCGAGCGACTGGACTACCTGCAGTGGCTCGGCGTCGACTGCCTGTGGCTGCCGCCGTTCTACGACTCGCCGTTGCGCGACGGTGGCTACGACATCCGGGACTTCTACAAGGTTCTGCCGGAGTTCGGCACGGTCGACGATTTCGTCGAACTGCTCGACGCTGCGCACCGCCGCGGTATTCGGGTGATCACCGACCTGGTGATGAACCACACCTCCGACAGCCACCCCTGGTTTCAACAGTCGCGGCAAGACCCGGACGGCCCACATGGCGACTACTACGTGTGGAGCGACACCAGCGAACGGTATGCCGACGCCCGGATCATCTTCGTCGACGCCGAGGAATCCAACTGGACGTTCGACGCGGTGCGCAAGCAGTTCTATTGGCACCGGTTCTTCTCCCACCAGCCCGACCTGAACTATGACAACCCCGCGGTGCAGGAGGCCATGATCGACGTGCTGCGGTTCTGGCTGAACCTCGGTATCGACGGTTTTCGTTTGGACGCGGTGCCGTACCTGTTCGAGAGGGAGGGAACCAATTGCGAAAACCTGCCCGAGACACATGATTTCCTGAAGCGCTGCCGCAAGGTGGTCGACGACGAGTTCCCGGGCAGGGTTCTGCTGGCCGAGGCCAATCAATGGCCCACAGATGTGGTCGAATACTTCGGCAACCCCGACACCGGCGGCGATGAATGCCACATGGCATTCCACTTCCCTTTGATGCCACGTATTTTCATGGCGGTGCGTCGCGAGTCGCGCTTCCCGATTTCCGAGATCATGGCGCAGACGCCACCGATCCCCCACCTGGCGCAATGGGGAATCTTCCTGCGCAACCACGACGAACTGACCTTGGAGATGGTCACCGACGACGAGCGCGACTACATGTACGCCGAATACGCGAAAGACCCGCGGATGAAGGCGAATGTGGGGATCCGACGCCGGTTGGCCCCGCTGCTGGACAAAGACCGCAACCAGATCGAACTGTTCACCGCACTGCTGCTGTCGTTACCCGGATCCCCGATCCTCTACTACGGTGACGAGATAGGAATGGGCGACATCATCTGGCTGGGTGACCGCGACGCGGTACGCACCCCGATGCAGTGGACACCCGATCGCAATGCGGGCTTCTCCACCGCGAACCCCGGCCGTCTTTACCTGCCTCCCATTCAAGACGCGGTGTACGGCCATCAGTCGGTCAACGTCGAATCGCAACGCGATACCTCCACGTCGCTGCTCAACTGGACCCGCACCATGCTCGCCATTCGACGCCGATACGAAGCTTTCGCCCTCGGCGGATTCCGGGAATTGGGCGGGTCCAATCCCTCGGTGCTGGCCTATGTACGGGAGATCTCCGGCGGCGATGGGCGCGTCCAGGGGCACACCGTCTTGTGCGTCAACAACCTGTCCCGGTTTCCGCAGCCGATCGAATTGAATCTGCAGCACTGGGACGGCCACACGCCGGTGGAACTCACCGGGTCCGTGGAGTTTCCGCGAATCGGAAAACTCCCCTACCTACTCACGCTGCCCGGCCACGGCTTCTACTGGTTTCAGCTGAGCGAGCCATGCGAGCCGAAGGAGGACATGTCATGACTGGTGGCATCGGCGAACCAGCGCACCTGCCGTGGGCCGAATGGCTACCGACCCGGCGCTGGTACGCGGGACGCAATCGGCAACTGGCGAGCGCAGATCCCGCCCAGGTGGTGCAGCTGGGCGGTGGACTGCAACTGGTGCTGATCGATGCCGACTACACCGACGGAACCACCGATCGCTACCAGGTGCTTGTCAGCTGGGATGTGGACATGGCACCGGAGTACGCCCAGATCGCGATGATCGGAACCCACGATGGGCATACCGCCTACGACGCGCTGTATGACGTTGCGGCAACCCGAGTCTTGTTGTCGCTGATCGATTCTTCGGCCCGACGCGGCGAGGTCACGTTCACACCGGAGCCGGGAGTGCCGCTGCCGGTTCGGGCCGATTCTCGCGTATCGGAAGCCGAGCAGAGCAACACCAGCGTCATCGTCGAGGAAAAGGTGGTCCTCAAGGTTTTCCGGCGGATCAGGGCTGGCATCAATCCGGACATCGAGCTCAACGCGGCGCTGGGTCGGGCCGCCAACCCACACGTGCCGCGCCTGCTGGGCTCCTACCAGATCGAGTTGCCGAGCGACTCTGGCGCGCTGCCCTACGCGTTGGGCATGGTCAGCGAATACGCGATGAACTCAGCCGAGGGTTGGGCGATGGCGACCGCCAGTGTGCGTGACCTGTTCGCCGAGGCCGATCTGTATGCCTATGAAGTGGGCGGCGACTTTGCCGGTGAGTCCTACCGTCTCGGCGAGGCTGTCGCATCGGTCCATCGGGCACTTGCCGACAGTTTGGGGACGTCGCAGTCGGTCTTCCCCGCCGAGGCACTGCTGTCACGGTTGGCGGCGACGGCGGCGACGGTGCCCGAGGTACGCCCCCACATGGCCGCTATCGAACAACGGTTTGCGGCGCTGGCCGGTGAGACCATCACGGTCCAGCGAGTCCACGGCGACTTGCATCTGGGCCAGGTGCTTCGCACCCCGAACGGATGGCTGCTGATCGACTTCGAAGGCGAACCCGGTGCGCCGTTGTCGGAGCGTCGGAGGCCGGACTCGCCGCTGCGAGACGTGGCCGGCGTGCTGCGGTCCTACGAGTACGCCGCGTACGGGAAGCTGGCCGACGTGGCGCGTGATGGTCAAGACCGGCAACTGGCCACCCGGGCGCGCGAGTGGCTGGACCGTTGTCGCAGCGCCTTCTGTGACGGCTATGGCGCGGAATCGGGCACCGATCCGCGCGACTGCGCCGCACTGCTGGCCGCCTACGAAGTGGACAAGGCGGTCTATGAGGCCGGCTACGAGGCCCGGCACCGGCCCGCCTGGCTGCCCATTCCACTGCGCGCGCTGAATCGACTCACCAGCCCGGCGTGACAACAGCCTCCTGGGGCTCCAGCCACAGCGCCGACAGCGGCGGCAGCACCAGCACCGCAGAGGCGGGGCGGCCGTGACGGGGCTCGTCGACGGCGTCCACGCCACCGAAATTGCCTGCGCCGCCGCCGTTGTAATCGACGGCATCGGTGTTGAGTATTTCGCGCCACCGGCCCGCGAAGGGCAGACCCAGGTGGTAGTCGGTGTGCGCCACACCGGAGAAGTTGAACACCGCCGCCAGCACTGACCCGTCCGACGCGTAGCGCAAGAAGCTCAGCACATTGTTGGCGGAGTCGTTGGCGTCGATCCAGGAATAGCCGTTCGGGTTGAAGTCTTCGCTCCACAGCGCGGGGCGACTGCGGTAAACGGAGTTGAGATCGCGTGCCAAGCACTGTATTCCGGTGGAGAATCCAGAGTCTGCACGTTGCGGGTCGAGCTGGAACCAGTCCAATCCGCGCTCCTGCGACCACTCGGCACGCTGACCGAACTCCTGGCCCATGAACAGCAGCTGCTTACCGGGGTGCGCCCACTGGTAGGCCAACAGGCTGCGCACCCCGGCCGCCCTGGCATGGTCGTCGCCAGGCATCCGGCTCCACAGTGTGCCCTTGCCGTGCACCACTTCGTCATGGCTGATCGGCAGCACGAAGTTCTCGCTGTAGGCGTAGAGCATCGAGAAGGTCATCTCGTGGTGGTGATAGGAGCGATGCACCGGGTCGTGACCGAGATAGGACAGCGTGTCGTGCATCCAGCCCATGTTCCACTTCATCGAAAAGCCCAGCCCGCCAAGGCTGGTCGGCCTCGATACGCCGGGCCACGAGGTGGATTCTTCGGCGATGGTGACGATGCCGGGCACCGACTTGTGTGCGGTTGCGTTCATCTCCTGCAGGAACTGGACTGCCTCCAAGTTCTCCCGCCCGCCGTGGACGTTGGGCGTCCAGCCGCCCTCCGGCCGTGAATAGTCCAGGTAGAGCATCGAAGCCACGGCGTCCACTCGCAGCCCGTCGATGTGGAATTCCAGCAGCCAATACAGTGCATTGGCCACCAGAAAGTTACGCACCTCGGGGCGGCCGAAGTCGAACACATAGGTGCCCCAGTCGAGTTGCTCGCCGCGGCGCGGGTCAGCATGTTCGTACAGCGCGGTGCCGTCGAACCGGCCCAATGCCCAGGCATCCTTCGGGAAGTGCGCCGGCACCCAGTCCACGATTACTCCGATGCCGGCGCGGTGCAGCGCGTCGACCAAGGCACGGAAGTCGTCCGGAGTGCCGAAGCGAGCAGTCGGCGCGTAGTACGACGTCACCTGATATCCCCACGACCCGCCGAACGGGTGCTCGGCGACCGGCAGCAGTTCGATATGGGTGAACCCTTGCTCCACAACGTAGTCCGTCAATTCGGTGGCAAGCTGGCGGTAGTTCAACCCCGGCCGCCAGGAGCCGAGGTGCACCTCGTAGATGCTCATCGCTTCGAATGCGGGATCTGCGGTGGCCCGCCGTCTCATCCAGTCGCCGTCACCCCAGGTGTAGCGACTGGTGGTGACGCGCGAGGCGGTGTGCGGCGGAGTTTCGGCGGCGAACGCCATCGGATCGGCCCGCTCGGTGACGACGTCGTCTACGCCGTGGACCCGAAACTTGTACAGGCCGCCGATCGGGAATCCCGGCCAGAACAGCTCCCACACACCGGAAGAGCCGAGTACCCGCATGGGCGCTCCGATGCCGTCCCAGCCGGTGCTGTCACTGATCAACCCGATTCCCTTGGCGTTGGGCGCCCACACCGCGAACGACACACCCGTCACCGACCCGTCCGGGGTGGTGAACGTGCGTGGATGGGCGCCAAGGACCTCCCACAGCCGTTCGTGTCGCCCCTCGCCGAACAGATGCAGGTCGATCTCGCCCAGTGTCGGCAGGAAGCGATACCCGTCGGCCACAGTCTGCGGTTCCGCGGTACCGGGATAGTCGATCTGCAACCGATAGTCGATCAGGTCGGCGAACGGCAGCGTCGCGGCGAACAACCCCTCACCCAGGTACTCCATGGGCACCCGGTCGTCACCCACCAGGATCGTCACGGCTGCCGCCCCCGGGCGCAGGGCGCGGATCACCGTGCATTCACCGTTGTCGTGGGCGCCAAGGATCGCGTGTGGATCGTGATGGGCACCGGACAACAGCCGGTCGATCTCGATTCGGTCCAGCACCGAGCTCCCCGTTCGTCGGATCGACTTGCGTCTTTCCGACCGGGATACCCGCGGCGGGCCGAAGCTATGCGGACGGCGGGTCTACCCGCGCGGCAGCCCCAGCAGCCGCTCGGCGGCCAGCGTCAACAGGATCTGCTCGGTGCCCCCGGCGATCGACAGGCACCTGGTGTTGAGGAAGTCGTGCACCTCGCGCCCGGCCACCGCGCCGGCCCCGTCGGCCACGTCCATCCGGAACTCGGCCAGCTCCTGGCGGTAGCGCACCCCGATCAGCTTGCGCACCGAGGACTCCGAGCCGGGGTCTTGGCCGCCGACAGCAAGCTGGGCGATGCGTTGATCCAGCAGCGAACCCGCCTGCGCGGCGATGATCAGCCGGGCCAGCCGCTCGGCGGTGGCGGTGTCGGGTTCCCGATCCGCCAGGGTCTTCAGCAGCTCCTCCATCGGGTTACCCAGCGCGGTTCCGCCGGCGATCGCGACGCGCTCGTTGGCCAGCGTGGTGCGGGCCAGCCGCCAGCCGTCGTTGACGCCGCCGACCACGTGCTCGTCGGGGACGAATACGTCGTCGAGGAAGACCTCGTTGAACAAGGCCTCGCCGGTGATCTCCCGCAGCGGCCGGATGTCGATGCCCTCGGCGGCCATGTCGACCAGGAAATAGGTGATGCCCTTGTGTTTCGGGGCCTCGGCATCGGTTCGAGCCAGGCAGACGCCCCACTGCGAGTCATGGGCCCGCGACGTCCAGACCTTCTGACCGGTCAGCCGCCAGCCGCCGTCGACCTTCACGGCCTTGGTGCGCAGTGCCGCCAAGTCCGATCCGGCGCCGGGCTCGGAGAACAACTGGCACCAGAACACCTCGCCGGTCAGGGTGGCCGGGATGAAGCGCTCGATCTGCTCGGGCGTGCCGTGCTCGAGAATCGTCGGCGCCGCCCACCAGCCGACCACCAGGTCAGGGCGCCCGACGCCGGCCGCGGCCAGTTCCTGGTCGATCACCAGCTGTTCGGCGGGGCCGGCCGCGCGGCCGTAGGGAACCGGCCAGTGCGGCGCCAGCAGCCCCGATTCGGCCAGCGCCACCTGGCGCTGGTCGGTCGGCAACGCCGCAATGCGGGCCGCCTCCGCGGCGATCTCGGGCCGGACCTCGGTGGCCTCACCCAGGTCGACCTCCAGTCGACGTCGCAGGCCGTCGCGGGTCAGCGCGGCGGTACGGCGCAGCCAGCGCTCGGGCCCGCCCAGTGCCTGCCCGATGCCGTAGGCCCGGCGCAGGTACAGGTGCGCGTCGTGCTCCCAGGTGATGCCGATGCCGCCGAGCACCTGGATGCAGTCCTTGGCGTTGGCCTTGGCAGCATCGATGCAGATCGCGGCGGCGACCGCGGCCGCGATCGTGAACTGCTGGTCATCGGGGTCCGACGCGGCACTCGCCACGTCGCTGGCCGCCACCGCGGCCTGGTCGGCCCGGCACAGCATCTCCGCACACAGGTGCTTGATGGCCTGGAAGCTACCGATCGGCTTGCCGAACTGTTCACGCACCTTGGCGTATTCGACGGCGGTGTCCAACGCCCAGCGGGCGACCCCTGCGGCCTCGGCGGCCAACACCGTGACCACCAGGTTCTCCACCCGGTTGCCCGCATCGACCAGCACCGCCGGCGCGCCCGACAGCGTCACCTTGGCCAGCGGCCGGGAGAAGTCGGTGGCGGCCAGCGGTTCGACCTCCACGCCGTCCGCTCGGGCGTCCACGAGTACCCAGGCCTGACCTTCTTGACCGGCCGGCAGCAGCAGCAGACCGTCGGCGGTGGCACCGAGCACCCGCTCAGCGGTGCCGGAGGCCTGACCAGCCGCGGCGTCGAAGCTCACCGCCGCCGAGGCAGGGTCGGTGACCACGCCGGCCACCCGTTCGCCGGCGGCCAGGGCTTCGACCAGCGCCGGATCGGTGACCACCAAGGTGGCCAGCGCGGTGGTCGCCACCGGCCCGGGAACCAGGGCCTTGGCGGCCTCATCGACCATCGCGCACAGGTCTTCGAGTCGCCCACCGGCCCCGCCGGACTCCTCGGGCACCGCCACTCCGAACAGGCCCAAATCGGCCAGGCGCGCGAAAACGGCTCGCCAGGAATCGGTTTCACCCAACTCCGCGGCACGAATCGCCTCGGCGGTGCCCGCGGCGGCGGCCCAGTCGCGGACCAGCTCGCGGGCAGCGAGCTGTTCGTCGTTGATGGTCACGGACACGCTGGGCTCCTCGGGGTCGAGATGGGCTTGAGAGAGGCGGGTCACGAACGCCCCCACCAACCACTAGAACGTGTTCTAATAGTGCCAGCGTCCGAGCGTCAAGTCGAACCGTAATGGCTGGACACGTTGGGTCCGGCCGATGTCGGGAGTGCGAAATTCAACTACGCGGTGCGTATCGTTATGGGCCAATAGATCGACGGAGGGAGCCGCGCAGCACATGTCGTCACCAGCTGGGGGCACCGCAGGCCGCGGATCGTCGAGCCAACCGCGAGAGGTGGTCAGCGTCGCCGTGCTGACCGAATCCGACCTGGGCTCCGAAGCGCAGCGCGAGCGGCGAAAGCGCATCCTCGACGCGACGCTGGCGATCGCCTCCAAGGGCGGCTACGACGCCGTGCAGATGCGCGCGGTCGCCGATCGTGCGGACGTGGCCGTCGGCACCCTGTACCGCTACTTCCCGTCGAAGGTTCACCTACTGGTTTCGGCGATGGGCCGCGAGATCGCGCGGGTGGACACCAAGACCGACCCGGCAACGTTCGCCGCAACCACGCGGCACCAGCGACTCAACCTGGTGGTCAACAAGCTCAACCGCGCCATGCAGCGCAATCCGCTGCTCACCGAGGCGATGACCCGGGCCTACGTCTTCGCCGACGCCTCGGCGGCCGGCGAAGTCGACCACGTGCAGAAGTTGATCGACTCGATGTTCGCCGGGGCCATGAGCGACGGCGAGCCGACCGAGGAGCAGTACCACATCTCCCGGGTGATCTCGGATGTGTGGCTGTCGAACCTGCTCGCCTGGCTGACCCGGCGGGCGTCGGCCACCGATTTCAGCACCCGACTGGACTTGGCTGTCCGATTGCTGATCGGCGACGACGACAGCCCCAAGGTCTAGCCCCACTTCTCTAGACAGATGCGGACCGGTTTGCGAGATTCAAAACCGGTGACGGATCCAAGTTCACGCCGGCTGGCGCACGCGCTGGATCTGTTGAACTTCACCCTGGCCGACGTACGGGACGGGCTGGGCCCCTATCTGTCGGTCTACCTGTTGGTGACCCACCATTGGGACCAGGCGTCGATCGGCCTCGTGATGGCGATCGGCGGGATCGCCGCGGTCGTGGCGCAGACCCCGGTAGGAGCGCTGGTCGATCGAACCACCGCCAAGCGAGCACTACTCGTCGTCGGTGCGCTGGCGGTCACGGCGGCGGCATTGGCAATGCCGCTGTTCCCCGGCTTCTACAGCGTCGCCGCGTTGCAGTTGCTCACCGGAATCGCGGGTTCGGTGTTCGCCCCGGCACTGGCCGCGATCACCCTCGGCGTGGTCGGCCCCCGCATGTTCGCAAAACGGCTCGGCCGCAACGAATCGTTCAACCATGCCGGCAATGCCGCGACCGCGGCAGCCACCGGGGCCATGGCCTATTTCTACGGCCCGATCGTGGTGTTCTGGATGCTGGCCGCCATGGCCGCGCTGAGCGTCGTGGCCACCTTGCGGGTGCCCGAGTCCGCGATCGACCACGACGTAGCCCGGGGCATGGACCATCTGGCCGGCCAGCCCCATCCGCAGCCGTCGGGATACGCGGTACTGCTGCGCAATCGGCGACTGCTGGTGTTCGCCGCGACCGTGGTGATGTTCCACTTCGCCAACGCGGCGATGCTGCCGTTGGTCGGCCAGGAACTGGCACTGGTCAACACCGAGGTAGGCACGGCTCTGATGGCGGCGTGCATCGTGGCCGCCCAGCTGGTGATGGTGCCGGTGGCCTATCTGACCGGCTCCAAAGCCGATGCCTGGGGCCGCAAGCCGATCTTCCTGGTGGGGTTCGCGGTGCTGACCATCCGCGGACTGCTCTACCCGGTCTGGGACAACTCCTACTGGCTGGTCGGAGTGCAGCTGCTCGACGGGGTGGGAGCGGGGATCTTCGGGGCGCTGTTCCCGCTGGTGGTCCAGGACATCACGCACGGCACCGGCCGCTTCAACGTCAGCTTGGGGGCCATCACCGCGGCCTGCGGCGTCGGCGCCGCATTGTCGAACTTCGTCGCCGGCCACATCGTCTCGGCCGTGGGCTACAACGCGGCGTTCATCACCCTGGCCGCGGTGGCCGGCGCGGGCTTCATGCTCTACCTGACCGCGATGCCCGAGACGGCCAGACTCAGCGGCGCCTCCGCACCCCCGTTAGCCTAAGCGGATGCGCCTCAAGCTCGGCCGCCCCGACATCGGCCGGTACGCCGACCGGTTCGACGTCACACCCGCGGCGCCGGGTGCACCGTTGTCGGTGACGTGGCTCGGCGTGACCAGCATGCTGATCGACGACGGGTCGTCGGCGCTGATGACCGACGGTTATTTCTCCCGACCCAGCCTGGCGCAGGTGGCACTGCGCAAGGTGTCGCCGTCGGCCGCCCGCATCGACGGCTGCCTGGCCCGGGCCGGCGTCCATGAGCTGGCTGCGGTGATCCCCCTGCACTCACACATCGACCACGCGCTGGACTCGGCCGTGGTGGCCGAACGTACCGGTGCGACGCTGGTGGGCGGTGAGTCGACAGCCAATGTCGGCCGGGGCCATGGACTCTCGGACAACCGCCTGATCGTGGCCACCACCGGAGCGTCCCTCACGTTGGGCAGCTACGACGTCACCCTGATCGAGTCGCGGCATTGCCCTCCGGACCGCTTCCCCGGCATCATCACCACTGCGGTGGTTCCGCCGGTGCGGGCGTCCGCCTACAAATGCGGTGAGGCATGGTCGGCGTTGGTGGCCCACCGCTCCTCGGGGCGCAGCCTGCTGATCATGGGCAGCGCGGGGTTCATCCCGGGGGCGTTGGCCGGCCGCAGCGCCGACGTGGTTTACCTGGGCATCGGCCAGCTCGGCATCCAGCCGCGGCAATATCTGGTCGACTACTGGAACGAGACCGTCCGCGCCGTCGGTGCCTCGACGGTGGTGTTGACGCACTGGGACGACTTCTTCCTGCCCCTGTCGAAACCGTTGCGCGCCTTGCCCTACGCCGGCGATGACCTCGACGTCACCATGCGGGTGCTCAGCGAGTTGGCCGAATCCGACGGAGTCGGACTACACCTGCCCACCGTGTGGCGTCGTGAGGATCCGTGGGCCTGAACCTGGCTCTCGCGCTGCTGCTGCTTGCCGCGGTGCTGGGCTTCGCGGTGGTTCGCCCGCGGGGCTGGCCGGAGATGTTCGCTGCGGTGCCGGCCGCCGGCATCCTTGTTGCCACCGGCGCGATCTCGATGCAGGACGCACTCACCGAAGCCGCCACGCTGCTGCACGTCGTCGCGTTCCTGGGCGCGGTACTGGTGCTGGCTCGGCTCTGTGACGATGAGGGCCTGTTCGAAGCGGCCGGCGCGGCGATGGCACGAGGCGATGTCGGCCCGCCGCAACATCTGCTACGCCGTGTCTTCGTCATCGCGGCCGGCCTGACCGCGGTGCTGAGCCTGGACGCGACGGTGGTGCTGCTGACTCCGGTGGTACTGATGATGGCCCGCCGCCGCCACGCCCCGATCCGTCCGCACGCCTATGCGACCGCGCACCTGGCCAACACGGCGTCCCTGCTGCTGCCGGTGTCCAACCTGACGAATCTGTTGGCGTTCAACCAAGCTGGGCTGTCGTTCGTGAAGTTCACCGCGCTGATGGCGGCGCCGTGGCTGGCCACCACGGCCGTTGTCTATCTGATCTTCCGCTGGTTTTTCCGCGCCGATCTGCGGGCCACACCGGTGCACCAGCACGCCGGCCCGCCGCCTCCGGTCCCGGTGTTCGTGCTGGTGGTACTGGGCCTGACCTTGGCCGGCTTCGTGGTCGCCGAGACATTCGGCGTGCCGGCGGCGTGGGCGGCCGTCGCCGGTGCGGCCGTGCTCGCCGTCCGTGGTCTGGCACAGCGGCGCAGCACCCCGGCCGGTATCGCGCGGGCCGCCCACCCGGGCTTCCTGGTGTTCGTGCTGGCGCTCGGCGTGGTGGTGCGTGCCGTCGTGGACAACGGGCTGGGCGAGCGGATGACCACGGTGTTGCCGACGGGATCGGGACTGCCGGCGCTGCTGGGTATCGCGGCGGTGGCCGCGGTGCTGGCCAACGTCGTCAACAATCTGCCGGCGACCCTGGTACTGGTGCCGTTGGTGGCACCGAGCGGCCCACTGGCAGTGCTGGCGGTGTTGATCGGAGTCAACATCGGGCCCAACCTCAGCTACACCGGCTCGTTGTCGAATCTGCTGTGGCGCCGGGTATTGCGCCGCTACAGTGTTGCGGCCGGGGTCGGCGAATACACCCGTCTGGGGCTGTGCACGGTTCCGGCCACGCTGGGAGTGGCGGTGCTGGCCCTGTGGGCCGGCGCTCGACTGCTGGGTGTCTAGGACCGGGGAAACGACGGCGGCAGGGGCATGCCGAGGTCGGCCATGACGGCACGCAGGCGCGCCGGATAGTCGGTGATGAGCCCGTCGACGCCGGCAGCGATCTGCTCGCGCATGGCATCGGCATCGTTGACCGTCCACGGAATCACCCGCAGCCCAGCGGCATGCGCGCGTTCGACGAAGGCTCGATCCACCATCGAGTAGTCCGGGGACACGATGTCGGCACCGACCCCCACCGCCCCAAAGATCGGGTCGGGCCCCTGTTCGGCCAGCGCCACCAGCGGAATGGCCGGTTCGACGGCGCGAACCATCGGCAGAGTGCGCCAGTCGAAACTCTGGATCTCGACGGAATCCAGCTTGCCGGCGGCGCGCACCGCCGCCAGGATCACGTCGACGAGCTGCTGCTGGTTGGCCGCGTCGACCTTGGTCTCGATGTTGTACCGGACGCCCGTGTGGCCGGCGAGCGCGAAGACCTCCGGCAGGGTCGCGATCACGTTGTGCTGCACGACTTCCGCGTCGGGGAATTCCGGCAGCAGCTGTCCACAGTCCAAGGTTCGGATCTGGGCGAGGGTGAGATCGGCTACCCGCTTGCCGACGTACGGGTAATCGGGGTCGCCGGCGAAGGCCGGTCCGGTGTCGACGCACTTCGCCGGCTCGAGGACCGGGTCGTGCCACACCAACGGCTGGCCATCGCGGGTCAGCACGATGTCCAACTCCAGGGTGCTGACCCCCAACTCAAGTGACTTGGCGAAGGCTCGCAGCGATTCCTCGGTGGTCTCGCCCCGGCCCCCGCGATGCGCCTGCAGATCGAACGCCGGCGGTTGCGCGGCGGCGGTTGACGAAGGATTCACTACCGAAGCGATCAGGACCGCAGCGATCAACGCGCGGCGAATCACCGTCGCTGACGCGCGATCTCGGCCAGTACCACCCCGGCAGCCACCGATGCGTTGAGCGACTCGGTGGGCCCGGACATCGGGATCGACACGATGGCGTCGCAGTTCTGCCGGACCAGCCGGGACAGCCCCTTGCCCTCGGAACCGACGACCAGCACCATCGGCGTGGTGCCGTCCAACTCATCGACCACGGTGTCGCCGCCGGCATCCAAGCCGACGATCTGCAGGCCGCGGTCTGCCCACGTTTTCAGCGTTTGGTTCAGGTTGGGCGCACGCGCAATGGGAACCCGAGCTGCCGCACCGGCACTGGTGCGCCAGGCCACCGCCGTCACCGACGCCGACCGACGCTGCGGAATGACCACGCCGTGCCCGCCGAACGCCGCGACCGAACGCACAATGGCGCCGAGATTGCGTGGATCGGAGATGTTGTCCAGTGCGACCAGCAACGGCGGTGCGACATCGCGCCGCGCGGCGGCGATCAGGTCGTCGGGATGCGCGTAGTTGTAGGGCGGAACCTGTAGCGCGATGCCCTGATGCAGACCGTTGGTGGTCATCTTGTCCAGGTCGGACCGCGGGACCTCCAGGATTGGCAATCCGGAATCGGCTGCCCGAGTAACTGATTCAGTCAGGCGCTCATCGGCTTCGGCCCCCAGCGCCACATACAGCGCGTTGGCCGGGATTCCGGCACGCAGGCACTCCAGGACCGGGTTGCGGCCCAGCACGGTCTCGTTCTCGTCGGTGCGCTTGGTGGTCCGGTAGGCGCGCTGCTTCGCCGCGCGCTTGGCCGCCTTGGCCGCCGGGTGGTATTCCCGCTGGTGCGCCGGCGGGGTGGCGCCGCGGCCTTCGAGCCCACGGCGGCGCTGACCTCCGGAACCGACGGTGGGCCCCTTCTTGGTGCCCGGCTTGCGCACCGCACCCTTGCGCTTGGAATTTCCGGCCATCTACTCAGACCCCTCCACCAGTAGTGACCATTGCGGACCGTCTCCGGTGTCGGTGACGTCGATACCGGCATCCTTTAGCCTGCAGCGGATCTCATCGGCCAGCTGCCAATCCCGTTCCGCGCGAGCCGTTTCCCTGCGTTCCAGTTCGGCTCGGACCAGCACGTCGACCGCGGCCAGTGCCGCCGAGGTCTCATCGCGCGATTCCCAGCGCTCGTTGAGCGGGTCGCAACCCAGCACTTCCATCATCGCCCGAATGGCACCGGCGGCAGCCAGCGCGCCCTCGTGGTCACCGGAGTCCAGGGCCCGGTTTCCCTCCGCGCGCGTGCGGTGCACCTCGGCCAGCGCGATCGGCACCGCCAGGTCGTCGTCGAGCGCTGCGGCGAAACGGTCCGTCCAGGTGCTGGGAACCACGGCGCCCACCCGACTGCGCACTCGGTGCAGGAAGTCCTCGATACCGACGTAGGCGTTGACGGCGTCACGCAACGCGGTCTCGGAGAATTCGAGCATCGACCGGTAGTGCGCGCTGCCCAGGTAGTACCGCAGCTCGGCGGGCCGGACCCGCTGCAGCACCGCCGACATCGAGAGCACATTGCCCAGCGACTTGCTCATCTTCTCGCCACCCAGGGTGACCCAGCCGTTGTGCAGCCAGTAGTTCGCGAATCCGTCTCCGGCGGCGCGGCTCTGAGCGATCTCGTTCTCATGGTGCGGGAAGACCAGGTCCATCCCGCCGCAGTGGATGTCGAATTCGGCGCCGAGGTAGGAGCGGGCCATCGCCGAACACTCCAGGTGCCAGCCCGGCCGGCCCGGGCCCCACGGCGTGGGCCAGCTGGGCTCACCGGGCTTGGCGCCTTTCCACAGCGTGAAGTCGCGCGGATCGCGCTTGCCGGTGGCGACCCCCTCGCCCTGGTGCACATCGTCGATCCGATGACCGGACAGCTGGCCGTAGTCGGGGTAGCTGAGCACGTCGAAGTACACGTCGCCGCCGCCGGCATAGGCGTGGCCTCGCTCGATCAACCGCTCGATCAGCTCCACCATCTGGGTGATGTGTCCGGTGGCGCGCGGTTCAGCCGACGGCGGCAGCACGCCCAGCGCTTCGTAGGCGGCGGTGAACTCACGCTCATGGGTAGCGGCCCACTCCCACCACGGCCGGCCCGCCGCGGCGGCCTTGGTGAGGATCTTGTCGTCGATGTCGGTCACGTTGCGCACAAAGGCGACGTCGTAGCCGCGGGCGGTGAGCCACCGGCGCAATACGTCGAACGCCACGCCGCTGCGGACGTGGCCGATGTGGGGCGCGGCCTGGACGGTGGCACCGCATAGATAAATAGAGGCATGACCGGGCCGCAGCGGGATGAATTCACGCACGGCGCCGGTTGCCGTGTCGTGCAGCCGCAGGCTGGGGCGATCGGTCACGACGGGCCAGCTTACCGGGCGCCGAGCCCACGACCGGCACGCCCGCCGCTACCAGGGCCTTGCCAGGAACGGCCACCACCTGCCGTATCGGTGGACAGGGGGTGTGACGTGGCATATATTGCGGCAGTGAGTAAACGTCTGGTGGCAGTCTCGGGAGCAGTCTTGGCTGCGGTCGCATTTGCAGGTAGCGCGACCGCCTACGCCGATGAGCCGAACAACAACCAGCAGCCTCAGCCCGCAGAAGTTGTGGCTGCGGTTACTCCGGTGCCAGCCGAGCACCAGGCGACGCCAGACCTCCAGGCCCAGCAGGCCCCGCAGGCGGTAGACCCGGACATGCAGTCCCAGCACGAGGCGATGCAGGACGCCCAGGCCGAGCAGCAGCGGCAGCAGGCCGAGGCGCAGGCCGACCAGGCGGCGGGCGCCGCTGGTGCTGCTGGCGCCGGCGCGAGCAGCGCCAGCATGGCTGCGATGGGTCCCCAGATCGGTATGTCGATGGCGATGATGGCGCCGATGGTCGGGATGATGGGCTTGCCCCTGGTGACGCCCCTGTTGACCTCGGGGCTGACTGGTCTCGCCACGTCGGGCGCGAACAACGGTGCGAACGCGGCTGCCGACGCCGGTTCGGCCGCGGCGACCGACGCGCTGAACTTGGGAGCACCGGACGTCGGCTCGGCCGCGGCGACCGACGCCTTCAACCTGTTCGATCCGGCGACCGACGGTTTCAGCCTGGCAGCGGCCGATGTGCCGCTTGACGTCCCCGTGGACGTGCCCCTTGGCGACATCCCGCTTGACGTCGACATCACCCCGTTCCTGGACGGCACTGCGGCCCTCGACGGTGCCGCCGAGCTGCCGGTTGCGCTCGCGGACGCCGGCGCGCAGATTGGCACGACGGTGGCCACCGAGGTCCCGTGTGGCATCGTCGGCGCCATCTTCGGCGTCGGCTGCTAAAACTCGCCTGACTGTTTAAGCAGGCACTACCAACGCGGTAGCCACTGCGGCCAGTCCCTCGCCACGACCGGTGAGCCCTAGGCCGTCGGTGGTTGTCGCCGACACCGAGACCGGTGCGCCCAACAATTCCGACAGCAACTGCTGCGCTTCGGCGCGGCGGGGCCCCACCTTCGGCCGGTTGCCGATGACCTGCACCGCGGCATTCCCGATCACGAACCCGCTCTCGGCGAGCAGTTCGCGCACGTGGCCGAGCATCACAGCACCGGTTACTCGTGCCCAGCGAGGCTCGTCGACGCCGAACACCGTCCCGAGGTCCCCCAACCCTGCCGCCGACAACAGCGCGTCACACAGGGCGTGTGCGGCCACGTCGCCGTCGGAGTGTCCGGCGCAGCCATCGGCGTCGGGAAACAGCAATCCCAACAACCAGCAGGGCCGCCCCGGCTCGATCGGGTGCACGTCGGTGCCCAGCCCGACCCGCGGCAGCGCGCTCACCGGTTGACCACCGCCTCGGCGAGTACCGCATCCAGCGCGGTGGTGATCTTGAAGGCCAACGGATCGCCTTCGACGGTCTGGACCTGGCCGCCGACGTGCTCGACCATCGAGGCGTCGTCGGTGAACTGCGTGCCCGCACCGGCCTGCTGGTAGGCCCGTAACAGCAGCTCGGCGGCGAAGCCCTGCGGTGTCTGTACGGCCCGTAGTCCGGCCCGCTCAGGTGTGCCCAGCACCGTGCCGTTGGCGTCGACCGCCTTGATGGTGTCGGCCACCGGAAGCACCGGAACGACTGCGCGGTGCCCGGCGTGCAAGGCCTCGACCACCCGGGTCACCAGTGCGGGCGGAGTCAACGGTCGGGCGGCGTCGTGGACCAGCACGAAATCGGGCTCTCCAGCGCTGGCCAGCGCCAACCGGACGGAATCGACGCGGTCGGCGCCACCGGCGACGATGGTGGCGGCCCCACCGAGGATCAATTTGGCCTCATCGGTGCGGTCCGGCGGCACCGCGACCACGACCTGATCGACTACCCCGGACTCCCGCAGGCCGGCCACCGCGCGCTCAACAAGCGTCACGCCGCCCAGCAGAAAGAACGCCTTCGGTATGCCGGCGCCCAGCCGCACACCCGAACCGGCAGCCGGTACCACGGCTACTGTGCTTGGCACCGGGTCCTCGGTAGCTCAGAACGACGCGGTAAGGACACTGCGGTCAGGACGCCGCGGCCAGCACCTCGTCGAGGATGGTCTCCGCCTTGGCGTCATCGGTGTTCTCGGCCAGGGCCAGCTCACCAACCAGGATCTGACGTGCCTTGGCCAGCATGCGCTTCTCACCGGCGGACAGACCGCGCTCCTGGTCACGCCGCCACAGGTCACGAACAACCTCGGCTACCTTGTGCACATCACCGGAGGCGAGCTTCTCCAGGTTGGCCTTGTAACGACGCGACCAGTTGGTCGGTTCTTCAGTGTGCGGGGCCCGCAATACCTGGAAGACCTTGTCCAGGCCCTCCTGGCCGACAACGTCACGCACACCGACATATTCGGCATTCTCAGCGGGAACTCGAACGGTGAGGTCGCCCTGCGCCACCTTAAGGACCAGATAGTCCTTTTGCTCGCCTTTGATGGTCCGGGTTTCAATCGCCTCGATCAACGCTGCACCGTGGTGTGGATATACGACGGTGTCTCCGACCTTAAAGATCATCTGATTTGAGCCCCTTTCGCTACCCCATGCTAACACGCCGCCACAACACGCGACCACCAACGGTGCAGGTCAGGGGCACCGCGACCCCAGAAGGGGGGTTGACACCACGACGGAAGCGTGCTGGGTCGATCCTGATTGGAGCCTGATCGGGGCTGGTCGATGGGGGTGGTGGACGACCGGTAACCCTGCGCTACCGCCAGCAGATGGTTCCTACTACAGTGCATAGTCACAAGTCGCCACGGCCGAGCAGGAGACCATACGTGAACTCGTTCAGCAGGGCCTTCAACAAGGCTGCGATCGCGCTGATTGCTGCAGCGGCGCTGGCCGGCTGCGGTACCGGTCAGATCTCTCAGACCGCAGACCAGGCATCCGCGGTCAACGGCTCCTCGGCCACCATCGGTGACCTGGCACTGCGCGACGTGCGGATCCAGGCGACTCAGACCGGCGACGCGTTGGAGCCCGGCCAGACCGTCGACCTGGTGTTCGTGGTCAGCAACCAGTCGACCGACGCCGACGACGAGCTGACCGACATCAAGACTTCGATCGGCAAGGTGTCACCGACCGGTAGCAAGACCGTGCCGGTCGGCGGTGTCCTGGTCGTGAGCGCGCCGGCCGGCCCCGACCTGCCGACGGCTCCCGCGGCCAAGGCACTGCCCGAGGTCGCCAACGCCAACACCGCCACGGCGACGGTGACCCTGGACAAGGCGATCCGCAACGGGCTCACCTACGACTTCACCTTCAACTTCAAGAAGGCCGGCGAGGTGCGCGTGGACGTCCCGATCTCGGCCGGCCCGGTTTCGCACCACTGACGCATCGGTCGCCGCCGACACTGTCGGACCTAACCGATACGGTCGCCGGGTGGCCAAAGCGCGTTCGCTCTATCGCTGTTCGGAATGCGGGAACACCACCGCGAAGTGGCTGGGCCGTTGCCCGGATTGCGGCAGCTGGGGTGGTATCGACCCGGTAGGCGAAGCGGCAGCACCGGCGGGCGGGCTGCGGCCGGCGGCACCGGCGCGGCCCGCGGTCCCGATCAGCTCCATCGCGGCGGGGCGCGCACAGCCGGCGCCCACCGGTGTCACCGAACTCGACCGGGTGTTGGGCGGCGGGGTCGTCCCCGGCTCGGTCACCCTGTTGGCCGGCGATCCCGGGGTCGGCAAGTCGACGCTGCTGCTCGAGGTCGCCCACCGCTGGGCGCTGGCCGGGCGCCGGGCGCTGTACGTCTCCGGAGAGGAGTCCGCGGGGCAGATCCGGTTGCGCGCCGAACGCACCGGATGTAGCCACGACGAGATCTACCTGGCCTCCGAGGCCGACCTGCAGACCGTGCTGGGCCACATCGAGGCAGTGCGGCCCACCCTGGTGGTGGTGGATTCGGTGCAGACGCTGGCCGCTGCCGACACCGACGGCGTGGCCGGCGGGGTCACCCAGGTGCGGGCCGTCACGGCCGCCCTGACCGCGGCCGCCAAGACCGCCGATGTGGCACTGATCCTGGTCGGACACGTGACCAAGGACGGTGCCATCGCCGGCCCACGTTCACTGGAGCACCTCGTCGACGTGGTCCTGCACTTCGAGGGAGACCGCAACTCGGTGCTGCGAATGGTGCGAGCGGTCAAGAATCGATTCGGTGCCACCGACGAGGTGGGCTGTTTCCTGCTCCGTGACAACGGCATCGAACCAATCGCCGACCCGTCCGGCCTGTTCCTGGAACAGCGCAGCGAGCCGGTGCCGGGCACCGCGATCACCATCGCACTCGATGGCAAGCGACCGTTGATCGGCGAAGTGCAGGCGCTGCTGGCCAAGCCTGCGGGTGGGTCGCCGCGCCGCGCGGTCAGTGGCATCGACCACGCCCGGGCGGCCATGATCACCGCGGTGCTGGACAAGCACGCCGAGCTTCCGATCGCGGCCGGCGACATCTACCTGTCCACGGTGGGCGGTATGCGGTTGACCGATCCGTCCACGGATCTGGCCGTCGCCATCGCACTGGCGTCGGCCTATGCGGATCTGCCGCTACCGGCGACCACCGTTGTGGTGGGCGAAGTCGGTCTGGCCGGTGACCTGCGCCCTGTCAGCGGGATGGACCGCCGGCTCGCTGAGGCGGCCAGGCTCGGATTCACCACCGCACTGACTCCCCCGGGCGCCCCGGCCAGCGTCGGTGCCCTGCGTACGGTGCCGGCCGCCAATATCGTTGCGGCGCTGCACCATCTGGTCGAGATCGCCGACCGGCGTGTGGGACAGCTGGCGCCACCGAAACTACTGGACCGGAGCTAAAGCCAACCCGACGATCAGTTGCCCGGCGGCGGAGCGTCCGGCGGGGGCACGTCCTGCCCCGGCGGCGGCAGGTCCGGTGAAGGCTCGGTAAGCATGAACGGCACCGTCGCTGATCGCAGATTGCCCAGTTGGACGACGAGGTTGTAGGTACCGGGCCCGATCGGCTGCCGTGGCAGTGGGCACTGCGGCGCCGAACCCATTCCGGTCCAGGTCACCGTGGTGGTCACCTGCTCACCGGGATCGAACGTCTTCACCAGGGTTTCGTTCGACGGCGCGCAGTCCAGGTTCGACCACAGCCGTTGGTTGTCCAGCGAGTAGACGTAGGCAGCCAGTACCGCGGCACCCACGTCCCGCTTGCAGGCCACCAACCCGATGTTGGTGACGACCATGGTGAACTGGGGCTGTTCACCCACCGTGTACTGCGGACCGGTCAGACCCTTGACCGCCAGCGTCGAGTCGGGGCAGTCGTCGCCCTCCTTGAGCACTGGGGGCGGGGTCACCGCAGCGGTAGGCGTCGGCGCTTGGGGTGGCACCTGCTCCGCGGGAGCCACCACAGGCGTCTTGACCTCTTCAGGCGAGGGGTTCTGTGGCTTGGCGTGCTGCGCGGCGGAAGACTTCTTCCCGTCGGCGTTGTCGGCACCAGCGCTGCCATGAATGACACCGAAGATGATGGCCGACACGACTGCAATCACGATGAGCGCAATGCCCAGCGCGAGGCCACGTCGTCGCCAATAGATCTGCGAAGGCAGCGGACCCTGCGGTTCCAAATCGAGCACGTTCTCACGGTAGGACGACCTCACCGAGAGTTGTTCGACCCGTCCCGGCGTGTCGTAGCCGCGTTGTGACCTTCGGCGACTATTCGGCGCCGTAATCGCCGATGTCGCCCAGGTGATTGCGCGCCGACACCCGTCCGTCGGCCAGGTGATAGGTGGCGCCGACGATCGCCAACGAACCGGCCACGATCCGCTCGGCGATCGCCGCGGACCGCGTTGCCAGCTGGGCCACCGTCTCGGTCACGTGCCGGGCTTCGAACTCGTCGACGGCACTCAGCCCGTCGCGGCGGCCCAGCAGGATCGACGGCATGACCCGCTCGACGATGTCCCGCAGATAACCGCCCGGCACGGCCCCGCCGTCCAGCGCACCCAGGGTCGCCGAGATCGCCCCACAGCTGTCGTGGCCGAGCACGACGATCAACGGAACGTTGAGCACCTCCACCGCGAATTCGATCGAGCCCAGCACCGCCGCGTCGACGACGTGGCCGGCGGTGCGGACCACGAACATGTCGCCCAGACCCTGGTCGAAGATCAGCTCGGCGGCCACCCGACTGTCACCGCAGCCGAACACCACCGCGGTCGGCTTCTGACCGGCGGCCAGTGCAGCGCGGCGCGCGACGTCCTGGCTGGGATGGCTGGGCTCGCCTGCGACGAAGCGCTCGTTACCCTCTTTGAGTGCTTTCCACGCTGAGATCGGGTTGGAATTAGGCATGCCCGATATTCTGCCTGTGAATCCAACGCAGCGCGCGGCGAGCATCGAATTTCACCAGCTGTTCAACTGGTTCGCGTCGGCTGAACGCGATCTGCCTTGGCGGGCGGGCGATGTCACGCCGTGGCAGATCCTGGTCAGCGAGTTCATGCTGCAGCAGACGCCGGTCGCACGGGTCCTGCCGATCTGGCCGGACTGGGTGGCACGCTGGCCGACGCCGTCGGCGACGGCGGCCGCAAGCCAGGCCGACATCCTGCGGGCATGGGGCAAACTCGGCTATCCCCGCCGCGCCATGCGGCTGCATGAATGCGCGACGGTGATCGCTCGGGAATTCGCCGACGTAGTGCCCGACGACGTCGATGTCTTGCAGCAGCTGCCCGGGATCGGCAGCTACACAGCCAGGGCGGTGGCCAGCTTCGCCTACCGCCAGCCGGTTCCGGTGGTGGACACCAACGTGCGCCGGGTGGTGGCCCGGGCCGTGCACGGGCAGGCCGACGCCGGTGCCCCGTCGGCAAAACGCGACCACGCCGACGTCGGCGCCCTGCTGGCCCTACTGCCCAAAGCCGACCGGGCCGCCACGTTCTCCGCGGCGCTGATGGAGCTGGGCGCCATCGTGTGCACCGCGCGGTCGCCGCGCTGTGACGCCTGCCCGCTGCGGGCTACCTGCCAGTGGCGGCTGGCCGGCTCGCCGCCGCCCACCGGTCAGAAGCGCCCCACCCAACGCTATGCCGGCACCGACCGCCAGGTCCGCGGACGGCTACTGGATGTGTTGCGGGACAACGCCGTTGCAGTGACACGCGCCGAGCTTGACCTCGCCTGGCCGGCCGACGCGGTGCAGCGCGAGCGCGCCCTGAGCTCCCTGCTGGGCGACGGACTGGTGGAATTACTGCCCGACGGCCGCTTCGCGCTGCCAGGTCAGGACAGGAACGACTCGACGGCCTCGCGGTAGACCTGCGGCGCCTCGTCGTGCACCAGGTGTCCCGCCTCGGGGACGTGCAGGTAGGTGCTGTCGAAGGCGATGCGGTGCATTTCGCGCATCTGCCCCGGCGGGGTCACCGAGTTACCGGCCTCGATCAGCAGGGCCGGCGCACGCACCGCGCGCCACTGCTCCCAGTAGTCCCGAGTGCCCCACTCGGCGGCGATCTGCAACCACCACTCGGGTCGACCATGGAGCCGCCAGCCGGTCTCGGTGTGGTCGAAGGCTTCCAGGAAGTAGCGTCCGGCGATGTCGCCGAATTCGGCGATCACCTGCTCAGCGCTGGGGAACTCCACCGGCAGGGCATGCACCCACGGCTCCCACGGGCCGGTGGTGCGGCCCCGGAAGTCCGGCGCCATGTCCTCGACCACCAGCGCGGAGATGAGTTCGGGGCGACGGGCCGCCAGGCACCACGAATGCAATCCGCCCATCGAATGTCCGATCAGCCGCACCGGGCCGGGCAACTGCTCCACCGCGGTGGCCAGGTCGGCGACGAAGCGTTCGGTGGCGATGGGATGGGGGTCGGCGACCTCGCGGCCTCGATGCCAGGGGGCGTCGTAGGTGTAGACCGCACCGAGCCTGGTCAGCCAGGGCAGTTGCCGCGGCCAGGTGGTGCCACGCCCCATCAGGCCGTGCACCAGCACCAACGGCGCCCCGCGTCCGCCGCGGTAGGTCAGCAACTCGGTCGACGCGATCCCCACCCGGGGCACGGTAGCCTAGGCCCATGTCAGTGGTGAAGATCAATGCAATCGAGGTGCCCGCCGACGCCGGGCCCGAACTGGAGAAACGGTTTGCAAATCGCGCGCACGCGGTGGAGAACCAGCCCGGTTTTCTTGGCTTCCAGCTGCTGCGCCCCGTCAAGGGCGACGACCGCTACTTCGTGGTGACGCACTGGGAGTCCGACGAAGCGTTCCAGGCGTGGGCGCAGGGACCCGCCGTCGAAGCCCACGCCGGGCAGCGCGCCAAGCCGGTGGCGACCGGGGCATCATTGCTGGAGTTCGAGGTCGTGCTTGACGTCGCCGGAACCGCCGCACAGGCCTAGTCCCGTGCGGCGCCACCTGGCGGCATGGACGACCGCTCTGACCCTGGTCCCCCTCGCCGCCGGGGCAGCCGCCGGCTGCGCCCCTTCACCGGCATCTCCCGCCGACGCCGGCGCCGACAGCGGCGTGACGATTTCGACCAAGACGCCGCCGGGTCTGCGCGCCAAGCAGACCATGGACATGCTGAACTCCGACTGGCCGATCGGCCCGATCGGGGTGGCGACCCTGGCCGCACCGGACAAGGTCGAGCAGGTGGTCACGACCATGGAATCACTGTGGTGGGACCGGCCGTTCCACCTCGACAGCGTCGACATTCGCGCCGGCGCGGCCACCCTGCACCTGACCACCTCCTACGGCGCTCGGCAGGACATCAGGCTCCGCACCGACGACAACGGCATGGTCGACCTGTTCAAGCCGACCACCGAGGCACCGACCATCGCCTCGTGGCATGACCTCGATGCGGTGCTGAAAAAGACCCGCGCGCGGTACTCCTACCAGGCCTCGCGGATCGAGGGCGGTGCCTGTAAACCGGTGGCCGGTGCCAACACCGCCCAGCCCCTGCCGCTGGCATCGATCTTCAAGTTGTACGTGCTGCTGGCGGTGGCCAACGAGGTGAAGGCCGGGACGGTGTCCTGGGACGACCCGCTGACCATCACCGGCCGAGCCAAGGCGGTCGGCTCATCCGGGCTCGAGGAGCTGCCCGACGGCGCCCATGTCTCGGTACGCAGGGCAGCCGAGAAGATGATCGCCACCAGCGACAACATGGCGACCGACCTGCTCATCGGCCGGGTGGGCACTCGGGCGGTCGAGCGCGCGCTGGCCGCGGCCGGCCACCACGACCCGGCCAGCATGACACCGTTTCCCACCATGTACGAACTGTTCTCGGTGGGCTGGGGCAAACCAGACCTGCGCGAGCAGTGGCAGCACGGCTCACCGCAGGAACGGGCAAAGCTGCTGCAGCAGGCCGATTCCCGGCCCTATGAGCCGGATCCGATCCGTGCGCACATCCCGGCGTCCGCGTACGGCGCCGAGTGGTACGGCAGCGCCGAGGACATCTGCCGGGTGCACGTCGCGTTGCAGGCCGCTGCGGTCGGCAAGGCCGCACCGGTCCGGGAGATCCTGTCCGCGGTGCGTGGCATCGACCTGCCACGCACCGACTGGCCCTATATCGGCGCCAAAGCCGGTGGCCTGCCCGGCGATCTGACCTTCAGTTGGTACGCCGTTGACCGGGGCGGTCAGCCATGGGTGGTCAGCTTCCAGCTCAATTGGCCGCGTGACCACGGCAAGAGCGTCGGTAGCTGGATGCTGCAGGTCGCCAAGCAGGCGTTCGGTCTGCTGCCCGTCCAGCGCTAGCCCGAACCGCCGCACCGTGCAACCAGGAAGGGACCCCATGCGACAGCTGGTCCGGGTGCAGAACTTCAGCATTTCCAGCGACGGATACGGCGCAGGGGAAGGACAAAGCCGCGAGCGTCCGTTCGGTCACGCCGATCCGGCGGACTTCATGTCCTGGGCAGGTGCCACCGCGCACTGGGTCAACCGGACCGATCCCGGCGGCAGCTTCGGTCTAGATGACTACATCACCCGCGACTGGGCCAACAACATCGGCGCAGAGATCATGGGGCGCAACAAATTCGGCCCGCAGCGGGGTCCGTGGGAAAACTACGACTGGCAAGGATGGTGGGGCGACGAGCCCCCGTTCCGCACACCGGTGTTCGTCCTCACCCACCATGCGCGGCCATCTTTCACACTGGCAGACACCACCTTCCATTTCCTCGACGTCTCCCCCGAGGAAGCACTGGCCCGCGCATTGTCTGCGGCCCAGGGCAAAGACGTGCGCATCGGCGGCGGCGTTGCCACGGTGCGGGAGTTCCTCGACGCCGATCTCATCGACACGATGCATGTCGCGGTGGCACCGGTCGAGCTCGGCCGCGGGGAACGGTTGTGGACGAGCCCCGACGAACTCGTGGACCGTTTCCATCTCGAGCAGGTCCCCAGCCCCAGCGGGATGGTGCATCACTTCTTCTGGCGTCGAGGCCTGAGCTGACCAGTCTGCCGGAAACGAAACGGGCGGCACCTCGAGTGAAGGTGCCGCCCGTTTCGCGTCAGTAGCAGTTACTCGCCAGTGGGCGCGCCCGCCTTGGCCAGGTCGGACGCCTCCGCGGTCGGCTTCTGGCTACCGGCAAAGGTGAACACCGCGTTCTCGTGTGCACCCTCGCCGTCCCAGTTGTCGACATCGACGGTGACCAGCTGACCGGGACCGATCTCGTCGAACAGGATCTTCTCCGAGAGCTGGTCCTCGATCTCGCGCTGGATGGTGCGCCGCAGCGGACGCGCACCCAGCACCGGGTCGAAGCCACGCTTGGCCAGCAAGGACTTGGCCCTGTCGGTCAGCGCGATGTCCATGTCCTTGGCCCGCAGCTGCTTGGCCACCCGGCCGATCATCAGGTCGACCATCTCGATGATCTCTTCCCTGGTGAGCTGGTGGAAGACGATGATGTCGTCGATGCGGTTGAGGAACTCCGGACGGAAGTGCTTCTTGAGCTCGTCGTTGACCTTGAGCTTCATCCGCTCGTAGTTGTTCTCCCCGCCGCCCTGGGTGAAGCCCAATCCGACCGCCTTGGAGATGTCGGAGGTGCCCAGGTTGGAGGTGAAGATCAGCACGCAGTTCTTGAAGTCCACCGTGCGACCCTGCCCGTCGGTGAGCCGGCCGTCCTCGAGAACCTGCAACAGGCTGTTGTAGATCTCGGCGTGGGCCTTCTCGATCTCGTCGAACAGCACCACCGAGAACGGCTTGCGCCGCACCTTCTCGGTCAGCTGACCGCCCTCTTCGTAGCCGACGTAGCCCGGAGGGGCACCGAACAGCCGCGACGCGGTGAAGCGATCGTGGAACTCGCCCATGTCGATCTGGATGAGCGCGTCGTCGTCGCCGAACAGGAACTCAGCCAGCGCCTTGGACAGCTCGGTCTTACCGACACCGGACGGGCCGGCGAAGATGAACGAGCCAGACGGCCGCTTGGGGTCCTTCAGCCCGGCGCGGGTACGCCGGATCGCCTTGCTGACCGCCTTGACCGCATCCTCCTGGCCGATGATCCGCTTGTGCAGCTCGTCTTCCATCCGCAGCAGGCGGGTGGTCTCGGCCTCGGTGAGCTTGAACACCGGGATACCGGTCCAGTTGCCCAGCACCTCGGCGATCTGCTCGTCATCGACCTCGGCCACGACATCCAGATCACCCGAGCGCCACTGCTTTTCACGCTCGGCGCGCTGCGCGACGAGTTGCTTCTCCCGGTCCCGCAGACTGGCCGCCTTCTCGAAGTCCTGCGCGTCGATCGCGGACTCCTTCTCCCGACGTGCGTCGGCGATCTTCTCGTCGAACTCACGCAAGTCCGGCGGCGCGGTCATCCGGCGGATACGCATCCGGGCGCCGGCCTCGTCGATCAGGTCGATCGCCTTGTCCGGCAAGAACCGGTCGTTGATGTAGCGGTCCGCCAGGGTGGCCGCCGCCACGATCGCCGAGTCGCTGATCGAGACCCGGTGGTGGGCCTCGTAGCGGTCCCGCAGACCCTTGAGGATCTCGATGGTGTGCTCGACGGTGGGCTCGCCGACCTGCACCGGCTGGAACCGGCGCTCCAGTGCGGCGTCCTTCTCGATGTATTTGCGGTACTCGTCGAGAGTCGTGGCGCCGATGGTCTGGAGTTCACCGCGAGCCAGCTTCGGCTTGAGGATCGAGGCCGCGTCGATCGCGCCCTCGGCCGCACCGGCACCCACCAGGGTGTGCAGCTCGTCGATGAACAAGATGATGTCGCCGCGGGTGTTGATCTCCTTGAGGACCTTCTTCAGGCGTTCCTCGAAGTCACCGCGGTAACGGCTGCCGGCCACCAGCGAACCCAGGTCCAGGGTGTAGAGCTGCTTGTCCTTCAGCGTCTCGGGGACCTCGCCGGCCACGATGGCCTGCGCCAGGCCCTCCACCACGGCGGTCTTGCCGACGCCGGGCTCACCGATCAGCACCGGGTTGTTCTTGGTGCGCCGGGACAGCACCTGCATGACCCGCTCGATTTCCTTCTCGCGGCCGATGACCGGGTCGAGCTTGCCCTCCATGGCGGCCGCGGTCAGGTTGCGGCCGAACTGGTCGAGCACCAGCGAGGTGGACGGCGAGCCGGACTCGCCGCCCCGGCCTCCGGTGCCGGCCTCCGCGGTCTCCTTGCCCTGGTAGCCACTCAGCAGCTGGATCACCTGCTGGCGCACCCGGGTGAGGTCGGCACCCAGCTTGACCAGAACCTGCGCGGCGACGCCCTCACCCTCACGGATCAGGCCGAGCAGAATGTGCTCGGTGCCGATGTAGTTGTGGCCGAGCTGCAGCGCCTCGCGCAGACTCAGCTCGAGCACCTTCTTGGCGCGCGGGGTGAACGGGATGTGCCCGGACGGCGCCTGCTGGCCCTGGCCGATGATCTCCTCGACCTGGCTGCGCACCCCTTCCAAAGAGATGCCCAGGGACTCCAGCGACTTGGCGGCTACGCCTTCACCCTCGTGGATCAGGCCCAGCAGGATGTGCTCGGTCCCGATGTAGTTGTGGTTGAGCATCCGGGCCTCTTCTTGGGCCAGGACGACAACCCTGCGGGCGCGGTCGGTAAATCTCTCGAACATCGGTGGCTACCTGCTCTCCCTCGCGATCGGCACTTGATCGGCCTCGGCTCGGCCGGCGTGCCTGCTGTCCACTCTAGTGGGCGGCGCAGCGCGCTGTGACCTGCCTTGCAGTGCGTACTGAATCGACCACCCGATGGCCCGGCCCCGAAGGACCTGGCACCGGATGCAAGGGAGCAACGTCTAACCCATCGAATGTGTTTCCGACGGGTCCCCGGTTCGCCAGCAGCGAAACCTATCGGGTCCACGCGACGGTCCCAGGTTCGCCGATCCTGCGTCGAGCCTCGCTGAACCGCCGGCTAGGTTGCGGCGTGAAATGCGTCGATGATGTCGGCCGGGATACGCCCGCGGGTCGACACATTGTGTCCGTTGCGGCGGGCCCATTCGCGGATCGCGGCGCTCTGCTCACGGTCGATGGTTCCACGGCGGCCACCACCGGACCGTCCGCGCCGGCGACCCCCGACCCGACGGCCCGCGTCGGCCCACTTCTTCAGTTCTGCGCGCAGTTTTGTAGCATTCTTGCTCGAAAGGTCGATCTCGTAGGTCACCCCGTCCAGGCCGAATTCGACCGTTTCATCGGCGGCACCCTCACCATCGAAATCATCGATCAAGGTGACGGTCACTTTTTTCGCCATTGGTACCCCTAGGTAGCTTTCCTGCGCGCGAACGGAGCGCAAAGCCGTATTCGACCTCGCCGACTAATCTGCCATAAAAATACGCCTGCTTCAACACAACAGGCTGCGGCGCAGTTCAGTTGCCTTGACGACGAACAATCGGAAACAAAACGGTGTCCCTAATTGATAGACCCGTCAACACCATCAACAGGCGGTCGATACCCATTCCGGTACCTGTGCAGGGCGGCATCGCATGTTCCATGGCCGCCAGGAAGTCCTCGTCGAGCGCCATCGCCTCGTCATCGCCGGCGGCCGCCGCGCGCGCCTGTTCCGCGAAACGCTCACGCTGCACCACCGGGTCGACGAGCTCGGAATAGCCGGTGGCCAGTTCAACACCGCGCATATAGAGATCCCACTTCTCCGTGACACCCTCGATGCTGCGGTGCTGGCGGGTCAGCGGCGTCGTCTCGACCGGGAAATCCCGGACAAAAGTTGGGGCGTTCAAGGCGTTGCCGACGGCATGTTCCCACAGTTCCTCGACCAGTTTCCCGTGACCATAGCCGCGGTCTTTGGGTATCTCTACGCCGAGGCGATCCGCGATCGCCCACAAGTCGGCCACCGAGGTGGCCGGGGTGATCTCTTGGCCGAGCGCGGTCGACAATGATGGATACATTTCAACGGTCGCCCATTCACCGTCAATGTCGTAGATGCTGCCGTCGGGCAGCGGCAGTTGACGGGTCCCGATCACCTCATCGGCGACCTCTTGAATAATCTCGCGGGTGGCCACCGCAGAGTCGTCGTAGGTGCCGTAGGCCTGGTAGGTCTCCAGCATCGAAAACTCGGGCGAATGCGTGGAATCGGCGCCTTCATTCCGGAACACCCGATTCAGTTCGAAGACCCGGTCGAAGCCGCCGACAACGCACCGTTTCAGGAACAGTTCTGGTGCGATTCTCAGGAAAAGGTCCGCGTCGAGCGCGTTCGAATGAGTGACGAAAGGCCGGGCGGCCGCTCCGCCGGCCAATGTCTGCAACATCGGAGTTTCGACTTCAAGGAATCCGCGCCGCTCAAGCGCGTTGCGCACGGCGCGAATGACCGCGATGCGCTGACGCGCCACGGTACGGGCTTCCGGCCGGACGATCAGGTCGACGTAGCGCTGCCGGACCCGCGACTCCTCGCTCATCTCCTTGTGCGCGACCGGAAGGGGCCGCAATGACTTCGACGCCATCTGCCAGGAGTCGCCCAGCACCGACAGCTCGCCGCGGCGGGAGCTGATCACCTCGCCGTGCACGTAGACGATGTCGCCGAGGTCGACGTCGGTCTTCCACGCCTCCAGCTCCTGTTCCCCGACGCTGGCCAGGCTGATCATCACCTGTAACTGGGTGCCGTCGCCCTCCTGCAGGGTCGCGAAGCACAGTTTGCCCGAGTTGCGGGAGAACACCACCCGACCCGCGACGCCGACGACGTCGCCCGTGGCGGTGTCCGCCTCCAGATCGGGGTAGTCGGCCCGGATCTGGGCAAGTGTGTGGGTGCGATCGACCGCGACCGGGTAGGGATCACGGCCTTCGGCCAGCAACCGAGCTCGCTTGTCGCGTCGGATCCGGAACTGCTCGGGGAGGTCGGATTCGTCCTGCGTCTCAGGGGATACATCGGCGGAGCTCACGACCCGCCAGCTTAGAGGAACACGGCGACAGGACGAAAAGCCCGCGACACTCAGCGCGCCGGGCGCAGTTTGCCCCGCTGACTGTCCCGATTGCGTTCGAACACCAGCCGCAGTCCGTCCAGGGTGAGGTTGGGGTCGTGATGGTCGACAGTCTCCAGATCGGCCAGCAACAGCGGTGCGGAGTGACCGGTGGCCACCACGGTCACGTCGTCTCCGGCTCCCGCGGCTTCCTCGCGGACCCGGCGAACCAGACCGTCGACCAGACCGGCGAACCCGTAGACCGCGCCGGCCTGCATGCATTCGACGGTGTTCTTGCCGATCACCGAGCGCGGCCGGGTGAGTTCGACCCGGCGCAGGCCGGCGGAGCGGGCCGCGGCGGCATCCGAAGAGATCTGGACGCCGGGCGCGATGGCGCCGCCCAGGAATTCGCCCTTGGCCGAAACCACATCGACGCAGATCGAAGAACCGAAGTCGACGACGATCGCCGCTGTCTTGAACTTGTGAAACGCGGCCAACCCGTTGACGATCCGGTCAGCCCCCACTTCCTTGGGATTGTCCACCAGCAGTGGGATCCCGGTGCGCACCCCCGGCTCGATCAACACGGCGGGGATCGAGGGCCAGTACTGGTCGAGCATCAGCCGGACTTCGTGCAGCACCGACGGCACGGTGGACAGTGCGGCGGCACCGGTGAGCTGTTCGCCGTCATCGCCGATGAGTCCGTCCAGGGTCAGCGCCAGCTCGTCCGCAGTGATCTCCGCCTCGGTCCTGATCCGCCACTGCTGCACGACGTTGCCGTGATCACCGGAGCCGGCGATCAGGCCGATGACGGTGTGGGTGTTGCGGACGTCGATCGCCAGCAGCACGGTTAGCGCACGCTTCTGGGCGAGAGTAGATCCGAGACGTCATCGGGCACGAAGGCCGGGTCATCGCCGAGATCCACCTGCTTGTTCTCGGCGTCGACGAACACGATCCGCGGCCGGTAACGGCGGGCCTCGGCGTCCTCCATGGTGCCGTAGGCGATCAGGATGACCAGGTCACCGGGATGCACCAGATGCGCTGCCGCACCGTTGATCCCGATGACACCGCTGCCCCGCTCGCCGGTGATGGCGTAGGTCACCAGCCGGGCGCCGTTGTCGATGTCGACGATCGTGACCTGCTCACCCTCGAGCAGGTCGGCGGCGTCCATCAGATCGGCGTCGATGGTCACCGAGCCGACATAGTGCAGGTCCGCATGGGTGACCGTGGCACGGTGAATCTTCGACTTGAGCATCGTCCGAAACATCAATTCCTCCGGGTTTGTGCGGCTAACGCCACGTCGGCGTCGATGGGAAGTCCGAGCGTGATCGCCGCGTTGTCGAGCAGTCGGGTAGAACCCACCCGGGCGGCGATCAGCAGCCGTCCGGGTCCGTCGGTGGGGGCCGGGCCGAGGTCGACGCCTCGAACCTGCAGGTAGTCGACGTCGACGGCGGGGACCGCGGACAGCACCGCGGCGGCGGCGTCCAGCGCCGCTGGTGCACCGGCCGCGGCCGCGCGCTCACCGGCAGCCAGTGCGGCCGACAGGGCCGTCGCCGCTTCGCGCTGCGCCGCGTCGAGGTAGCGGTTGCGTGACGACATCGCCAGGCCGTCGGATTCGCGCACGGTGGGTACGCCGACCACGGTCACGTCGAGGTTGAGGTCGGTGACCATCTGCCGCACCAACACCAACTGCTGATAGTCCTTCTCGCCCAAGAACACCCGGTCGGGGCTCACGATCGACAGCAATTTCGCGACCACGGTGAGCATGCCGGCGAAGTGGGTCGGGCGCGCGGCACCTTCGAGTTCGGCGCCCAGCGGACCCGGGTGCACCGCGGTACGCGGGCCGTTCGGGTACATGGCCGCGGCGGTCGGCGTGAAAACCAGGTCTACGCCCGCGGCGCGCAACGCGATCAGATCGGCATCCAGGGTGCGCGGGTAGGCGTCGAGGTCTTCACCGGCGCCGAACTGCAGCGGGTTGACGAAGATCGACACCGCGACCACCGAACCGGGCACTCGCTGCGCCGCTCGAATCAGCGACAGGTGGCCGTCGTGCAGGGCGCCCATGGTCGGCACCAGCATCACCCGGCGACCGGTCGACCGCAGCGCGCGGCTGACGCGGGCGACGTCCTCCGGGCGCTCGTAGACGTTGAACCCGCCGGCGGTGAAGGTGGGCTGCGGACCCCGGGACGTGTTCGGGCTCATCGGGCCAGCACCTCCAATACGTCGTCGGCGGCACCGGCGCGGTGCGCGGTGCGCAGCGCGTTGGTGCGATATGCCTCGGCCAGGTCCGGGTCCACATCGGCCAGCGCGCCCAGGTGCCGGGCCAGGGTGGCCGAGTCGCCGCGGGCCACCGGCCCGGTCAGCGCGGCCCGGCCGTCACGCAGGGTGTTGGCCAGCGCGGCACGCACCAACGGTCCGAGCACCCGCTCGGCAATCCCGTCCGGGTCATCGGCGGCCACTGAGCCGATCCGCCCCGGCAACGCCGCCCGCAACGCCGCCAGCGCGTCGTCGATCACGGTCACCACATGGTTTCCGCCGTGACAGAGCGCGGCGTGATAGAGGGTGCGGGCGGACTCGTCGACCCGGAACGGCGCGGCGCCGATCTCGCAGGTCAGCGCTTCAGCGACGGCGTAGCCGATCTCGTCGGCGGCGGTGATGCCGAAGCAGCTCTCCGACAACCGGTCGATGTCCTCATCCGAACCGGTGAAAGTCATCGCGGGATGGATGGCCAGCGGCAGGCAGCCCTGCTGCGTCAGCGGCGCGAGAACGCCGATCCCGGCGGCGCCGGAGGTGTGCACCACGATCGTGCCGGCCCGCACCGCACCGGTGGCGGCCAGGCCGGACACGATGCCGGCCAGTTCGGTGTCGGGAACGGCGAGCAGCAGCAATTCAGCGTCCGCGGCGACGTCGGGTGCCGACCGCACCAGGCTGTCGGGCAGCCGGCGCCGGGCGCGCTGGCGCGATTCCTCGGAGATGGCGCTGCAGGCCACCACCACATGTTCGGCGCGCTCCAGCGCGACACCGAGCGCGGTGCCGACGCGGCCGGCCGAGATGACGCCGACCTTGAGCCGGGCGGGCCGCAGTCCGTCGAACTGCGCCATGCAGACGACCTCACAGGTTCTCTTGGTATTCGTTCCAGTCCCGCGCTGCGGGTACCGGACGGTCGCCGGTGAGTCTATCCCGATCGGTCGCGGCGCTGCGAGTGACGTTGGTCGCAGTTGGCCGCGGATCACCCCTCGCGACGGCGGTGCCGGCGCCCTTCGCCCGCGGTGGGCTGCAGCCGGGCCAGCAGGTCGGCCACCGACTGGCCGCCGGTGCTGGGCCCCTCGGCGCTCCCGTCGGCGCCGGCGGAATGCCGCGACGCGGGCGCACTGGCGTGGGCCGGAGCCGGCGGCTCGGCCGGCTGCGGTTCGGCGGCTACCGGGGGCGTGGCGTCGTCCTGCGCCGGCCGGGCATGGTCGCCGGCCTGCTCCGCCGCGTGCCGGGAGCGCGCCCGCCGGCGCCCCCCTCCCTCGTTGGGTGCCGGCTCGGCGCCGTTGACCGGCGGACCGGCGACGGATTCGGCGGGGTCTGCGTGGCGACCGTGTCGGCTCGGCGCTTCCGCGCTGCGGTCGGGCGCCCCGTGCCGCCCGGTGTCGGCCGGAACATCCGCGGACCAGTTGCTACCCGGCACGCCCGGCGGCAGCCATTCCCCTTCGGCACCAACGGGTTTCCAGGGTGGGGTAGGCGCTGCGGCCCGGGGAGGCTGGGGGGCCGGCGGAGGCTGCGGCGGTTCCGGCTCACGGCGGGGTTCGGGCGCGATGAAGGGCTGCGGCGGCTGCGCCCAACGGGCGGCGGCCGGTTGCGGTGGCGGCGTCTCGTCGGGGGCCCGCCGTGGTGACTCTTCGGCGCTGCGCCGGGGTGACTCGTCGGCACGCCGGCGATGCGAACCGCGGCGGCCCTCGGCGTGCGGCGCCTGCGGCGTCGGCGACGCCTGCGGTGTGGGGCTTCCGGCGGCCGGAATCCGTACCTCCGGAACGTCGATGATCGGGTTCTCCGCGGTCTGGGTGACCGAGTCCGGCGGGTAGATCGATGTGGCCGACGACGCGACTCGGGTGGCGCCCGTGGAGGGTTCTCCGCCCGAGCGCGCCCAGTCGCTGTAGGCACGGACCGGGGTGCGCTCAGGCTCGAGTGCCGGCCGGTGGCTCAGGTCGGCGTCGAAGAGGATCTCCAGGTTGGTGCGCAGCGCTGCCAACTCCGACCGCAGGGCCGCGACCTCGTCAGCGGCCTGCGCCCGCAGTTCAGAGGCCAGCTCGCGGCGCAGCTGGGACTCCACCGTCAGCTCATACTCGCGCCGCGCGGAAATCTCGCGATCCAATTGCAGGTCGTAGACCAACTTGAGGTCGCGCGCCCGCGCCTGGTCGACATCGCTTTGCCGCCGATAGATGACCGACACGAATGCCGCCGCGACCGCGGCCCACAGCGCGATGATGACTGCGAGTTTGAGCAGCTCCACCCGACTGGTGAACACCAGCGCCGAACTCGCGGCGATCGCAAGAATCAGCAACGCCGTCATCAGTGTCCAGCCCGGCCTGCGAACTCCACGCCGACCCGGGGCGCGGGACAGGACCGAATTCATCTGCGCCGCTCCACCTCGTCGCTCTGTCCCGTATCGTTGCTGGCGCGCATTGCCCGACTGTACCTGTACGAGGTCAATCCGCGTGTCGCCCCGCTCCGGCGATTCTTACCCGGCTTGATTTCCGGTCAGCTCGGCGGGCGGGCCGGGATCTTCCGGCGATTTGCAGCGGTTCTGCAACCACAGCGCGGCGATGAGCAGAGCCAGCGCGCTGGCCGCCGCGACCACCGCCCCGCCGGTGTCCTGGTCCGCGACGTGCAGGGTGGACCGGCGCGGCAGCAGATAGCCGAGCACACCCAGCCAGAAGCCCAGTACCAGCGCCCCCATCCAGGCCGACGCCTTGGCGACCACCACGGTGCGGGCCACCGCAAGCGGATGCAGCCGGCCGGCTCCGGCGCCGATCTGACCGTCGTCGATCTTCGCGCCGACGTAGCGGCCCCAGGCCAGCTCGGCGATCGCGACCGCCAGCAGCGATATCCCGGTCCACACGGTGATCGGCGGAAACCATCGGTACAGCAGCGGAACCGCCAGGTAGCTGATGATCGCGACCACAGCGGCCGCGGCGGCCACGTCACGCTTGCGAGTCGGGCCCATCAGAGCCGCAGACCCAGGTCGGTCAGCGACACCCCGGCGCGCTCCGCCGGTTCCAGCTCGTCGAGCAGCTCCGTCACCGCACGCGGCCGGCCGCCCACCGTGAGCCGGGCCTGCGGCTCCACCGACAGCCAGGGCACCAGCACGAACGCACGCAGATGGGCCCGGGGATGGGGCAACGTCAGCTGTTCGTCGTCGGACAGCACCTCCGTGCCCCCGGTGTCGTGGCAGCTGATCACGTCGACATCCAGGGTCCGCGGCCCCCACCGCTGGGTGCGCACCCGCTCGGCCGCCTGCTCCAGTTCGTGCGCGCGGCGCAACCAGCCGTGCGCATCGGCGGCCGGGTCGTCAACGATCAGCACCGCGTTGAGGAAGGGCCCCTGTTCGACGCCGCCCCACGCCTGCGTCTCGTACACCCCCGACACCGCGCGCACCGCGCGGCCCAGGCCGTCGACCGCCGACTGCAGCAGGGCCAACCGGTCCCCCAGGTTGGATCCCACCGAGAGCACGGCGTGACTCATGCCGGAACCACCTTGCCGCGCCGGTCGCTGCGTGAGCGCCGTGCCACCACCGCGACGTCGGCGAAGGTGAGCGGGATCGGGGCGTGCGGCTTGTGCAGCGTCACCTCCACGGCCTGCACTCGCGCGTCGCCCATCACCTCCTCGGCGATCTCGGCGGCGACGGTCTCGATGAGATCGCGAGCCGGGCCGGCGATGATATTCGCGGCGCGCTGCGCGAGCAGTCCGTAGTCGTAGGTGTCGGCCAAGTTGTCGCTGGCCGCGGCGACGGCGAGATCCATCCAGACCGTGATGTCGACGATGAAGTCCTGACCGTCGGCCCGCTCGTGCTCGAACACACCGTGGTTGCCGCGAACCTTCAAGCCGCGCAGCTCGATCCGATCAGTCACCGCTCGCACCTCCTTGGCTCCAGGCTCCCAGGACACGTAGCGCGTCGACCGAGGCTCGCACGTCGTGCACCCGCACGCCCCAGGCGCCGTGCAGCCCGGACAACGCCGATATCACCGCAGTGGCCGTTTCGCGCTCGTCGGGCGGCCGCGGCGTACCGTCCTCGCTGGCCAGCAGCGTACCGAGAAACCGCTTGCGTGACGCGCCAACGAGAACCGGCATGCCGAGATCGACCAATTGCGGCAGCCCATGCAGCAGGGCCCAATTGTGTTGGGCGGTCTTGGCGAAGCCCAGGCCGGGATCGACGATCAACTGCGAGGGATCCACGCCGGCGGCCACGGCCGCGTCGACGGCGGCGAGCAGATCCTCACGGACCTCGGCGGCCACGTCGCGGTAGCACGGCACCCGATGTGGATTGTCCGGATCGACCGGCCGCCAATGCATCAGCACCCATCGGGCACCCGAGGAAGCCAACAGCGGTGCCATGGCCGGGTCCGCGGCTCCCCCGGACACGTCGTTGACGATCGTGGCGCCGGCGTCCAGCGCGGCATCGGCGACGGCGGCGTTCATCGTATCGATGCTGACGGTAATACCTTGCTCAGCAAGTTGTTTCACGACCGGAACGACCCGCTGAACCTCCGCCCGCGGATCGGCGCGCAGCGCACCCGGCCGGGTCGATTCGCCCCCCACGTCGATGATCGCCGCACCCTGGCCCGCCAGCCGGCGGCCATGCTCAACGGCGCGATCGACGTTGAGGTAGCGCCCGCCGTCGGAGAACGAATCGGCGGTGACGTTGACCACCCCGACGACCTGCACGCGTGTCGTGCTCACTTGCGCCGAATGAGTTCCAGGGCCTCAGCGCGCGACGTGCTGTCGGATTTGAACTGTCCGCGGACCGCCGACGTAGTGGTGATCGCGCCGGGCTTGCGCACTCCGCGCATCGCCATGCAGAGGTGCTCGGCCTCGACCACCACGATGACTCCGCGCGGATTGAGTTTGCGCATCAGGGCGTCGGCGACCTGCGCGGTCAACCGCTCCTGCACCTGCGGCCGCTTCGCGTAGAGATCCACCACCCGGGCCAGCTTGGACAGACCGGTGATCCGGCCGTCGTAGCCGGGGATGTACCCGACGTGCGCGACACCGTGAAAGGACACCAGGTGATGCTCACAGGTTGAGTAGAGCGGGATCTCCTTGACGATCACCAGCTCTTCGTGCTGCTCGTCGAAGGTGGTCTCCAGCACTGCATCCGGGTCGGTGTAGAGCCCGGCGAACATCTCCTGATAAGCCCGCGCGACCCGCGCCGGGGTGTCGAGCAGACCCGCCCGGTCGGGGTCTTCGCCCACCGCGAGCAGCAGCTCGCGCACGGCGGCCTCGGCCCGCGCCTGATCGAAAATTGCCGACGTCATCGTCGACCCCGCTTTCTCAGTCACCGGACGGCTGCTCGGACCGGTTGTTCTCCGTGCCACGACCACCACCGTCGGCCTCACCGGACGATGCCGGCGGTGGCGGCGGCTGGCCGGCACCGGGGTACGGCTGGGGCCGGTGCTGATAGGGCGGGTAGTGCTGGGCGGGCGGGTAACCGCTGGGCGGCCAGTGCTGCGGGGGATACCAGTAGCCGCCCTGCTGCTGGGGCTGCGACTGCGGGGAGGGCGGCCAGCCCGGTGCGTGCCAGCCCGCCGGGGCCCCATAGTCCGGTTGGGTGCCCGCCTCACCGCCGGCGGGCACACCGTTACTGCCGTTGGGGCCGGATTCACCCGCCCGCGCGGCCGCCTCCCGGGACGCCTGAGCGATCGCGGCCTTGAACGCGGGTTCCGGCTTCGGCTGCGGCCACGGCTCGCCCCGCTCGATGGCCAGCTCACCGGGGGTCTTGATCGGCGGCTTGTCGGACGGGACCCGACCGCCGAAGTCGTCGAACGCCGTCAACCGGGGCCGCTTGTTCACGTCGCCGAAGATCTTCTCCAGGTCGGCGCGGTGCAGCGTCTCCTTCTCCAACAGCTCGCCGGCCAGGACGTCGAGGACGTCGCGGTATTCGGTCAGGATCTCCCAGGCCTCGGTGTGCGCGGCCTCGATCAGTTTGCGGACCTCGTCGTCGATGTCGCGGGCCACTTCGTGCGAGTAGTCGGCCTGCGTACCCATCGCTCGTCCGACGAACGGATCGCCGTGGTCGGTGCCGTAGCGGACCGCGCCCAGCTTGGCGCTCATGCCGTATTCGGTGACCATGGCGCGCGCGACCGCGGTGGCCTTCTCGATGTCGGAGACCGCGCCGGTGGTCGGCTCGCGGAACACCAGTTCTTCGGCGGCGCGCCCGCCCATGGCGAAGACCAGCTGGGCGATCATCTCCGAGCGGGTGCGCAGTCCCTTGTCTTCCTCGGGCACCGCCACCGCGTGCCCGCCGGTACGGCCGCGAGCCAGGATGGTGACCTTGTAGACCGGGTCGATGTCGGGCATCGCCCACGCCGCCAGGGTGTGGCCGCCCTCGTGGTAGGCGGTGATCTTCTTCTCGTGTTCGCTGATGATCCGGCCCTTGCGCCGGGGGCCGCCGATCACCCGGTCCACCGCTTCTTCCAGCGCCGCGCCGGTGATCACGGTGCCGTTCTCGCGCGCGGTCAGCAGCGCCGCTTCGTTGATCACGTTGGCCAGGTCGGCGCCGGACATCCCGACGGTGCGCTTGGCCAGCCCATCCAGGTCGGCGTCAGGGCCGATCGGCTTGCCCGCCGAATGCACCCGCAACACCGCCCGCCGCCCGGCGATGTCGGGGTTGGTCACCGGGATCTGGCGGTCGAACCGGCCGGGCCGCAGCAACGCGGGGTCGAGGATGTCGGGCCGGTTGGTGGCCGCGATCAGGATGACCCCGGCCCGCTCACCGAACCCGTCCATCTCCACCAGCAACTGGTTGAGGGTCTGCTCCCGCTCGTCGTGTCCGCCGCCCATGCCGGCGCCGCGCTGGCGGCCGACGGCGTCGATCTCGTCCACGAACACGATGCACGGGCTGTTCTGTTTGGCCTGCTCGAACAGGTCCCGCACCCGGGAGGCGCCGACACCGACGAACATCTCCACGAAGTCCGAGCCGGAGATGGTGAAAAAGGGCACACCTGCCTCACCGGCGACCGCGCGGGCCAGCAGCGTCTTACCGGTGCCGGGCGGGCCGTAGAGCAGCACGCCTTTGGGGATCTTGGCGCCCAGCGCCTGGTAGCGGCCCGGGTTCTGCAGAAAGTCTTTGATCTCGTAGAGCTCTTCGACCGCCTCATCCACGCCGGCGACGTCGGCGAAGGTGGTCTTGGGCATGTCCTTGCCCAGCTGTTTGGCCCGTGATTTGCCCATGCCGAAGCCCATCCGGGCGCCGCCCTGCATGCGGGAGAACATCACGAACAACCCGATCAGCAGCAACATCGGCAACATATAGATCAGCAGTGACCCGAGCAGGCTGCCCTGGTTCACCACGGTGTTGATCTGGGCCTTCTTCGCCGTCAACGCGGTGTAGAGCGGAACCGCGTACCCGGTCGGGTACTTGGTGATCAGCTTGTCGACCTTCTCGGCCCGGCCGGGCTTGTCGGCTTTGCCCGACTGGCCGGCCTTGTCGGTCACCTCGACGCTGGTGAGCGGAGTCTTCAGGACCAGCCGCAGCTGTTGCTCGCGGTCGTCGAGCTGGGCGCTCTTGACGTTGCCGCTGTGGATCTGGGCCACCGCCACCGAGGTGTCGACGGGCTTGTATCCGCGGGTGTCGTCACTGAAATAGAAGAACGACCAACCGAGCAGCAACACCACTGCGATCGCGGTTACGGTGCGGATCACGTTTTTGCGATTCATCAGACATCGGCCGGGCGCGGCCAAATCCTTCCAATACATGCAGCTGGGCATGTTCAGGCTACCGTCCCTTGCGGTTAACCTGCCTGGCCGGACTCGGGAACCCTGTTCGATCCCGGCCCGGTTGTGCTTTGGTGTGACGGTGGCTCCCGCAATCGAACGAGCAACTCAACGATTCGTCGACACCAACGGCGTGACCCTGCGGGTCACCGAAGCGGGCGAGTGCGGTGCCCCGGTGGTGTTGCTGGCGCACGGATTCCCGGAGTTGGCCTTCTCCTGGCGACATCAGATCCCGGCCCTGGCCGACGCGGGCTTCCACGTACTGGCCCCCGATCAGCGCGGCTACGGCGGCTCGTCGCGACCGGACGAGATCGCGGCCTACGACATGGCAGCGCTCACCGGCGATCTGGTCGGCCTGCTGGACGACGTCGGCGCCGAGCAGGCAATCTGGATCGGCCACGATTGGGGCGGTCCGGTGGTGTGGAACGCCGCGCAGCTGCACCCCGAGCGGGTGGCCGCGGTGGTGGGGCTCAGTGTGCCGCCGGTGCCCCGCCCGCAACTGCCGCCGACCGAGGCGTTCGCCAAGGTCTTCGGCGAGAACTTCTTCTACATGCTCTATTTCCAGGAGCCGGGCGTCGCCGATGCGGAACTGGATGCCGACCCCGCCCGCACCATGCGCCGGATGATGGGCAGCCTCAGCCCGGCCGACCACGACACGGCGCTGCTGATGGTCGCGCCCGGCCCGATGGGTTTCATCGATCGACTGGCCGAGCCGGCGGCGCGACCGGACTGGATCAGCGCCGCCGAACTGGACCACTACATCGCCGAATTCACCCGCACCGGTTTCACCGGTGGGCTGAACTGGTACCGCAACCTCGACCGCAACTGGGAGATCATGACCAATCCGGCCGCCGCCACCATCGACGTCCCGACCCTGTTCATCGCCGGATCCGCCGACCCGGTGCTGACCTTCACCCGCCGCGACCGGGCCGCCGAGCTGGTGACCGGCCCCTACCGCGAGGTGATCATCGATGGCGCCGGCCACTGGCTGCAGCAGGAGCGGCCCGACGAGGTCAACACGGTGCTGCTGGAATTCCTGGCGGGCCTGCCGGCCGGAGCGGCATCGTGACCGCCCGGCCGCTGGGCTTCGGGGTCTTCATCACCCCGTTTCACGCGCTGGGTCAATCACCGACCGTCGCACTGGAATACGACCTGGAGCGCGTTGTCGCTCTGGACCGGCTGGGCTTCGACGAAGCCTGGTTCGGCGAACACCATTCGGGCGGCTACGAGCTGATCGCCTGCCCCGAGGTGTTCATCGCCGCGGCTGCCGAACGCACCAAGCACATCCGGCTGGGTACCGGCGTGGTTTCGCTGCCCTACCACCACCCGTTGATGGTGGCCGACCGTTGGGTACTGCTGGATCATTTGACGCGCGGCCGAGTGATGTTCGGTGCGGGGCCGGGCGCCCTGCCCACCGACGCCCACATGATGGGCATCGACCCCGTCGAGCAGCGCCGGATGATGCAGGAGTCCCTGGAGGCGATCCTGGCGCTGTTCCGGGCTGAGCCGGGCGAATTGATCACCCGGCATTCGGACTGGTTCACCCTGCGCGACGCGGCCCTGCATATTCGCCCCTACACCTGGCCGTACCCGGAAATTTCTGCGGCCGCGATGATTTCGCCGTCCGGACCGCGGTTGGCCGGCGCGCTGGGCACCTCACTGCTGTCCCTGTCGATGTCGGTGCCGGGCGGCTTCGCCGCACTGGAGAACACCTGGCAGGTGGTGTGCGATCAGGCCGCCAAGGCCGGCCGCGACGAGCCGGATCGGGGTGACTGGCGGGTGCTGAGCATCATGCACATCGCCGACACCCGCGAGCAGGCGGTGGCCGACTGCACCTACGGGCTGCAGGATTTCGCGGACTACTTCGGCGCGGCCGGGTTCGTACCGCTGGCAAGCGAAGTCGAAGGATCGCCGCAGACGCCGACCGAGTTCGTCGAGGCCTACGCCGCCGCCGGGAGCTGCTGTATCGGCACCCCCGACGACGCCATCGAACACATCACCGGCCTGCTGGAGCGCTCCGGCGGGTTCGGCACCTTGCTGTTCCTCGGGCACGACTGGGCCTCACCGGAGGCCACCTATCACAGCTACGAGCTGTTGGCCCGCAAGGTGATTCCGCACTTCAAGGGTCAGCTCACCGCACCCAAGGCATCACACGAATGGGCCCGGGGCATGCGCGACACATTGTTCGGCCGGGCCGGCGAGGCGATCAAGAACGCCGTCGTCGAGCACGTCACCGAGTCGGGCGGCGGGTCACGCTGATGCGCGCGGCGGTGCTGCGCGACGGGCGGATGGTCTATCGCGACGACGTGCCGGAGCCGACGCCCGGTCCGGGCCAGGTGCTCGTCGAGGTGACCGCCTGCGGCATCTGCGGATCCGACCTGCATTTCGCCTCGCATGGCGAGCAGGTGCTGGCCGCGACACAGGCCATGTCCGGCAGCCCGTCCTCGCGTGCGTCCGTCGATCTGGGCGCCGATATCTTCATGGGCCACGAGTTCAGCGCGACGGTGCTCGAAGCCGGTCCCGGCACCGACACGTTTGCCGCTGGAACGCCGATCACCTCCATACCGGTCCTGCTGGCCGCCAAGGGTATTGAACCGATCGTCTACTCCAACACCACGGTGGGCGGCTACGCCGAGAAGATGCTGCTGTCGGCCCCGCTGTTGGTGCCGATCCCCAACGGGCTGGATCCCCGCCACGCCGCGCTGACCGAGCCGATGGCGGTGGGCCTGCACGCGGTCAACAAATCCGGCATCGCGGCTGGCGAGACTGCGCTGGTGCTGGGCTGCGGACCGATCGGGATGGCGATCATCGCCGCCTTGCGCACCACAGGCGTGGAAGACATTGTGGCCGCTGACTATTCGCCCGCCCGGCGAGAACTTGCGGTCAGAATGGGTGCGCATCGCACGCTCGATCCGGCGCAGGGCTCGCCGTTCGACACCGTTACCCCGAAGGTGATCTTCGAGGCGGTCGGGGTGCCGGGCGTCATCGACGACGTGCTGCGGCGAGCGCCGGTGGGCAGCCGGCTGGTGGTGGCCGGCGTGTGCATGGAATCTGACACCGTGCACCCGTTCTACGGCATCGCCAAGGAAATCAGCGTGCAGTTCGTACTGGCCTACGAGCCGGCGGAGTTCGCCGCGTCGCTGCGGGCCATCGCCGAGGGCCACATCGACGTGGCGCCGCTCATCACCGGCGAGGTCGGACTCGACGGCGTGGGTGCGGCCTTCCAGGAGCTGGCCGACCCCGACCGGCACTGCAAGATCCTGGTTACCCCTTAGCCGAAGCGCCCAGCCACGCCTTCGGGAAACCACCGGCGTCGACCAGCTGCTTCGACCACCCGCCCACCAGTTCCACCAGTTCACCCAGGTCGTCACCGAGGCGGGCCACGATCCGGGCACATGCCGCATCGGTTGACGTCTCGACCGCCTCGCGCGCGGCGCGTCCGGCATCGCTGAGCACGCCGTCGCGCGCCAGGCCGCGCTCGGCCAGCCGGGCCTCACCCCCGGTCAAGTCGTCATCGCTCCACGCCCGGGACCGGACGTAGGTGCGCGGCGGAAATCCGCGATAGAGCTCGGTGATCAGACCGATCTCGACGGCATCGAATCCCGCTGCGACCCAGGCGTTCACGTGCGCGTCGCCACGGAATTCGCGGAGCTGGTCGGCCAACAGCCAGGCATCGGTCAGCGGCTCACCGACCAGCCCGTCGGCAACCAGCCCGGCGAACAGCGGCTTGCCCGCCACCGAGAGACCATCCACGGCGCGGCGCAGCAGCTCCACGGCGCGCTCGATGCCGTCGGGGGCTGCACCCAGGACCCGGCGCAGCTGAGCCAGCGCACCCTCGGTACGCGCCGCCCGGATGGTCGGCGCATCGGTCAGCTTCCAGCCGTAACCGACGGCGGGAACGACCACGGCCGGATTGAACACCCCGAACGTCGCGGCGATCACGTCGCCGGGCGCCTGTCCCAGCGCGGAACCCCTGCTGCAGAAGTACGCTGGCCCGTCCGGCATTTCGACCCCATCGGTTGTTGCGGGGCTGGCACCGAAACCGAGCGCCGCGTAGCCGCGGTGACACTCCGGGGAGAAGTACACCTGGCCGGCGAACGGCTCGATGGCGCTGGACAGTGCTCGCGACGGCGCGGAGGTCATCACCTCAGTGTGCCGCATGGATCTTTTCCGCCGGTGTCTGCGTCGACTCCGATAAGGTGCCACTCATGCCGACACACAGTGCCCGGATGGTTCTCCGCTGGTCGATGACGCTGGCGCTGGCCGGCGTGGCCACGCTCGCGATGGCCGGCTGCGACGCCGCACCGAGCGGCGGGACGGACATCCCACGTCAGGTGACCGTGGTGGGCACCGGCGAGGTCCAGGGAGTTCCGGACACGCTCACCACGGAGGCTGGTATCGAGTTCGTCGCCGGAGACGTCACCAGCGCGATGAACCAGACAAGCGAGCGTCAGCAGGCGGTGATCGATGCACTGGTGGATGCCGGCGTGGACCGCAAGGACATCAGCACCACCGGCGTCAGCCTGCAGCCGCAGTACGGCAATCCCGACGCCAGCGGGTCGGCGAACATCACCGGCTACCGCGCCGGCAACACCATCCGGGTCAGGGTCGAGCGCGACTCCGCCTCCCAGGTGCTGGCAGTGATCGTGCGGGCCGGCGGGGACGCCACCCGAATCAATGGAGTGAGCTACTCCATCGAGGACGATTCGGCGCTGGTGCGCGGCGCCCGGGAGCGGGCCTTCAACGACGCCAAGGACCGCGCCGAGCAGTACGCCCAGTTGTCGGGCCTGCGGCTCGGTCAGGTGATCTCGATCTCCGAGATCGCCGGCGGGACGCCGCCGCCGTCACCGGTGGGGATGCCGATGCCCCGCGCAATGGCCGCCGCTCCCCCGGTCGAGCCCGGGCAACAGACCGTGAGCTTCACCGTCACGGCGATCTGGGAGCTGAGCTAAGACTCCCAACCTTCTGATCCGTAGTCAGATCTCACTCCACAGCCTTCCAACTGTGGCCGCAGTTATCCACAACTGGCGACCCTGCCAAATAGCTTGAGTCAGTGCGTGTTGCCTCACGTCAAGATGCGCGCGAGGGCGGGTTCGTTGCCTCACGTGATTGTGCGCGCTTGGGGACTCGGGA